>JBAWFB010000090.1:0-56261 GCA_049591495.1 Solirubrobacteraceae bacterium
GTGTGAGTCCAGCCGTGTCTGGTGCGCAGCAGGCTCCGTCCAGCGTGACCGCGGAGGCGTCCGCCACGACCGCTGCCGCGGCCGAGCCTGTGGTGGTGAGTGCCACGGCACCCGCCCTCGAGGAGTCCCATGAGGCTGAGCGCGCGCCGGAGGAGTCCGAGCCCCGTCCGGCGGTGGCCGTCGCCGAGGCGCCGCTCCCTGGCGATCTCGACGCGCTGTGGCCGGCGGTGCACGAGTCGGTGCGTGCTGAGCACGAACTGCTGGGTGCCGTGCTCAGCGAGGCGGTGCCGGCGATGCTCACCGATGAGGAACTGGTGCTCGCGTTTCCTCCCACGGCCGCCTTTCACAAGCGCAAGGCCGAGGATCCCGACAATCGCACGATGCTGATCGACACGCTGCGGCGCCTCAGCGGCCGGCGCTACCGCGTTGCGTTTGAGCTGCGCGAGGATCTTCCCTCCTCGGAGGGGCCCGGTGGCCGCGTGCCCACCGAGGAGGAGGTCATGGCACGCTTGATGGCGGAGCTCGATGCGGAGGAGCTCCCCGAGGACTGGCTAACGCAGCAGAAAGGCGAGTGATGGCTCAACAGCGACGACAGCAACCAGGCAGACCGCAACCGGGCAAACAGCAACCCAATATGCAGCAGATGCTGAAGCAGGTGCAGAAGATGCAGCACGACATGGAGGCCGCCCAGGAGGAGCTTCTGCACGAGACCGTGGAGGCCTCGGCGGGCGGCGGGATGGTGACGGTGACCGTCACCGGTGGCCTGGAGGTGAGCTCGGTGAAGATCGACCCCGCCGCGGTGGATCCCGAGGACGTGGACATGCTGTGCGACCTCGTGCTGGCCGCGACCAACGAGGCGCTGCGCTCCGCGCAGGAGCTGGCGTCGAAGCGGATGGGCTCGGTCACCGGTGGCCTCGACCCCGGCGCGCTCGGCGGGCTGGGTCTGCCGGGGCTCTGATGGGAGATCGGGAGGGGCGGCGGTGTTTTTCAAAAAACCGCACCCATAACACTTTACAAAATGAAGTGTTATGGGTCCAAAAAGTGCGTACAACGCCACGCTCACCAATTTCATCCGCCCGCGGGTGGCCGCCAAAAATGCGGGCATGGACAACTGACGAACGTTGAGCTCCTACGCTCCCCCCATCCAGCGGCTCGTGACTGAGCTGTCGAAGCTGCCCGGCATCGGCAACCGCACCGCGCAGCGGCTGGCCTTCCACATCCTGCGCGCGTCCGAGCAGGAAGCGCTGGGGCTCGCCGAGGCGATCCGCGAGGTCAAGGACAAGGTGGGGCTGTGCGAGGTGTGCTTCAACCTCGCCGACGAACCACGCTGCCGGATCTGCCAGGACCCGCGTCGCGACACGAGCGCGATCTGCGTGGTGGAGGAGCCCAGCGACGTGATCCCGATGGAGCGCACCCACGAATACCACGGCCTCTACCACGTGCTGGGGGGCGCGTTGTCTCCGATTGACGGCATCGAGCCCGAGGACCTCAAGATCGAGCAGCTCTACGCGCGCATCGACACGGCCGGCCCATCGGACGCGCCGGTCGTGCGCGAGGTGGTGTTGGCCACCAACCCCACCACCACCGGCGAAGCCACGGCGCTGCACATCGCCGAGGAGTTGCGCCGCCGCGCGCCCCAACTGACGGTCACACGCTTGGCCTCCGGCCTGCCGGTGGGCTCCGATTTGGAGTACGCGGACGAGGTCACGCTCGGCAAGGCGCTGGCCGGGCGACGGTCTTTGTAGCCTCGGCTTAGAGTGGCGAGCGTGCCTGAAATCGTGGTCATGAAGTTCGGCGGCACCTCTGTCGCCGACGCGCAACGCATCAAGCGCGCCGCCGCGCGCATCGTCGAGAAGCGCGAGTCGGGCTACTCGGTGGTGGCGGTGCTGTCCGCGCGCGGGAAGACCACCGACGAGCTGATCGCGATGGCCGAGGAGGTCTCCGCGGTACCCGCGCCGCGCGAGATGGACATGCTGCTGTCCACCGGCGAGCGCATCTCCTGCGCGCTGTGCGCGATGGCCATCAACGACCTCGGCCACCGCGCGATCTCGCTGACCGGCTCCCAGGCGGGGATCGTGACCGATACCTCCCACACCAAGGCGCGCATTCTCGACGTGCGTGCCGACCGCGTGCGTGCCGCCCTGGAGCAGGACCACATCGTGCTTGTGGCCGGCTTTCAGGGGGTGTCCACCACCGACGACGTCACCACGCTGGGCCGCGGCGGCTCCGATACGACCGCTGTCGCTGTCGCCGCCGCGCTGGGCGCGCGCGAATGTGAGATCTACACCGACGTCGATGGGGTGTTCAGCGCCGACCCCCGAATCGTGCCCAACGCGCGCAAGCTGCCGACCGTGTCGTTTGAGGAGATGCTCGAGATGGCGTCCTCCGGCGCCGGTGTGTTGCAGCTGCGCTCGGTGGAGTATGCGCGCAATCACATGGTGCGCATCCACTGCCGCTCATCGTTCAACGACAGTCCCGGCACCGTTGTGGTGTCGGAAGGAGAGAGCATGGACAACCCCGAGAGACCCCTCATCACAGCCGTCACCCACTCGACGTCGGATTCGATGATCACGCTGATCGGGGTCCGCCACGAACCGGGCGTGGCCGCGCGCATATTCGAGGCGATGGCCGACGCCAACGTCAACGTGGACATGATCGACCAGAACGTCCCCACCTCGGCGGGCGGCAACGCGGAGATCTCCTTCACCGTCCCCCACGAGGACCTGCAGGTGGCCACCGCGGCGCTGCACCCGATGACAGACGAAGTGTTTGCCAGCGTGCGCACCCAGCAGGAGATGGGCAAGGTGTCGATCGTCGGCGCCGGCATGCGCTCCCATCCCGGTGTGGCGGCGAAGGTGTTTCGCGTGCTCAACGATGAGGGCATCAACATCGAGATGATCTCCACCTCCCCAATCAAGATCTCGTGTGTGATCGCGCGCGCGCAGGTGGAGCGCGCGGTGCAGGCTCTGCACAGCGCGTTTGAGCTCTCCGGGCCGGGCACTTTGGGTGCGGAGGAGCCGTTCAGGGAGCGCACTGGTTGAGCGCGGATCGACGGCGTGTGTGTGCACGTCGTGGATAGCTGTTCACCTGTGCGCAAGCGCCTGCCTGTCGCAAATGTCCGATAGGCGGTAGGATTAGCCTGATTCAACACGGTGAAAGGAGCCCGATGCGCACGCAACAACGTTCACGCCGGTATGTCGCATCGCGTTGGCTCTTGCTGCTCAGGCCTGTATTGCGTTACAGCGCTTCGCGCGATGCGTTTGTGCTGCGCGGGGTGGGCCGGTCAGTCGGCCCGGTGCTGCGTGTTGACCGTCGCCGCGAGCGGCGGCCATCGTATGCCGGCATAGAGCGCCGCCGCGTCAGCGCAGCCTGACGTCGACAAGCTCGTTTCAGCTCGACGTTGAGCTCGCTTCAGCCCGACGTTTCCGGGGATCGGTGGCTGGGATTCGACGTCCCAAACGATCTAGTCCGGCAGACGAAATAGTCGACTAATACCGATTAAATTCGGATATAAACATGAGCGCAACATCGGTCGGCTTGGGTTTCTCGAGACTCCTTCCCACGGACGGGCAGGGAGACCATGGACGGGTAGGGCGAGAAACAAGGGAGATGCATCAATGGCATCAGTTCTCAGGGCGCAGGAAGGAGCTGGCGAGACAGGCGAATGTGAGTCGCACGTCGATCCAGCGGACTCGTTGAAAGGACCCAGCGAGGATCTCAACACACGGATGGTGTCGGCGGCCGTCAAGCGAGCTCAGGCCGGCGATCGGGAGGCTTTTGGATTTCTCTACGCGCGCTATGCCGACAACATCTATGGCTACGTGCGCAGCATCGTCCACGACCATCACGAAGCCGAGGACGTCACCCAGCACGTGTTCGCGAAGCTGCTGCGCGTGATCGGCAAGTACCAAGAGCGCGACGTGCCGTTCTTTGCGTGGATGCTGCGAGTCGCTCGCAACGTGGCCGTCGACCACATTCGCGCGCAGCGACTGGTCCCTGTCGAGGAGGTCAGAGACCATACTCCGCTTAATGGGGAGATCTCCGGCAGGGGGCGCGTCGATGACCTCAAGGAAGCTCTTGCCACGCTCCCCTACGAGCAACGCGAGGTGCTCGTGCTGCGCCATGTCGCGGGCCTCTCGCCCAGCGAGATCGCGACGCGAACGGGCAAGACCGAGGGATCAATTCACGGTCTGCATCATCGCGGACGCAAGGCGCTGAGAGCCGAGCTGATCGATCGAGGGGCCGCTCCAGTCACGCTTGGTCCCTGACGTCGGCCTGGTCTCTCGTATCGCGGTCGTGTGCCTGAGTGAGGGCTTGCAGACCCTCGAGCACTGTTCCCGGTGAGCGCTGTGGCGTCGTTGGGATGCGGCGGGCGATCCGGTCGCTGTCGAGATCGGCGAGGTAGTAGAGGATCGCGAACACAGCAAGCTCGTCAGCTGGGACCCCCAGCTGGCTGGATTCCTCTATCAGCGCGTCGTGGGCGAAGCCCTCGACGCGCACCACGAGCTCTCGCGGTTGCCCGTGGGGAACGGGTTGGGCTGACCGTCTGCTCACGATTGGACCCCCTCGAACCACACGCACATATCTCTCAACGTCCGGGTGACGCGAGAGTTCACGCCGACAGAGATTGAACTACGGACTAGTCGTCTGGGCGCGGGGGACTCCTCAGGCCTGCGCGGGCCGCTGGGACTGAGGAGTTGCGAGATCTGCTGGGGTGAAATCCAAGTCATGTCCAAAGGTTCGGCGCATTCTAGTGCGTAGTGAGTTGTAGCGTCGGACGGCATCGCTGCGATGGCCCAACGCAATGTCGAGCTCCATCAACTCCCGGTGTACCTTCTCGTCATATGGTTGCATCGTGGCGAGCCGTTCCAGATGGCGCATCGCGCTGGCTGGCATCGGCGTGCTCAGGTGGATGTCGGTCAGCTTGCGCAAAGCGATGCACGCCATGTCGTGCAGGCGATGGCGCTCGGGTATCGCCCAATCGACATACGGAAGGTCCGCCAGGAAGTCTCCTCTGTACAGTGTCAGCCCCTGTTCCAGTTCGGTGGCGGCCAGCTCCGGATCGCTGTCAACGGCAGCGAGACCTGCGGACACACGCGCTTCGAACTCGTCCGCGTCCACCTTGACGTGGTCGAGATTGAGACGGTAGGTTCCGGCGCGTGAGGCTATGAAGATCGACGGTGCGCGTTTGTCGCGCTGGGGTTCGAGCTTGCGCCGCAGCGTGTGTATGTAGTAGCGGACGCTGTTGGCGATCGCGAAGTCCGCGTCGGCCCACACGCTCTCGCCTATCTCGTCGATGTGCACGTAGCGATGGCGCTCCGCCACCAGGTACCTGAGCAGCTGCCCCGTGCGTTGATCCAGCCAGCTCCCCCCGATCTGACCCTCCGCGGATTCCACGGTCAGCCGCCCGAATGACTGGATGCGCAGGGTCGGTGCGCTCATCCAGTGCGGGTCTGTCCGTTTGCGCCGGTCCTTGGTGCTGCCCGGACGCAGTTGCAGCACCACGTAGGAGGCGTCGTCGGTCTCGCTGAGCGGAGCCGCCGTCACCCAGAAGGCTTTGAGCCCGGCCGCCGTGTTGATGTCCACGCGGACCTCGGGAATGGCCGTTTTGCATCTGAGCGCCGCCTCCGTGACGCAGGTGCTCGCGAGCACCGCATCGGGATTGCGACAGCCCAGCAGCCCGCAGCACGTGAGCGGCTCAGCGGATGGTCCGCGAGCTTCGATCAGCCTCGTTGCCTCGAGGTTGTGAGACCTGATCCTGCCATCGCTGTCCACCACCACCAGGCCATAGGGGAAGTACCTGAATGCCTCCTCGTCCAATCCGGGCGCTGGCGCAAGGCCGTTGGAGGATTGAGTTCGGGCCATGGTTGATGGCTGCATAGGACGATCGAGCCTGACCAATCGCTTGGGAACGTCAATATCCTGGCCACATCGAGCACTGATGGGTACAGCAGGTAGGACAAGTTACCAGGGGCCACGTCCCACGTAAAGACTTTCGAAGGCTCGCAACGGCCGGCCCACCGAGCAGGGCGCTACTCGACCGCTTCGACCTCCAGCTCCAGACGATCCAGGCCCTCCTGCTCCGTGCGGCTTGCCGCGGAGCCGTTGAGCCGATCCGCGGCATCTGGAGAGCCGTGGACGGCCGCGTTGTCCTGTGAGCCCTTCCGGCGCTCACGCCATGCACGAGCCTGGACCACGGCACTTCCAATCCGATGCCGATCGCGCTCGTTGATGCCACCGAGAACGAGGAATGCCGCAGCGTAGGTCAGGGTGCCGGCGACGAGCGCGAGCAGCAGTCCGGGCGTGGACGGGACAGCGTGCTCGACTACGTTTGCACCCGCGTAGCCCGTCGCATAGGCCGCCACAAGCGCGAGCTGCTCGCGCAGGGGCCAGGTCGCGTGGATCGGTCGCGCGAGCGTCGGATGGATCGACACCGTGTTCCACACCACCACCACGAGGTATCCCACGATCAGCGCGAGCGCAGGTCCGGTGACGCCCATCCTGGGGGTCAGCGCCACGGTCAGGCCCAGTGTGACCGCCAGCCGCGCGAACGAGATGAAGCTCGTCAGCCCCGGTCGCCCGATCGCCCACAACGCCTGCGTTTGCGTCGCGGTCATCGACGTCAGCGCCGGGAACAGCAGCAGCAGGACCAGCGCCGGGGCAGCGTCGCTGAAGCCCGGCCCGAAGATCAGCAGCAGCGAGTGCGCCGCGCCTCCCAGCACCGCCGCGAACAGCAGCATCCCGACCAGGCCGTAGCGCACCGAGTCGATCAGCGCGCGGTCGAACCCGTGACCGTCGCCCTTCGCTCGTCGCCCAACGAGCGTGGGATAGAGGACTTCCACGATCCGCACGTTGACCTGCTGCAGGCGCTGGGGGATCGTCAGGGCGCGGCTGTACGCGCCGACGACCGTCACCGGCGCGATCGCGCCGATCGCCCACACCCCGGCCTGCTGGGACACGCCCTGCGCGATCGATCCCGGCGTGATCTTCAGCCCGAAGCTCAGTAGGCCCGGGAGCTCACGTAGACCCACGCGGTATTCGGCCAGGCTGAGACGCAGCCGCACGAACGGCCGCACCGCGATCATGCGATGCACGAGCCCCGTCACCGAGGAGCCGATTGTTGCGATCACCAAGCCCCAGATGGTGCGCCACCCGAGGCCGATCGCCACGGCGATTATGAAGAAGCTGACCGCTTCATGCAGGCGCACCCAAAAAAGCTGGCGTCCGGCCACGAACGCCGAGAAGACCGAGTCCACATTCCACGCGGTGTTGGTCACCAGCGCGTAGCCGGCAAGGCTCACGAACGTCGGGGTCACAAGGTCGGGGTGGTGCAGCGGTCCACGGAACACCCACCACGACACGAGCGCGCCGAGCGCGGACATGACGATCGTGAGCGTCGAGGAGAACGTGAACACGGCTGAGAACAGCTGCGTCACGCGTGGGTGGCGTGTCGGCAGCTGCGTGATCTCCTTGATCAGCGCCGCCTGCTCCTTGGCGGTGGACAGCACCCACAGCGCGGCCACCGGCGCCGATACCAGCGCGAACTGCCCGATGATCCGTATCCCGTAGATGCGCGAGGTCGCGACTGTCGAGACGAGCGTGACCCCCGCTACGGCAACGAAGCTGAGGATCCCGAAGGCAAAGCCCGATCGGTAGCTGCCGTGTTTGGCGCTCGGCGCGGTGTCGCCCGTGGAGGCGTTCGTGTTGGAGGTGTTCATGTCGGGTTGGCGTCGATGGCTCGACGATCGAGCTGAGTAGGAGATCGACCTCGATCGGCGCACAAGACCAACGTTTGCGGAGCGCCGGTCTTACGACGCCGGTGGCGCATTCCGCCCGCGGCCGGCCCGGGGTCGGCGACCATGTGCCCCGCTACGGCACAAATTCACGCACCCCAATGTCGTTGGGTCGGGTATGCGGACCAAGACTCGTCCCACCGCCACCTCGCTGCCCAATCTGCTGATAGTCGGCTCCGCCAAGAGCGGCACAACAAGCGTGTACCACTACCTCGACCGCCACCCCGAAATCTCGATGGCGGCCCCGCTGGAGAACGATCTGCTGGTCGACAACGATGCCGCCGGCAAGGAGATGCGCTTCTTCTGGCGCGAGGACTGGCGTGAGCGCACGGCCTGGTACCGCTCACACTTTGCCGGCATGACCACGCCGGTGCGCGGCGAGGCGACGCCGGCCTACAGCGCGCACCCATACCATCCGGGGGTCGCCGAGCGTGTCCATTCGCTTGTCCCCGACGCGCGTCTCCTCTACATAGTGCGCGACCCGATCGAGCGCATCGTCTCCCACTACGTGCAGCAGCGCGCCGACGGCGACTCACGCTCGTTCGAGCAGCGCATGGCCGAATACGACCGGCCTGAGAACTCAATCGTGTGTCCCAGTCTCTACGCGACCCAGGTCGAGCGCTACCTGGCCCTCTTTCCGGCATCGCAGCTGCTGGTCATCGACCAGCACAAGCTCAAGCACGAGCGTCAGGCCACGCTGCGCCGGATCTTCGCCTTTCTGGAGGTCGACCCCGACTTCTGGACCGTCGAGTTCGAGCAGGAGCGCAACCTTCGCGCCGACAAGTACGCGCTCACGCCACTTGGAAAACGCCTCCTGCAAGGATTGCTCGACCCTGCCGGGCGGCGTCTGGCGCCACGGCGGTGGTCCCAGCTGCGCCCGCGCGTGCGCCGGGCGCTGTCGGAGAAGATCACCGACCGCCCGGTCGTCGAGGGCGCGCTGCGGGAGAAGCTCTCGATCCTGCTGCGGCCGGAGGTCGATCGTCTGCGCGAGCTCACCGGCGAGCAGTTCGGCAGTTGGTCGCTGTGAGCTGGTCGCTGTGGTTGGCCGCTGTGGTTGGCGGATGTGGTTGGCGGCTGTGAGCTCTCCGCGGGTGCTGCTCGCGTGTGTGGCCGAGGACGCTCCGGTCTTTCACGCACGCGTCGAGAGTCTGGTCGGCTCGGCTCGGCGGCTCGGCGGCTCGTTGGGGGAGAGCCCGATCGTCGTCAGCATGGTCGGTGGCGCCGATCCGGCGTTCGCGCGGCGTCTGCGGGCCCTCGACGTTGAGGTGCGGGTGGTGCAGCGGATGACCGACGACGGTGCTCCGCATGCCAACAAGCTGCGGATGCTCGAGCTGCACGAGCGCGAGGACTTCGACGTCCTGCTGGCCGCCGACTGCGATATCGCCGTGGCGCAGGACCCCACCAGGTACCTGTCCCGTGACTCGATCGGCGTGGTTCCAGCGGATGTCGATCCGCTCACCGAGGGCCAATGGCGGCGGCTCCTCGATGGCATGACGCTCGACCTGCGGGAGCGGTCCGTTCGCGCGACCACCACCGGGCGGCCGATGTACCCGTACTTCAACAGCGGCGTGGTGGCCGTTCCACGGCACCTGTGCGTCGATCTGCTGGCCACTTGGACCCGGGCGCTTGAGGATCTGCATGCTCTGTGGCAGCGCCATCCCAACATGATCCCGCGGGCGAAGCGCTTCTTTGCCGACCAGCTCGCGCTGATGATCGCGCTGCAACGCGGCCTGCCGTGGACAGAGGCCAGCCGGGAGCTCAACTTCGCGACCCACGTGGACCTGCACGAACCAACGGTTCAATCTCTCCAACCCGCCCTCCTCCACTACCACGGTGCCGTTGACGAGGAGGGATTCCTCCTCATGCCGCGCTCCCCCGTGGCGGCGCGGGCGGCCGATCGAGTCAACCGTGACAGAGCCGCAGCGCACGGTTACCGATACGAGGGACTGAAGATGCCCCCAACCGCCAGCTCCGCGCGACGAGCGATCGATAGTCTGAGCGAGACAGTCAAGGCCGCCGCCCGCCCGTTGCTTCGGCGCTAGATCTGCCACGGACTTTGAATGCTCGAGCAGATCAGCTTTCGACGCCACGGGGCCGGCTCACCGGCTGAACGACAGCTCGTTCTATTCAGCGCGGGCATCGCCGCTCGCCGGCGGTCGATGCGCGAGGAGGCCGGGCGACTGGCGGTGAGGGTGGACTGGCCACGTTTGGCTCACACGCTGCGCGTGCGCAGGCTGCTGGCCCCGTTGGGTCCTCGCATCCTCGAGTTGGCCGAGGGGCACGCAGACGACGGATTTGCGGTGGAGGTCGAGCAGGCGATCGACAGCGCACGGCGGCAGGGCGCCTTCCTGCAACTCGTCGCCGTGCGCACGATGGCGGCGCTCGCCGATGCCGGGATTCGCTCGGCCGCGTTGAAGGGCCCGATCTTGAGCGAGGCAATCTACGGAGACGTCGGCCGGCGTTGGTCGGGCGACATCGACCTGCTGGTCAACGCGCGGCAACTGAACTCCGCGGTAGAGGTGGTGCGGACCATGGGCTACGGCGCGCCCTCCGACCACGTTGATCGCCGCGGGCTGCCGCTGTTGCACTTCTCCCTCCAGCACCAGCGGGAGATGCTTCCGCGGCTCGAGCTTCACTGGCGCGTGCATTGGTACGAGTGCGACTTTGCCCACCAGCGACTTCTTCCGCCCGCTGGGCACCAGCCGGACCGGTGGCGCCCAGCTCCCGTGGACGAGCTCGCTGCTCTGCTCCTGTTTTACGCGCGCGACGGTTTCATCGACCTGCGTCTCGCGACGGATCTCAGCGCCTGGTGGGACACCTTTGGCGCTGAGTTGCAACCCGGCGCTCTCGACGAGCTGGCGTGTCGCTATCCGGCGCTCAGGCCCGCGCTCGCGGCGGCGACCAGGACGGCCGAGAGGGTGGTGGGCCTGCCGGCGCCCGCGCGGGTAAAGGGCGCCCAGCGACTGAGTCTGCGCGGGCGCGTGGCGGTACGGTTGGCCAATCCTCACCCCCACGCCAGCAATCCACAGCTGTACGCCGACGCGAGCCTGATCGACGGCCTGCTGGCGCCGCCCGGAGGTCTCGGTGCGTTTGCGCGGCGCCAGCTGTTTCAGCCGCGTGAGGTGCTCAAGCAGCGTGCGCAGCAGACACAGAGTCGACGGGGCACCTCGCGCATGGGCAACCTGACACGCGTGCTGATCCGCTACGGGCTGGCGATGACCCGTCTGGTGCGTGCGCCCGAAAGCGTTGCTAGAGACATTGCTACAGACGTATCTCCAGAGCGGTCTGACCCTCGATCAACGGGCCTCGCTTCGGACTGAAATCGAGAGAGTTCAACAGGCGCAGGCTCACGCCTTTGTGCTGAGCTTCGCGCAGGATCGCGCATCCCGCCGACGTCAGACGCAGCTTGAATCTATATCGACCCGTCGCGCCCACCTTCAATTGCCCGGCGGCCACCGTCGAGTGCTTGGAGGCCGCACCGCCCGATCGGGCGTATCGCGTGCCGTGAAGCGCTGCGGCGAGGCTGAGCGAGTCGTGGTAGCTGCCGGGCTCGAGCGCGATCGTGGTGCCGGCGACGATTGCGCTGCACCGCAGCGGGTTGGAGGGATCTCTCAGCCGTGGTGTCCCAGCTTCACTCCTGATGGCGCGCGCGATGGCATCGTCGTCATCGATCACGACGCGCCGCGCGTTGCGAACGGCCTCGGACACGCCAATCGTGGGTGCGGCGACGATCGTGCCCAGGCCGGCCTGAACATATGTCGGCTGCGTGCTCGCGCCACCGGGTTCGACCAGGGCTGAAGCGAGCGAAGGCTCTGTCGCTTCCGGATCGGTTGCCTGCGGGCCGTCTGCTCCCGAGTTGGCTGCTCCCGGGTTGGCTGCTTCCGGGTTGGTCGCTTCCGGGTTGGTCGCTCCCGGGTCGGTTGGGTTTGAGTTGCCCGATTTTTCGCCGGACGAGTTGCCTGGTTTGGAGCCGGTCGGCTCGGCTGGCGCTTCCGGGTTTGTAGGTTCGGCGGTCGGATCGGATGCGGGTGTGTCCCCGCCCGTCGAAGAGGACGGGAAGAAAGCTTCGGCTTCGCTGCGCCACGGCCGGGCCCACACGCCGCCGTAATACACGACCTGAGTGGCGGCCGATCTCGATCGGTAGATACCGGTCTCCACGTACACCGGCAAGACGTGCCCGGCAACGGTGAGGATGTTGGGTCCGGACGCCGATACCTGCGGTGCGCTCGTGAAGCTGCCATTTGCCGTCCGCTGCCACGCTTCGACCATGCCGTTGGCTTCTGTGGACCATCTGACGTGGAGCAGCACTTCGTGCCATATGCCCGGTTCGGCCGCTGCCAGCAGGTAGCTGTTTTCTCTGGAGACGCGATCGTCGGGGCTGGCCTTGGCGCCGCCTCGGATGAACACGCGAACCTGTTTGGATGAGGTGACTTCGAGCGCCAACGGGGGAGATCCGCCGGAGGTTTGTTCCTGGGCGTCCTGCGCAAAGAACTGATCGACCAGCATCCACTGCCCGGCTGAGGGCAGCGGGTCTTCCGGTGTGAGCATGAAGGACATCGAGTACCAGACTTCTTCGCCGCTGCTCCACAGCAGCCGGTTGCCGGCGACCTCCGCCCTGTCGGTCTGGTTGGAATCCACGTCCCCCTCGTGCACTTCGAAGCGCATTGCGCAGCGCCCGTCCCACGACGGATCGGTCGTGGCCTGCAGCCGTTCCGGCGCTTGGATCAACAACTTGTCATAGCTCCCCAGCTTGCCCGCTTCCAGGTCGCCGCTGGTCTGAGTCGAGTCACAGCCGCCCGAGAAGCTGACCGGCGTAGTGCCTGCGGCGCGGGAAGCACACGCGGGAATGAGCACACCCGCGAGCAGCAGCACGAAGAAGAAGCGGAGAGGTATCGGCGTTTGGTTTCGTATGCGCATACCAATCTCGGAACAGGGGCTCTTGGAGGGCGGGAATCCGTTGGGGTCGAGATTCCCGGGGTCGTTGGGGTCGAGATTTCCGTGTGCTTCTGGGGCGCGGATCTCGGTGGGACTTCGCCGGTCATCGGAGCCGAGTTGGTCATGGATGAGCAGGGAACGACGAAACGGACGTTTCGACAGACCGTTGCGGTCCCGGATGGCTTTGGTTGCGCTCTACGCGTGCGCGTAAGGAACAGGCGCCGGTGATCGTTAGTGGCATCGAGATGGAAAAACGGAGGATTCGATGGCACGCGGCACTGAGCTAATAGACGATCGTCCACCCGTTCTCGACAACGGCGGGTACGGTCAGGACCTGAGAATGGGTCGACAGGATGGCCCCGGGCGAGTGGCCCAGATACTGCGAGCGCGCCCGTGGATCGTCATCGTGCCGGCGGTGGTGTTCCTGATGGTCGGGGGCGTGCTCGGCTATCTCAAGACCCCTACCTACACCGCCTCCGTGGATCTCTCTGTGCAGATCGGCACGAGCGAGTCGTTGGCCCTCGCGGATGTGTCGATAGCCGAGTCGGCCGCCGCGGTCGGCTACAGCCGGATGGTCGATTCCGACCCGGTGGTGGCGCCCGTTGCGCGCTCCCTGAGGCTCTCGCCGCAGGACGTGTCCGGCCGAGCGGGCGCGACGCCGATACCGCAGACCGGATATCTCGTCGTCAGCGGTGAGGGGTCTTCCTCGACCTCCACCATCAAGCTCACCAATGCGATCTCCGAATCGCTGGCGAGCTATGTGAACTCCAATACGAACTCGGTCAGCGATCCAGGCGGCAAGCCAAGCGAACTGATCGGGCAGTACCAGGCATCGGTTGAAAAGACCAGGCGCGCGGCGCGCGAGGTCGAACAGCTGAAGGCGGGACTGAAAGGCAAAGAGAGCGAAACCCCAGCGTTTGAGAAGCGGTCAGCCGCGCTGCAGGCGTTGATCGTGGAGGAGGAAGCCCTCAAGACGAAGTACCAGAACTCGCTGCTTGGACCCACGACCAGCCTGCTGGTGCTCAACAAGGCAGGCACCACCTCCAGCAACCGTCGCTCGAGCGTCGAGATGCTCGCGTTCGTCGGGTTGCTGTTCGGCGCGCTGGTCGGCCTCGCGTATGCCGCGCTGAAGTCGCGCTGGACAGAGCGAGACTCGTCGCTCGCGTGAGCGTCTTTCTGTGAGCGTCTTTCCTTCAGGGATGGAGGTACGTGCGAGCGCGCCGCAGCGGATGTTCTGGGGCGCTGCCGCGGCGCTGGCGCTCGTCAGCCTGCTTTTGGGAGTGCTGGCCGGTGGCGCGGGTGCCACCTTCTTCGAGCTGTTTGTCATCCTGAGCATTGCGGGTGTGGGCCTGTATGTGCTGTGGAGAACGCCTCCCGCCTACACGTTGAGCTTTGCGCTGCTGCTGTCACCGTTCTCGAGCAACTGGCAGCAGATTGGACTTCCCAGCGGCGTCGCTCCACAGAGACTCTTCGAGTTTGCCGCGATCGCCACGGTCCTGCTGCGTGCCCCCGGGGTGCGGGCGGGACGCTCGTTGCGCTTCAGATCGGCGCATTGGCTGCTGGGCGCGGCCTGCCTTTACCTGATTGTCAGTGCGACGTTCGCCGGGACATTGCTCAACGAAACCGCGCTATTCAATTTTCTCGATGCCTTCGGCCTGATCCCGTTTCTGGTGTTCCTGATCGCGCCGGTGGCTTTTCGAACCGATGCTGACAGGCGTGTCCTGCTGGTCACGATAGTCGTGCTCGGCCTCTACCTCGGCCTGACGACCCTGTTTGAGACCCTTCACCTCAACGCACTGGTGTTCCCGAAGTACATCCTCAATCCACACTACGGGGACGCGTCGGAACTCGGGCGCGCGCGCGGGCCGTTTGCCGCGGCGGTCCAAAACGGGTTTGGCCTCTACGGATGCGCGTGCGGATCGGCTCTGGCGATGGCGCTGTGGAAGGATCGCAGGGCGCGCGCGTGCGCGGGTGCCGTGGCACTGCTCTGCTTCTTTGGCACTTTTCTGACGCTGCAGCGGTCGGTGTGGATCGCGATGACGGTCGCGACTGTGATCACGCTGCTCTCGGTGCCCCGGCTCAGGCATCTGGTGTTGCCTGGGATCGCCGCCGGCGTGGTGGGTGTGTTGCTTGCCCTGGCTTTGATCCCGGGCCTGTCGGGTAATGTCACCGCGCGCGCAAACCAGCAGGAACCTGTCTGGGAACGGGAAAACCTTGCCGTGGCCGCGGTCAACATGATCAAGACCGAACCGCTGATCGGCTTTGGCTGGGGAAAGTTCATAACCGACAGCGGCCCCTATTTTCGTGAAAGCCCCAGCCATCCGCTGGTGGGAACGACCGCTCCCTGCCACGACGTCTATTTGAGCTACGGCGCCGAGCTGGGCCTGTTCGGCTTGACGCTGTGGGCGCTGGGAATGATCTGGGGTCTGGGGGGCACAATCCTTCGGGGCGCGCGGAGCATGCAGCCCTGGCGCCTGGCGTTGCTTGCGATGACGATCTTCTATTTGATCGTCATCGCCTTCGTTCCGCCACCCAGCGGTTTCCCGCCGCTGATCCTGTGGCTGTTCGCCGGGGTGGTGTGGGGCGGTAGTCCAAAACTGCTGGGCTTGCCCGAGCACGACTTACCAATGTCGTTGGAGACCAATTCAAGGAGGTGAGAGGTATGGAGCAGATACTGCAACGCGGCATCCGCGCAGGCCGCCGTCTGACACTCAAGCTGGGCACTCGTCCGGTGAGTCGGCATGCGCTTGTCGGGCGTCCGCACCTGTGGGCGATGAAGCGCAGGTTTCAATTCGAGTTTCTGATCTCGCGTGGGCTGAAGCCCGAGCAGCGGCTGCTGGACATCGGCTGCGGAACACTGCGAGGAGGGATTCCGGTCATCGAGTACCTCCAACCAGGGCACTACGTTGGGATCGAGGCGCGGGAGGACGTTCTCGAGGAAGGCCGCAGGGAGTTGGCCGAGGCAGGGCTTGAGGACAAGCAGCCGCTCCTGATCCACTCGACAGACCTCACGCGGGTGCAGCTCGCCGATCCGGTGCAGCTGGCGTGGGCGTTTTCGGTGCTCATCCACATGTCCGATGAGATCCTCGACGCGTGCCTCGGCCTGGTCGCGCGTGTCCTTGCCGAGGGTGGCGAGTTCTATGCGAACGTCGTTCTCGGCACTCGGCCCGAGGGCCACTGGCAGGGATTTCCGGTCGTCGCGCGCAATCGCGATTTCTATGAGACTGTGGCTGCGCGTCACGGACTGGCGATCGACGAGGTGGGCACACTGGAGTCACTCGGCCACAAGACCGGGACTTCGCAGGACCAGGGGACGATGCTCCGCTTCACCCGATCTGGGGCGACGCGATCCTCATGAGCTCGACTCAAGCACGCATCCGCTGGTATGTCAGTCGCCTACGCGCCATGCCCCCGGGCGAGCTCACGGCACGCTGTCGGCGCACGGTTCGTCATCGCAGCGACGACGTCATGCTGCGAGCAGCACCCGAGGCGTGGCGCCGGCGATGGGAGCCCGAGCTCGATCTCACCGCCACGCATGGGTCCTCAGCGCCGCTTGGCCTGCTCACCGCCGAGCGCGCCGCGGGGCTGGCAAACGTGGCGCCTGAGGAACCTCAGCAGATCATCGACAGGGCGGAGCGGTTCCTGCGCGGGGAGATCCAGTTCTTTGGCTACCCCAGTGTCCAACTTCCCCTGCCGATCGACTACCGCTTCGACCCCTACGCCGGCCGTCGCTGGCCTGACCGACACGGGAAGCAGATCGACTACCGCCATATGCCGAGCGGCGATCCAAAGTGGATCTGGGAGCTGAATCGCTGTCAAGAGCTGCCGATCCTCGTCCAGGCGTGGTTGCTCAGCGGCGAGCAGCGCTATGCCGTGGCAGCCGTCGAGGAGGCTCTGCGTTGGGCCGAGCAGAACCCTCCGGGGCGCGGAGTTGCTTGGGTCAACGGATATGAGGCAGGCCAGCGCGCGATCTCGCTGTCGATGACATTCGCCGCCCTGCGCGGCGCCGGTGCGCCGATGTCAGATCGCCAGCGTATGGGCTTTCTGCGTGTGCTGTGGCAGCACGGACGCTGGATCGAGCGCGACCCCTCGACTCACAGCTCCGCCAACAATCACCGCATCGGCGAGCTCGTCGGGATGGTGGTGCTCTCGGCTCTGACTCCCGAGCTGGCCGATACCCGGCGCTGGTTTGGCGGTGCGCTGGCAGAGCTCACGAGTGAGGCCTCGCTGCAGATTCTCGCCGACGGCATCGGGGCAGAGCAGGCGTTCACCTATCACCTGTACGTATTGCACTTGTACCTGGTGGCGATCGCCGCGCTGGACGCTGCCGGCCGTGCGGTTCCGCAACCGCTGCTCGACGCCGTTGCACGCTCCGGGGATGCGCTGTGGGCTCAGATCGGATCTGAGGAACCGGCGCTCACTTACGGCGATTCCGATGACGCTGTTGCGATGCGACTCGGCGCCGTCGAGCTGCTCGATGCGCGTTCGCTGGCGGGCGCTGTGGCCGCGCGTGTCGCGCATCCACGTGCGCGAGCAGTCGCCGATGCCTACGACGGGACCGCGTGGTGGCTGTTTGGGCCTGAGGGGCACCGCCGCTTTCACGAAACTGAGCCGGCGGGTGAGCCGGGTGATGTGCATCTGCCTGCCGGTGGGCTGGCGATTCTGCGCCACGGCGGCAATCGTGTGACGATGGACACCGGTCCGCTCGGCTATCTCAGCCTGGCGGCCCACGGACACGCGGACGCGCTCGCTCTCACCGTGACCGTGCGGGGCGCGGAGGTGATTGCCGATCCGGGAACCGGCAGCTACTTCCGTTCCTCGGAGGTACGCGAAGCGTTTCGGAGCACCGCCTTCCATGCGACGGTTGAGGTCGACGGCCTCAACCAGTCGGAGGTGGGAGGGGCCTTCCTCTGGAACACGCACGCTGAGGTGCGGGATCTGAAGGTGGATATGGAGCTCGGCACGGTCTCCGCCGCTCACGATGGCTACCTGCGTCTGGAGGATCCGGTTCGCCATCACCGCAGCGTGGTTGTGCTGCGCGGGGAGAACCTGCTGGTGATCGATCGCCTGGAGGCTGCCAACGCCCACAGCTACCGTCAGTCGTGGCCGTTTCATCGCGATGCCGAGGTTGAGACAGAGGGCGGGAATGGCCTGCTGGCAGCTGTCGGCGGCGATCCCGCACTACGTATGCGCCTGGCCTGCACGGGCACGGGTCGGCTCGAGCTTGTGCGGGAGCAGACTCAACCCCTTGTGGGCTGGTGGTCAAGCAGGCTTGAGAGCTGGGAGCCGGCCTGGCACGCCTCCTGGAGCACCGCCTCCTCGGGGGTCGTGTACATGGTGGCGGTGCTGGCCTATGGAGAGGAGCTTCCGGATGCCGCGGAGCTCGATGTTCAGCTCGAGGGTGACGTCGCGGTGGTGAGGATCGCCGAGCAGCAGCTCGAGGTGACGCTCGACGATGGACGTCTACTTGTGAGCCGATGAAGATCGCGATCACCCACCAAGGCTTCATCCCGCACTATCGCGTCCGCTTCTTCGAGCTTCTCAATGCTCGCTCCGAGCACGACTACGTGGTCTTCCACGGCGAGCCACCGTCTGGAATCGGCCACCACGCGGCGGAGGGTCCGTTTGATTTTCCCAACGTCAACGTAACCAATCACGAGCTGTACATAGCCGGCAAGTCGCTCATCTATCAGGGCGTGTTTCGCACGATCATGCGCGAGCGCTTTAACGCCGTGATCATGGGCACGCACGTGCAGTTTCTCTCCAACCATCTCGTCTTGCTCACGTTCAAAACGATCGGCCGTCCGGTTCTCTACTGGGGTCACGCGACCGAGAAGACCACGGGGGGAAATCGCGTCGCGATGTCGCTTTCGCGTGCCGCGTTTCACATCAAGCACCGGACCATACACCTGGCCGACGGCTACCTGACCTACACCAAGAGCGGCGCCAAGCATCTCCTCGACTCTGGTTTTGACACTGACAGCGTCGTCGCCGTCGGCAACACGCTTGACATGGAGATGCAGGTGGATCTGCACCGGCAGATGCAGGCTCTCGACGAGGGCTTGCTGCGCGAAGAGCTTGGTCTTGCGCGCGACTCTGTGGTGTTCGTGTACATAGGGCGGATCTACGCGGAGAAGCGTGTGAATGACCTCACCGAGGCGGTGCGTCGCATCCTCGCGGAGCGCCCCGAGCAACCCGTGGAGGTTGTGATCATCGGGGACGGGCCCGACGCGCAGCGTGTCCGGGAGGCGGCACGCGGGCTACCCTTCGTCCGCTTCACCGGCGAACTGCGCGATCAGGCCGAGGTTGCGCGCTACCTGCGCGTGGCGAGCGCCGTGGTCATCCCGGGGGCGCTCGGACTGGCGATCAACCATGCGCTCGCGCACGGCCTCCCGGTGATCACTCGCACCAGCAAGTTTCATGCGCCGGAGATCGAATATCTCAGCCCCGGACGCGACTCCTTCATCGTCGATGGCGAGATCGAGGACTTCGTCGCCACGCTGAGCACGTTCGTCGCCTCGCCCGATCTGCGCAGCGACATGGCCCACGCAGCCCTTCTGGCGCGCGAGCAGCTGAGCCTCGAGGCGATGGTGGAGGCCTTCGACGCGGGGGTCAGCGGGTTGCTCCAGCCCGCCGGGAGCGGGTCTGCTCGCAAGCTGTAGCTCCTGGGTAGCGGCGTTCTTGTGTTGGACATCCGATTGACGGTGGTCCTGCGCGATTTGAGGATTGAAGGATCTCGTCCGAGGGAAGGAATAGACATAGCTACAACTAATAGACGGAGATCTTCCTAACCCGCTAGACCGAGGCCTTCCGGGGCTGGATGCTCCGAGAGGCCTTTTTCAGATCGGAATCCGACATGCTCCTCGTACTGATCCCCCTTCTCTGGTTGGCCGCCACGGCCTTGTTCGTTGCGATCTGTCGTATGGCCGCATCGGGCGATGAGGCGCTCACAGCGGGCTCCGAGGGTCATAAAGACGGTGTGTCCGGCGATTGCGATTCGCCTTCTCCGGCGATCCAGCAGCAAGAGTATGAGTACGTTCGGTCTGCTGCCCGTCGGCGGTGGCGCGCCGCACACGGCCTCCGATAGTTCTCGATAGGGTGGCCGCCGGCTACAGGCCACGCCCCGGCTTGGCTATAGGCCACGCGCCTTCCGGCCACAGGCCACGTATTCCCGGCTATAGGCCACGCCAGCTGGCTACAGGCCGGGCCTTCTGGCTACAGGCCACGCCGTCCGAGCACGTGAGGCACGGTGCGCAAGAGGATCTTGATGTCGTTCCAAAGTGACCAGTTGGCGATGTACAGATAATCGATCGCCACCATCTCACGTAGCGGTACTCGCGCGGGGCCGAGGATCTGCCATTGGCCCGTCATACCGGGCATCAACTCCAGGCGCTGGCGCTGCCACCCCTCGATGCGCTGATCCTCCTCGAGGATCAGCGGCCGCGGACCGACCAGGCTCATCTCGCCCCTGACGATGTTGAACAGCTGCGGCAGCTCGTCCAGGGCGCTCTTGCGCAGGAGTTTGCCCACGCGGGTCACTCGTGGATCCTCGGCGATCTTGAAAAGACCCTCCTGCGCCTCGTTGCGATCCCGTAGAGAGTCCTTCAGAGCCTCCGCGTCTCGGACCATCGTGCGAAACTTGAACATGTAGAAGCGCTCTCCGTGCTGGCCGACCCGCTGCTGGCGGAAGAACACCGGTCCACGACTGTCAAGCTTGATCGCAGCCGCGACGATAAGCATGAACGGTCCCACCGCCAACAATCCGATCGAAGCGCCAAGCAAGTCGAAGGCACGCTTGACCGCCTTCGACGAGCGTGTCAGTTCGAAGCGTCTGACTCCCATCACCGTCACACCGTGGAGATCGTCGAACTCGACCGAGGAACCAACCACCTCGAGCAGTCGCGGCAGCACGCTCACCTTGACGCCGATCGTCTTCAGGCTTCGCACGAGATCGAGCGTCTCACCCGCATCCGGACTGCGCGGAGCCACAATCACGCGCTGCACGTTGAAGATGCCCGCAAGGTCGCGAATCTCGTGGATGCCTCGCTTCAAGAACGTGTCGGTCGACCAGGGAGCAACCTTGTCGAGATCGAGGTGAGCAACCATCTCCGCCTTCACGCCACTATGGCCAGTGAGCTTCGACCGGACAGCTGCGGCCGCGGCCTCGTTGCCGATGAACAGGCAGCGCTCGCCGGGGGAGATCCGCAGCGCGATCCTGCGGCCAACGGTGCGGGCGATTATCAACATTCCCACGAGCGTCAACCACAAAAACAGCGCCTCGTGACGGTCAAGTTCACCTGTCACGATCAACCCACCGGTCAGCCACGCGACCAGCGCGCACAATGTGGCAACCTGGAACAGCTTGGGAGCCTCGTCGAGCGTCGTCTTGCGCAGCAGCATCTCGTCCCTGTCATACAGGCCGTACAACTTCGCTCCCAGAAGGAGAATCGGCAGCGCGGCGATGCCCGCCCAGGTGATCTGTATCGATCGAGAGGAGAGCATGACCGTGAGCGTGAATGCGCCGACTATCGCTGCCACGTCAGCCAGGACCAGTGTGCGACGGAAGAGCCAATCGCGACGGTTGCTCGCCGGCTGTTTGCGCGCCTCGGCAAGTTCGAATGAGTCCTCCGGACGTTGCCGGTCGTGCTTATCAGATCCGGGTGGGCCAGGGGATCCGGTGAGAGCGCGCTCGAGGGTTGCGAGCGCGTCCCCGTAATCCAATTGTCCCTCCATTGCCGACCTATCTCTCCCAGGCGGCTGCGACAGGGCGGTTCCGCTTCGGCATGTCCATTCAACGCCGTGCGGGCACGTGAATTTGCGATGCTCACAACAACACTTACGGACACGGGCCCCGGCGAAGCGTGCACCGCATGACCTGGGGGCCTTCGTGTTTTCTGTCAGAGCTCGAGCCGGCAGAGCCAGTGCCGGCGCCTGTGGAAGAACTCTGGGCTCTCGACGGTTACTTGCAAGACGTACTCCGTCTTCCACCATGACTCCTATAACCACGACTCCTATAAGGTGCCCGCCCGTGACCAGAATGCCCCGCCTGCATCGCCACAAGTTTTTGCTGTTCGCGATTGTGGCCTTCACCCTGTCTATCGGTGTCGCCTCAGCCTCGGCTTCGGCTGAAATCGAAGGCGTCTGGTCGTTCAACGGCGGAGAGGTCGATATTCAGGCCCAGCCAGGTGGAACCTATAGGGGGGTCGTTGTCGCTCCCACGACGTTCGCAGCGTGCTCCCATCCGGTCAACCAGGAAATGTGGAGCGATATCCGCCAGCAGCCCGACGGATCCTACTGGGGCCTGCACCAGTGGTATTTCGAACCACCACAGTGCGTGCTCAACCCCACGCTTGGTCTCACGGCCTGGCGCATCTTGACCGATCCAAGCGGTGAACGCTATCTGCGCGTGTGCTTCTCCTCCCCGGAAAGCGGACAGCAACCGACGATTGCGCCCAATGGCGTTGCCGCCAACGCCACATACGAATGCGAGAACTCGACCGCGATCGCGCCCCTGCCCGGGAAAACAGGCTCCAAAGCGTTCGGTAAATCGGTGATCTTGCCGTCGGCAAAGAAGTGCGTTCAGAGCCGCTCGCTGCTGATAAAGCTGCAGAACCCCAAGTACGACCCATTCAAGGAAGCGGTCGTTTGGGTCAAGGGCAAGAAGGTCGCGGACGTCCGCAACATCAAGAAGCTCGAGAAGGGCATTCGCCTGAAGCATCTTCCAAACGGCGCCTACACGATCAAGGTCCTTGCCGTCACCGTGCTCAACCACAAGCTGACCGGCAGTCGCCGCTACAAAGGATGCGTACCGACGTCCGGCAAGCTCAAACTCGAGGGCGCTGGTAAAAAACACCACAGCCGCAAACGAAAAGCCGGCAAGTAGGAAAAAAGTTCTAGGGTTTCGCTCGCGGATCCGGAAGAATCCCGAGGAGTCGAGAGTTTATTTGGATGATGCAGACAGCCTACGCCGCCTATGGCCTTCAACTGCTCTCCACGTTCCCGCTCGCCGGGATGGATCCCGGCGGGGCTGAGGGCCTTCCGTCGCTGAGCTTGGACCTGCAGAGCGAGGGGCAACTCGCAGCCACATGGAGCGGCATGGACTGTCCACCCGTCTGGCGAGGGCGGCTCGGCGACGGGCTCGACCTGACGATCGAAAGTGGCGTTGCTGAGGATCTTCTCTTCAGCTATGGCGATCGTGCCCGCTTCCATCTGGACGCGAGCATGCAGTCACTTGCCTGCGTCCCGCGGCATGAGGGACTGGATTGGCAGAGGACATTGCTCAGCAAGGTGATTGCAAGCGTCAGCGTGATGCGTGGCTATGAGGCCCTTCATGCCAGCGCGATCGATTCACCGCAGGGGGTGGTGGGGATCCTCGCGCCCAGTGGCGCCGGCAAGACAACGCTCGCGCTCGAGCTGATGCGACGTGGATGGCCCCTATTCGCCGACGACTCGCTCACGCTGGCTCAGGAGCCCGGAGGCATTCGCGCGTATCCGGGGACTCCCCACATGAACGTCGCCGAGGATCAGATGGGCTCCGTGAGATCGTGGGATATCGGAAGCTCACTCGGGGCCATGGCGGGTGAGTGCTGGATTGTTGCGCGGACCACTGCGCGTGAAGCCCGGCCGGTACGCATGATCTGTCTGCTGGCACGGGAGGCAGGCCGTGAGCTCGACGCTCAATTGCTCTCGTCCAATCCGCTTCGCCTGGCTCCCTACATGCTCGGTTTGCGTGGTGACGCCGAGCGGGAGCGCAGCAGATTCGCGCTCTACGCGGAGCTGATGAGCTCAACCACGCTGATCGCGCTGGGATGTGGCGAGCGCGACAAACCCTCGGATGTAGCCGACCTGCTCGAGCGGACGCTTGAGGATTGCCCGTCGGCGCTGGCTGTCGGAGAGACGGCATGACGCCGCGCTCAGCAGAGGCCACGATGCCAGCGGCGATCGGCGAGGAGACTTCGACGTCATCGGTCTCGTCCCTGGGGTTGGGCTCGACTGAGGCGTTGCCGCTGGCCATCCGCGGCGTGAGCAAGCGCTGGCGCAAGGACCAGCCTCCGGTTCTGGACGGGCTCGACCTGGCTCTCGAGCCCGGTACGGCGACGTGGGTTGGCGGGCGCAACGGCGCCGGCAAGACGACCATGCTGCGCATCGCCGCGGGGCTGATCGAGCCCGAACGTGGCAGGGCAGAGGTGTGGGGCGTGACCGTTAAGGAGAACCGCGTCCGCTACCACCAGCTGGTCTCATTTCTCCCGGCGGGAGACCGAGGACTGTATGCGCGATTGACCGTGAGACGGCAGATGGAATTCTGGGCTCGCATCGCGATGGTGCCCGGCGATCGGTTCCGCGCACGGATCGAGGAGGCGCTCGACACCTTCCAGCTACGTGAGCTGGTCGACCGTCGCGTGGACCGCATCTCGATGGGACAGCGTCAGCGTCTGCGGATAGCGATGACGTTTCTTCCCGGGCCCGAGACGGTGTTGCTGGACGAGCCGCTTACGAGCTTGGACGGTCAGGGTGCGACGCTGCTGCGCCACGCCATCGAGGAGGTGCTGGCGCGCGACGGCACCGTCCTGTGGTGCTCTCCCAGCGGCGAACACGTCGATATGCCGTTTGACTTCCGTTGGGAACTGGAGAGCGGAAAGCTGGTCAGGGCATGAGCCAGGCAATTCTCGCAGGGCGTGCTTTCTGGGCTGTCATAAGGCGCGATCTGCACGTGTATCTGTCCTATCGCACTCGCCTTGTGAGCCAAGGGCTCACCATGGTGTTCAGCCTCACGCTCTTCTACTACGTTTCACGGCTCGTTCATGTGACCGGATTCGGCTCGCATTTCGCCTACTTCGGTTTCGTGGTCGTCGGACTCGCCTTGATAAGCGTCATGTATTCATGTTTCTCGATTCCTGAATTGGTCAGACAGGAGCTTATAGCGGGCACCTTCGACCGCCTCGTGCTATCGCCGTTTGGCGCCATACGCAGTGTGATAGCCATGACGCTCTTCCCGATGCTGTACTCGTTTGTGATTGCGGGTCTCACCCTCGCGATTGGGTGTGCGCTGTATGGGTTGGAACTGCAGTGGTCCACGGTTCCGCTGAGTATTCCGGTGATGATGCTCACCCTGCTCGCTTTTCTTCCCTTTGGCCTGCTCTTTGCCTCCCTGACGGTGGTCGTCAAGCAGGGCAACGTCGGAACCAGCTGGCTTATCGCCCTGCTGTCGATCATCGGCGGCCTTTACTTCCCGATCGCCCTGCTGCCGCACTGGGTACAGATTGCCTCCAAGCTCCAACCCTTTACCGCGGCGACCGACGTGCTCCGCCACCTGCTTGTCGGCAGCCCTGTGGAAGGATCCACCGGGGTAGCCATCCTGAAGTTGGCTGGGTTTGCGGCGGTGCTGCTACCCGCATCAATATTCATCCTAGCCCGCGCTATCCATACTGGTCAGCGGCGCGGAACGATCATAGAGTACTGACCTCGAGGACACCCGTGACTGCTCCCGACACCGTTTCTGATACCGCTCGACTTCTGACATCGAACATCAGCGTGCCTCAGCACGTGGTCTATCGCAGCTTTCCGTCGGAGACCGTGATGCTCAATCTCGAGACCTGCAAGTACCACGGGCTCAATCCGACAGCGGGACAGATGCTCGACGCGCTCGAACAGGCTCCCTGTCTGCGCGACGCCGCGACCGCCCTCACGGAGCGCTACGGACAGCCGCAGTCTGTCATCGAGCAGGACCTGTGCGAGCTCTGCACTCTCCTGCTCGACCGAGGGCTCATCGAAGCCGATGATAGTTCCCCGCACTGAATCGGATGAGGTCTCGTGCAGTTCAACGCCCGTCGTGCAGCGGACGTCGGGTCGGCGCCTGAGCACGGCCGATCGCGTGCGACTCGTCGCTGAGATCGTTGCGGCCTACGTACAGGCCCGCCGTGCTCTGCGCCGCGCTCCGATTGCCTCGGTGCTGAGCATCCTGCGCTCTCAATCCCCGTCCATCTCAGAGTCACTTGCCACGGGACGCATCGATGAGGCCCGGCAACTGGGTAAAGCGGTTACTCGGACACTCGTCCTGCTGCCAGGTGACACACGATGCTTGACTCGCTCGCTCGTGCTCACAAGGCTCTTGGCCAGACGTGGCATCCCGGCAAAGCTCGTGATCGGTACACGCACAGCGCCGAATTTTCTCGCTCACGCTTGGGTTGAGTACGAGGGACACCCGGTCCTCTTCCCTGGCGACGGATCGTTCGGTCGACTGGTCGAACTGTAGACCCGCGCGTGGTGTCCGATCTTCAAACGGCGTTCGCGGCGGCGGATCGCGATGAGAGGACTGGCGCGAGGACGACGGTCTTTGGGCTGGACGTACACTCAAATGTCCGACTGCCTTTCCTCGCCGATGCCCGTGCTCGGCCCACAGGCCGCAGGCTCGACGTCCAAATTATGGAGACCGGTCGAGCCGCGACCGTCGACTGGCCCACTTCTGGCGATCTCATCTGCGACCAGCTGGAGCCGGATGGATCGGTGAGCTACCGAATCGAGGCCCACCCCGAAGCTGGGTATCTCATATCGGGTCCGGCATACGGCAAGCACGTGCTGTCGGCCGACGGCCGGCACCTTACATGCGCGCCCGAAGGCTCCACTGCCGCGGCGAATGGCTGGCAGCGGCTGCTCATCGCGCAGGTGCTGCCGTTCGCGGCACTGCTGAGAGGATTGGAGGTATTCCATTCGAGCGCAGTCATCCTCGATGGACGCGCGATTGCCTTCCTCGGCGCCTCGCGAGCAGGCAAGACCTCGGTGGCATTCGAGCTGTGCCGCGGAGGCGGGGACTTTCTGGCCGATGACGTGCTCGCCGTGGAGCGCGTCGAGGATCGGCTCTTTGGACACCCGGGCACTCCGATGGCGGGACTCGATCGTGTCAAGGCAGGACAGCCGACCGATGATGAGAGCGGCTTCGATGGTGAGAGCAGCTCAGGACAGGAGACCGTCGCTGTCAGCGACCGGGAATCGCTCGTGCGGATGACGGGAGCCACCGCACCCGTGCCGCTCGGGGCGCTTTTCTTCCTCGATCGCCGGTCCGATGGTCCCAGCCGTCCGCACTTCGAGCCCGCGGCCGATGCGCAGCTCTTGCTGACGGCCACGTTTAACTTCGTGCTCGCCACGCCTCGGCGTTTGCACGATCTGCTGGACGTCTGTGCGCTTGCCGCAAGTCGTCCGGTTGAGCGGATCGTCATCGGTCCGCTGACCGACGCCGCTCAGTTGAGCGTCGCGGTGAAGCGGCGACTGGGCACGTTGACATGAGCCGCTGGCTGGCCGGGATATTCGACCCGAGCCACCGAATCGACTCTTCGCGCCTGGAAGGCGCGCTCGCCCCTCACGCGGTGTCGGTCGTGGAGGAGGGTCAGCTGCGGGTGGCATACAGCGGGCCGCACGCCCATGCAAACGGCATTCTTTGTCTACTGGATGGCTACATCGACAATGCGGCGGCGTTGCGCGGTGCCCTCGGTGGTGACCCACAGACGTCGATCGAGCAGCTGCTCGCACTCGGTTACCGGCGCTGGGGTCCTGAGCTGCCGAGTCGCCTGCGCGGTGACTTCGCCGTGCTCATCTGGGATCGCGAGCGAGGCGAGGGGCTGCTTGCGCGCGACCAGCTGGGAGCACGGTCGCTGTTCCTGCATGAGAGTGGTGGATGCCTGAGCTTCGCCGCGGAGATCCGGCACCTGCTCGCTCTGCTGCCACGTCGTCCGGCGCCCGATCCGGTCGGCGTGGCGCACTGGATCACGATCACCGGTAGAGAGGGCCCCGGAACGCTGTATACGGGCATCCGCCGCCTGCAACCTGGCTCGCTGTTGCTGATGGACCATCGTGGTGTGCGCGAAGAGCGCTATTGGGCCCCCCGCTTCAGCGAGCCCCTGGACCTGCCCGCGGCCGAGCTGACCGAGCGCGTCCGCGAGTCGATCGACAGCGCGGTCACGCGCCGGCTCGAGCCAGACGGTCTCACGGGTGTGTTGATGAGTGGAGGACTTGACTCCTCGTCGATCGCAGCCGTAGCGGCAAACAGCGCTCCACAAGGCACCGTGACGACCTACTCGGCCGTGTTCCCCGACCACCCGGCGGTCGACGAGTGCGAGTTGATTGCGCAGCTGAGAAGCGCCTTGGGGCTTTCCGGGGTGGTGGCTGAGGTGCACGCGGGCGGGCTTCTGACCAGCGCGCTGGAGTGGATCGAGGACTGGGAGGTACCGCTCACGAGTTGGGGCGAGTTCTGGGCAAATCCACTGCTGGAGGCTGCATCTCGTGACGGTGTGCGCGTAATGCTGGGGGGCGACGGTGGGGATGAGCTGTTCGACTGCCGGGCCTATTTGATGGCCGATCGTTTGCGCGCCGGGAGGGTCGGCGATGTGCTCCCACTGGCGCGCAAATTGCCTGGTGCGGGGGAGCGGCCGCGGCGCAAGGTGTTGGCCAGGGTCGCGCGTGAGTTCGCGTTGAAGGGTGCGGCCCCATATGGGCTGCACGAGCCGCTGCGCCGACTACGCGCGCGCCAAGGGCTTCCGGGGTGGCTGCGGCCCGGGTCGGCGCGATACGTCGCCGACCGTGCCGACCCGCTCGCCTGGAAGCGCCTCGACGGTCCCCGCTGGTGGGCCCACGACGCGCATGTCCTGACACGTGGTGTCGAGCAGCTCGGCATCTTTGAGAACCATCGCCGGCGAGCGGCGTCCGCTGGTTTGGAGGGCCGTCATCCGCTGTTCGATCTGGACTTGCTCGAACTCGGTCTACGAGTTGCGCCCACAGCCAGCTTCGACCCTTTCCTCGATCGCCCGGTTTTGCGTGCTGCGATGGCGGGGTTGCTTCCGGACACTGTGCGGATGCGTCGCGGCAAGGCGTTGTTCGATTCGTTGCTCATCGACTCGCTGAACGGGTCCGATGGCGTGGCGATTCGCAAACTGCTTTCCAATCCGCGGGCAGAGCTCGCGGCATACGTCGATGTGGCGCAGATGCACGACACGCTGCTCGAGCGAACGCCGGGGCAGGGGCCGGCTGCGTTTCGTTGGATGTACCAGGTGTGGCGCCTGGTCACCGCGGAGTGCTGGTTGCGCGCACAGGCCGCTGGAGGCACCGAACAACTCGCTGGCGAGCTTCAAGCGTCGGCGGCCAGGGTAAAGCTTCGTGGGACATCGTCCAGCAGGGCGGTGGGCGTCTAGGGTATCGCGCGCGTCGGGACGGTAGGCACCTTTCTAGTACTAGTACGTTTTTCAACCTTGACCTTGGCTGTGCTTGTTCTACTCTTCCTCCCTGTAGTGAGCCGTTCCGTCACCGGCGGAGCGGAATCTATTTATTCACAAAGGAAACGCTCCATGGATGATCAGACGCTTTCCCAGACCTACGAGAAGCCCCTCGTCGTTGACTATGGCGACCTACAAGAGCTGACCGCGGCCTGCGCCGATGGTAAGGGTGGAGACGCATTCTCACCAGGCGGAAGCACGGCAGGTATCTCGTTCGGGCTGAGCAGCCCCGCTTACGGGTGCACAACAAAGCCGTAATTTGAACCGTTGTCGGTGATAACGGCCACTACGTGCAACACCTTCAGCCGCCCATTGGGCGGCTGAAGTGTTTTGTGGCAAGAAGTAGGCATCGAGCTTTGAGCTCACGGCGCCTACCGCCAGGTGCAGAAGTCCGTCGCGGTGCGTGCCGTTAGTCGGACATGTCGAAGCTGGGTATCAAGACGCCGAAAATCGTGTCCGCGCGAACGGAGCTGCAGGGCGAGATCGCATTGATCGCGGTCAACGATGCGCGCGAGGCGATCGTCGAGGTCCTGGTCGCGTCGGGTCACCAGCTCGCGACCTATGACCATGCGGAGGACCTGCTGAGCGCGACTTGTCAGGAGAGCCCGGCGGCGATCGTGCTCTGCGACGGCGAGAAGATCTCCTCCGGGTCTGAGCTCATCGAGCCGCTGGTGCAGCGGTTCGAGCAGTCACCCGTCGTGGTTGTCTGCTCAACCATCCAGCGCTGGGAGGTCCGTATGGCTCTGATGGCCGGAGCAGCCGGGGTTGTGCTCAGCGATGACATCGACTCCACTCTGGATCCCTGCCTGCAGGCGGTCCAAGCGGGCCAGGTATGCGTGCCGCGCGCGCATTGGCGGCAGATCGAGCCGCGCGCGCTCTCTGCGCGCGAGAAGCAGATACTCGGGCTTGTGGTGATGGGCTATATGAACAGCGAGATCGCCGAGCGGCTGTTTCTCGCTGAAAGCACGGTCAAGAGCCATCTCTCATCCGCTTTCGGCAAGTTGGGCGTTCGCTCGCGCAATGAGGCGGCGAATCTGATCCTGGACCCCGAACGTGGTCTGGGCATGGGCATCCTCGGATTGGGCGGAGAGTCCATCGAGACTGTTACCACTTCGGCGCAATGAGCCAGCGATCGAGCTCGGCAGGCTTGGACCACCTCCTCTGAGGGTATGGAGAGTGCGGAATAGTGCCAGCCGTGCCGTCGACGAGGTTTCCCTATCGATGGCGCTATCGAGGAGATGGTTGCTTCATCGAAGCCCAACATGAGGCGCATGCGACGAAAATCCGGACAGATCGGTCTGTCGCTGATCGTGGCGGCGATCGTATTGATCGCTCTGGGAGCGTATTACTCCAGCCATTCGTCTCCCGGCAGGGAGCCTTCGTCCAGCGACGTGGCCTCGGTTAGGTCTCCCGGCACCACCGGCTCCGCGTCGAGCAGTGAGGCACCGGCCAGCTTTTCTGGTGGTTGCGTCGGCTCCTCTGGGTCGGGGCTGCTGACGGCCGGTCAGCTTGGCAGCTATGAAAATATCCTTACCGGCCTGCAGGGATCGGTCGAAGCGGTGCCAAACTCACAGTGGCCGGGACGCTGTGCGATCAGCGTGACGGTTCGCCAGGGAGACTTCACCCGAACGTCAACCAAGACCAACCGCACCGAGTTTGCCGCTCCCCATACGCTGTGGTACTCGGGCCAGAGCGTGTGGTATGCGCTGTCGTTCGAGCTGGCCTCCGGCTCGCCGCTTCCGCGTGTCGGGGGATGGATGCTTGTCGATCAGTTCTTTGCGCAGAACATTCCAGAGGGGATCTCCGGTGGCTCTCCACCTCTCTCCTTTGAAATAACACCCCAAGGGCAGATCCGGATGCACGTTCGTGGGGGAGTTAAGTCGAGGGGCGACGAATCGGCCCCGCGAAATGACAGCTACTTCATCTCACCGGTGCAGCGGGGTGTCTGGCACGATCTCCTGATTCACGTGCGCTGGTCGACCACAGACAGTGGTCTCGTTGGCGTCTGGCAGCGTGCGTCCAACGGAGGGTTTACAACTGCTCCCCAGGTATCGGCGGGCGGTCCCAACGTTCTCACCGTGTCCGGCAGCGTGCTCCCCGTATATGCGGAGACGGGTATCTATCGTTCGATATCTAGGCAGGATCAAACGGTGGATTACGGTGGATTGTGGGCACGAGCTGACAGGGCAGAGGCGGAAGCGTTCTTCTCCGATAATCCCGCATAGGTTTCAGCGTCTCTATCCCATCAACGCCGCTCGTACCTCATCGATAAATCCCTGGTTATCTGCCACCACACGCTCGCCGCGAGCGGGCGCCATGGAGACCAAGTCGGGCAGCTGCTCCATCTCCCAGGCGACCAAGACCTGGGAGGTACGCTCGAATGCTCTGGCCAGATCCACCTGATGATCGTCGACGGTCTCCTCGTAGCGTCGCAGGCGTGGCGCCACAACTGGAGTATGTCCAAGCTGGTGCGCGGCGAGCAGCGTGCCGGCGCCGGCATGACTGACGACCACGCGGGCTCTTTGCATATTCTCGAGAACCTCGTCAAAAGTAAGCCATTGCCAAGCCTGAGCGACACCAGCCGGCGCGGGTGCGGGACCGTGTTGTACGGCGATCTCTTCCTCGTTGGAGATCAGAGACAGCGCTTGCAGGAGACGGTCAAAGCGAAATGTGGGATGGCTTCCGACGGTGACGAAGATCATCTACAGAACCCTGCCGGCGAACTCGGCACGTGACAGCGTGGCGGCCTCCGGCCACTGCACGAAGAAGCGGTTGCTGAAGGGATATACGAGTCTGCCGCTGAGGGATGGGCCATGGATCCGAGTCAGGCTCTCTACGTATACAAGCCGGGCTCCGAACAGCTTCCCGACAATGAAGAAGGGTACGGCCAGCCCCGCTCCAGTGGACAGGATGACATCGGGTTTGGACTGTCGAACCAGTCGCAGCGCGAGCAGCAGATTACGCAACAGATTTGGGATGCTCCGGTTGGTGGGACCATGGGCAAACACCGTGTTCTCTGTGCTCAGGAGAGCCTTGGTATCCGCGGCGGGAAGGGTTATCCAGAGCCTTGCCAGATCATCCCAGGCTGGTCTCAGGGCCAGCATTTGCATCAGGTGTCCCCCGGGGGAGCACACCAGCATCGCGCGAAGAGGCTGACGGTCTGGAATTAGCGTCGGTCTGAACATTGTCCGCGTCTGTAAGTGTACGCCATAGGAGACCCTGCTGAAGGCCAAAATTCACAATTGACTTTATCGCTTGTGCGGTGGGCTCGGCGCTCTCCCTGCGCCCGTGGCGAGCTGTGTCGTGCAGGAGAACTACGCTGCCTCCGGATAGGCCCGACCGCACCTGGGCGGCGATAGCCTCGTGGCTCACCTCCTCCCAATCCAATCCCCAACCGGACCAGTACGCCACTCGCAGGCCCATCTCCTGGCATGTGTGCATGCCGGCCTCGGACATTCTCCCAAAAGGAGGTCTATACCAACGGGGCTGACGTCCTGTTACTTCCTCCACTATCCGAAAACCAGTCTCGATGTCTGCCTGCGCATCCGCATCGCTCAGTTGGTCCTGGCGTCTATGTTGAAAGCCATGGAGGGCGATCTCGTGCCCGTCCTCGACGATTTGACGCGCTAGGCCGGGCTCCTTTTGGACTTCGCTTCCCAGTACAAAAAACGTTGCCTTGATCCCGGATGCTGACAGCGCGCTGAGCACTGACGGCGTGGCATCGCTTGCCGGTCCATCGTCGAATGTGAGGACGGCGCTCTGCCTTCCCACTTTCTGAATCCCCGGGTACCTACGCCAGCGCCTTGCTCTGCCCGGGTGCCAGCTGAATAGTCGCATTCGCAAGGAGCGCGGCACGACTCCGGGAATACGATGCTGAACCTTTGCTTGATCCGTCGTGCTCATCCGAGTGCCTTCTCGATCATTTGCAGCCTTTGTGGACGCCTCCGACGCTTGCAAGTATCGATCACAATACTTCACATCGAGCACGCAAACAAGCATAGAATATACTATCCAAGATGTGTGGCGTGCGATGCAAAGCTCTTCTTGTCCTCAACGTGACTCGTTATCCGACGTCCGTCCGCAAGCGGTCAAAGTGACGAGTCGTACACGTCGAGCGCAAGATCCGATAGCAGTCGCCAGATGAGCCACTCGGAGATGTTCCCGATCGGGGGTGAGGATCTGTCACGCGAACGGGTCAGTCAGACGGCGCGCTTGCTGCCGACGCTGCTCTGTCCCGGTTGCGGCGGGCACATGCGATGGAGGGATCCTCTTCATTGCGCCGGTTGTGGGCGAAAGTTTGAGACCGTCGACGGTGTGATTGACCTGGTCACCGATCCGAGCCGCGACGCGGAGCGCGCTCACTACGACGCTGAGTATGCACGCGACGCCGAATCATCCGGTACTCCGCGCACACTCAGTTCGCTGGGATCGATCTGGAGCGATCCACGCGCTTCGGCGCTGCGTCTTGTGTGGGAGCGACTTGGGAGGCTTGACGGAAAGCGAATACTCCTGCTGGGGAATGGCAGTTCACGCAAGGAGCTTTACTTTTTGACCCAGGGGATTGAGTTGCTTGTCGTGTCCGATCTCTCCCCCGAGGGATTGCGTGCCCTTCGAGGGAGCGTCGATTTTGACGGTTTCGAGGATCAGCTTCTATTTGCCGCAATCGACGCATTGGCGCTCCCGTTTGCGGATGAGAGCTTCGACATCGTCTATGCATACGACTGTGTGCATCACTTCCCCGATCTCGACCGTTTTCTGCGTGAGGCATTCAGGGTGCTACGACCGGGTGGACAAGCCATATTTCGCGACGACGCGTTTGTGCCGCTTTGGCAGTTCGCCAAGCGAACGGTCCTGCGACCGCTTGCGGCCGTCAGTCACCAACGGCACGCGATTTCACCCGAGGATCGCAGAGTCACCGTGGAGGGCGGCTTTCGTGAGCGGGATCTCGAGCGCCGAGTCGCAAAGGTTGGCGGCGTGCCGTGGTTTGTGCGCACCGACCTGGCATATCATCTATGGCGCCGAGGCGGATCGCGATTTCTGCCTGGACGAGTAAGTCATTGGATCCACAATCCCACCCTCGCTCGTCGTCTGATCGCATTTGACCGGCGCCTTGCGCAGGGCTCTCGCACGAGCGGGAACCTCATGCTGCTCGTGTGGGGATTCGCAAAGCCTGCAGCCGATGCCATTCGGGGGCGCCGGTGAGCTCCGAGCCTGAAGGCCAGTCGGTCCTCTACGTAGTCAGTGTTTACCCGGCTGTCTCGCATACGTTCATTCAACGCGAGGTGCTGGCCCTTCGTCGGCTCGGTGTCACAGTCCACACAGTAGGGTTGCGACGCAGCGACGTCACCCATCTGTTGACGGCGGCGGATCGCAGCGAGTACAGCAGTACCAGGACGGTGCGCCCGGCGTCGATCGGCTTGCTGGCACGCAGTCATTTGCGGGCCCTGCTGGCGGATCCCGCTCGCTACCTCATGACCGCTCTATCGGCTTTCGGTGAAGGCGTCGGATCGAAGGATCGGGCCCGACGGCTGGGTTATTTCGTCCAAGCGGCCGTGCTATGGGATTGGTGCAGGGAGCTGGAAGTGAAAAAACTGCATGCCCACTTCGAGCGCCCAGCCGCGGACGTGGCGATGTTGGCGGTCAGGATGGCCGGTCCGGACAGTGGTTGGTCTTGGAGCTTCACCGCGCATCGCCCGGAGGGTTATATGGACGATCGACGGGGATTGGCGCGCAAGGTTAGAGAGGCCGCCTTCGTCGTTTGTGTAAGTCACTACGGCCGTAGTCAGCTGATGGGCCTGGTGGCAAGAGAGCACTGGGACAAGCTGCAGGTGATTCGGTGTGGCATCGACGTGGATGTGTTTGCTCGAGAGCAACCACATAGGACCACGGCTCACACGGTTCTCACGGTTGCTCGACTGGAGCCTGTCAAGGGTCACGCGGTACTGCTCGAGGCATTGGCCTCGCTGCGGTCGGACGGTCTGGATATACGGGCTATTGTGGTGGGCGACGGCTCGCAGAGGACGACACTTGAAGAACTGGCCAAGACTCTCGGAATCGCTGCACACGTCGAATTCACGGGAAGCCTGGGCCAGGATGTGATTCGACAGCGCTATGAGGAAGCCGACGTATTTTGTCTCCCCAGTTTCGACGAGGGGGTGCCGGTGGTGCTCATGGAGGCGATGGCCATGAGTCTGCCGGTTGTTGCCAGTCGAGTCGCTGGTGTCCCTGAGTTGGTGCAAGACGGTGTATCGGGCGCCCTCGTCCCACCTGGCACAGCTGTGGAGTTGGCTGACGCGCTGAAGCAGATACTGCAAAGCGACTCGCGGGAGCGCTCGAACATGGGCACCGCCGGTCGTGCACGCGTGAGCGCGACCTTTGATTGCGACGGCTCGGCTGAGGCGCTCCGCGAGCTCTTTGGCGGCAGATAGCCGCGCCTATGCTTTGAGCAGCTCGCGCAACACGTTTGTGCCCTCGCCAATTTCGCGTCTGCGCAGACGCAGACGCAGAGGCTCCTTGAGAAGATCGACTACCGAGTCGGCAAGATCCCCGGCGAGCGAGGATGTGCTCGTGGGCTGGGAGCTCAGTTGATCCATGAGCTGGTCCATGTCATAGCCCATGGTTGCCAGTCGCTCGCGTCCTAGAAACCGTAGGTATCTCTTGCACCATGCAAGCCGCAGGGGGTTTGCCAAAATACCCTTCCACTTGGTCAACGGGTCAGAGCTCAACGCAGCGTATTTCTTGACGCCGGTGGGATCTCCCATCCGCCCCTTGAGCTTGACCTCTGAGAAGCGGTCGAGGGTCTCGGGATCGAACCGGATTCCAAGGTAGTCCATCAGTGGCTCCCAATGGCTCCCGCTGGGATCGATGAGATCCTCAAAGCGGACTGCGTAAGCTCGAGAACGGTTGGCTCGGTAGGCCGTGATCAGGCGCGGAAGGCCGACGAACAGGTCTCCTCGAAACATGGTCGGATACCAGCGCCCGCCATTGAGCGACTCGATGATGGAGGCCACTACGCTGAGTGGGTTGCGCCACAGGAAAACGAACTTCGCGTCGGGAAAAAGACGGATGATCTCATCGGCTATCAAGCAATAGGGAGGAGTCTTGTCAAGGAAGTGGGTGGCGTCGGCTCCGGCCGCCTTCTCGTACAGGCCGAGGACAAAAGCGCGCAGCTCCTCGCGATAGTCGGACTCGCCGGCCGGGAGCTCCCTGCAGAAATCCTGCACGGCGTTGACCATCAGAGAATGGTCATACTCCGCCATCACACCCTGTTGGCGAAAGACATACAGGTGGGGCAGGAGTATCCAAGGCTCTGAGGTGGTCGCGACTCCATCGTGAGCCGCGATTATGCGCTGGACCAGCGTCGATCCGCTGCGCGAGAGCGAGAATATAAAGATTGGCTGGATGGCCATGCTGTCTTATCAGCAACGGTGGGAGCCCTCCGCGACTTGCAGCGCGCCGGCCCATCCCGCCGGCGGCGCACGGGACCAGGCTCAAATGTCAAGGACAGCGGGTATGAGGAGAGAGGCATCGTTGCCGTCTGTATGTGCAAGTCCGGTGCTCACAGAGCCGTTGATGACTCATAGCTACTCTCATGCCACACTCCACGATCCAGAGCAGGGACCATGGCAGCCACTGACCGTAGTGTCAGCAGTCCGGACGGCGGCGGGACTCCATCCACGCGGCCAGATCCCGCCGGAGCTCGGCGCGACGGTTCCGCACGCGAGCCGCTGCCGACAGGCCAGAGCCCCAATGTCGTCTGGCAGCGGCAGATGCTGACGCGCGACGAACGCTGGGAGTTGCTCGGAAACAGAGGCGCCACCATCTGGTTCACCGGTCTGCCGGCCTCAGGCAAGTCGACTATCGCGGGCGCCGTGGAGGAGCGCTTGGTTGCGATGGGACGTCCGGCGTTCCTGCTCGACGGCGACAATCTGCGGCATGGCCTCAATGGCGACCTTGGCTTCGACGAAACCGCGCGGCGCGAGAACGTGCGCCGTACCGCGCATGTGGCGCGCCTGCTCGCCGAGTCAGGCACGATCGCGCTCGTCAGCCTCGTGAGTCCCTTTGCGCGAGACCGTCTCGAGGCAGCCGAACTGCACAAGGACATCGATCTGTCCTTCATCGAGGTGTTCATTGACGCCCCCCTCGAGTTGTGCGAGATGCGCGACCCCAAGGGTCTCTATGCGCGGGCACGCGCGGGCACGCTCTCTGGCCTCACCGGAGTGGGTGCGCCATACCAGGTGCCCTCCAATCCAGACCTCGTGCTGCGCTCGGGCGAAGAGACGGTCGAGATGGCGGTCGAGCGTGTGCTAGAGATTCTCAACGCCCGCTGCACGCCGCTTCCAGCGCTCGAGCAGCAACGGCTTGGCGTTTGGTGAGCATTCCGCGCACCGCGCTGTAACCACAGCGCTAGAGCAGATATTGCACGAAACCGGAGCTAGTGTACTGGTGTTGCAATCAGGCTGGTGCAATAGCTACAGAGCTGGTTGCAACCGGCTCTGAGTGCTTACAGCCGCACGACGTTGGAGGCCTCGACGTCTCGCGTGGTGCCGCGGAGGTCGACGACGACATTCGCACGTTCGGCAACCATTTTATGGTCGACGCTGGGATGGGCCGTCACGATCAGTGTGAGATCGGCGTCCTGGAGCACGTCATCGAGCGGGACGCTCGTCAGATCAAACTCGGTGAGGGACGGCACGTGCGGGTCGTGATAGCTCACGTCGGCGCCGGCCGCCAACAGCAGGTCGATGATCTTCAGTGCGGGAGACTCGCGGATGTCGCCGACTCCGGGCTTGTAGCTGACACCGAGCACAGCCACATTTGAGCCCTTGACCGGCAGTCCCGCCTCATTCAACGCACGTTGGACCTTGGCAACGCAGTGGTAGGGCATCTGCTGGTTTATCTTGCCGGCGAGCTCGATGAACTCAGTGGTCATGTCGAACTCGCGCGCCCGCCACGAGAGGTAGAAGGGGTCGACGGGTAGGCAGTGTCCGCCCATGCCCGGTCCGGGCTCGAAGCGCATGAAGCCGTAGGGCTTGGTGGACGCCGCGTCCACGACCTCCCAGATGTCGATGTCCATACGGTCTGTCAGCATCGCCATCTCGTTCATGAGCGCGATGTTCACCGAGCGGAAAATGTTCTCCAGCAGCTTGGTGAGCTCGGCCGCCTCGGGGCTCGACACGCGTACCAGCTTGTTGCACACCAGACCGTAGATCTCCTCCGCGCGCTCGGCGCATGCCTCGGTCAGCCCGCCGATCACCTTTGGGGTGTTCGCCAGCGTGTAGTCGGTTCTGCCGGGATCGACCCGCTCGGGGCTGAATGCCAGGTGGAACTCGCGACCGGCTGCCAGACCTGACTCCTCGAGGATCGGCGCCACCCGCTCTCTGGTGGTGCCGGGATAGGTGGTCGACTCGAGCACCACGAGCTGGCCAGCCTGCAGCACCTCTGCCAGCGCGCGGGTGGAATCGATCAGCGGTCCCAGGTCGGGCTCGCGATTCGGGGTGAGCGGTGTCGGCACGCACACAAGCACCGCGTCGGCCTTAGCCAGGCGCGCGTAGCGGGTGCTGGCGTGTATGCGCTCGGATGCGGCGCGCAGCGACTCCGAGCTCACGTCCTCGATGTAGGACTCTCCGGCTTGGATCGCCTCGATCTTGCGCGTGTCCACATCGACGGCGACGACCTCACATCCCTCCTGGGCGAAGCTCACAGCCAGGGGCAGGCCCACATAGCCAAGTCCGATAATACCGACAGTTGTCATGATGCCTCCCGATTCGCGTGCGTAGCCGACTAACCAACTAACTCCGGAGCCGGGCCGTTATTTCCGCCGCGCCTCAGTCCATCCCGTGTCGGCGTGCGTCGGTGTCGCTGGCGGGGAGTGGTATCGATGCAAGGTCGATGGGTTGTACGGTTGAGAGCACGGCGTCCAGGGCTACTCCTGAGAGTGTCTCGTGCTCGACGAGCGCGTGGGCTGTCTCGTGCACAGCGTCCCAGTTGGTTCGCAGTGTGTGCTCGGCGCGGACCTCGGCCTCCTCGACGATGCGCTCGACCTCGCTGTCGATGATGTTGAGCGTGTCGGGGCCGATCGAGCCGAGGTCTTGTAGGGATGCGCCGAGGAACACCTCGCCGCCGGCCTCGCCGACTGTCACATGGCCGAGGCGGTGGCTCATGCCGTAGCTGGTGACCATCCTGCGCGCGAGCTTGGTGGCTGCGTGTAGGTCGTCGCTTGCGCCGGTGGACTCCTCGCCGAACTCGATGATCTCGCATGCGGTGCCTGCGAGGATCGCTACGAGGTGGCGTTCGAGGTCTGAGCGCCCGTGCATCACCGCGTCGCGGTCGGTCAGCATGTGTGCGGCGGTGCCCAGCTGGCGTCCACGGGCGACTATGGAGAGCTTTTGTGCGCTTACGACTTGTCCTATCGCGCGTGTCGCTACAGCGTGTCCTGCCTCGTGTATCGCGATGGTCCAGCGCTCTTGCTCTGTGAGCACGTGGCGCTTGGCTGGTCCGGCGACGACGCGGTCGATCGCCTCCTCGAGAGTGTGCTGGTCTATCTCCACCCGGCCTTCGCGCACCGTCAATAGTGCTGCCTCGTTGACGACGTTCGCGAGCTCCGCTCCTGAGAAGCCTGGACAGAGCTTGGCGATCTCGTACAGGTCGACCTCGGGGACGAACTGTCGTCCGCGTCCGTGCAGGGTGAGGATCTCGAAACGGCCGTGCACGTCGGGGTTATCGACCACTACTTGACGGTCGAAGCGTCCGGGGCGCAGTAGCGCGGGGTCGAGAATGTCGGGGCGGTTGGTGGCGCCCATCACGACCACTCCGGCGTCGCCGCCGAAGCCGTCCATCTCGACGAGCAGCTGGTTGAGTGTTTGCTCACGCTCATCGTTGCCCTGTCCAACTCCCGCGCCGCGCTTGCGTCCCGCGGCGTCGAGCTCGTCGATGAACACGATCGCGGGAGCCATACGTCGTGCTCTGGCGAACAGATCACGGATACGTGCGGCACCTACACCAACCAGCGACTCCACGAACTCCGCGCCGGACGCGGAGAAGAACACGGCGTTGGCCTCACCCGCGGTAGCACGAGCCAACAAAGTCTTACCCGTGCCGGGAGGACCGACCAACAACACGCCCTTGGGAGCTGCGGCACCAGCGTCCAAATACTTCGAGGGATCGTCAAGGAAATCGCGTATCTCCTGCAACTCGGCCAGCGCCTCCCCGGCGCCGGCAACAGAATCGAACGTGACCGGCGCAGAACCCTTCTTACCCTTACGCCGGCCACTGCCCTTGAAATTCGAGAACGAGGCGATCCCGCCCGAACCGTCCTTCACCTGGCGCGTAAAGAACGCAAACAAGCACACCAGCAACAAGATCGGGACCAAGAACTGCACGACGATCTGGCGCGCCGGCTTACTGGACTGCGGATCCACCGACACCTGCGCACCACCCTTGCGCAACACATTTAGGATTTCAAGCGTCGCCGCATCCGAGGAGGGGTAGTCGGCATAGAGCTGGATCCCCTCGTCCGTCTGGGCGATCACCTGGTGGTCGTGATCCAGCAGCACAGCCGAACGAATGTGCTGGGCCTGGGATTGGGTGGTGATGGTGGTCAGCGCGACCTGCTGGCCTTTGCCTTCTGGGCTCAACGACCCGAGCAGAACGAAGAAGGTGACTGCGAGGGCGATCGAAGCGATCAGCAAGAAGGTCGACAGAGGGTCTTTGGTAAAGGACCGCAGAAGCGACTGGCCGATGTCGGTCGCGCGCTGCAAGGCCATCTGTCCGCGCGAGCGCTGATGTCGAGACGCACTGAGACGGGGGTTGCTCATCGTTGGCGAAACAATCTACGCCAACGCTGACCGTGATGTGAATATTTCGAGAACAAAGAGTCTTGAGAATGTGAACGAGGCTCGTTTGAGGGGAGCTCGCTTCGAATGGTCGTCGAGTCTACCTAGCGTGGTGGCCTTGCAAGCCGGGCACTCCAGGCATGCTGGTACCGTGAATCGGCATCGAGTTGGGTCGATGCCGGCCAGGGCAAGCTCCAACCGAGCCGGTGCTGAGCTGGCCGGGAGGGTGGTAGCCCGGCCAAGGGGGAGGTCGCTACAGCTACAGCTCCGTATTGATTTGATCTCCTCTTAACTCGATTATGTCCGTGGAAAATCTGCGACCAGGGCATCTGTGGGCAATCCAGTACTAATTTCATACCTTGGTCTGGGCTACCAATGTAGGTGTGAACGGATCCCTCCTAAACGGTCACAGACTGGTCACAACGCGGCATCTGTTGCACGCAAATATCGACGTGCAATCCATTAGCTCCCGTCTTCAACGGGCGGGAAGAAACCGGTGCTCCTGGTGGAGCACCCACATCAAGGGAGTTCTTGATGAAAAGACAGATCGGGCGCCTCGGCGCCGTAGCCGCTGCATGCGCCGGGGTGGCGCTGTTCGGCTGTGTCTCTGCGGAGGCCCAAGTAACGGAGGTCAAGTGTGCGGCGATAACCGCATCCGGGTCCTCGCTGCAGAACCTGGCACAGACGGAACTGTGGACCCCGACGTGGACGGGATCAGGTTTTGAAAAGGCGATCAAAGAACAGCGCTGTGAAAACTCCGTCGCCATCACCTACACGGCGACGAGCAGCGGTAAAGGGCTCGGAGAGTGGGGCTCCAAAGAAGGGGTTCTGAAACTCGGCGAAGCCGGCAACGGCAAAGAAGAACTCGACGGATTCGTTGGCACCGACGTAGGGCCTGAAGGTTCGGCCACGACGGGACAGATCGGCCGCATGGATGAAGCCGGTAAAAGCGCCACCGAAAACAACAGCGTGACGGCGGTTCCGGTCGCGCAGTCGGCGATCGCGGTGATCGTGAGCCTGCCGGTCGGCTGCAAAGTGACCAAAAAAACGGAAAAAGGCCGGATTGAAAATAAACCGCTGGAGGAAGAGTACAACACGGATGCGATCCCCTTCAGCGAACTGATCGACAACGTCGGCATCGAAACGACCGGCTGTGGAGCCGTTCCGATGGTGCAGGCTCGCGAAAGCGCGTCGGGAACGACCGCGGGCTTCAAGCGATACCTGGACGACCTTGAACCGTCAGTGTATGGTCCGTTCACCGAAACGGCGGAAAAGGCCGAGTCCACGACGGAATGGCCTGAACTGTCCAACAAGCACGAGACAGGCAACAAAACCGGTGGCGAACTCGCCGCAAAAGTCTACAACACCCCCGGCACGATCGGCTATGCCGATATAGCCGACGCGCGCAAAGCAGGCTTTGTGGGCGTGACGCCGGTGGAACACACCAACAGCAGTAAAGAAAAATACTACTCGATCGTGCTCACCGTCAACAACGGTGGGATCGAATCGACCGGTGAATACGTGAATCCGGAAGTTCCCAGCACCGGCGAAGCGAACTGCACGAAGGCCGCCTATCCGGAACCAACCGAAGTCGGTCCGAACATCGATTGGTCGATCGCCAGGCAGGGCAACTCGACCACAGGCAGCGCGGGCGTATACCCGATCTGCACGCTGACGTTTGACGTGGCCTGGGAGCACTACAGCTATGTCAAAGGCGAAAACGCGGCAAAAGTAGCGGTCTCCTACACCGAGAAGGAGACGAACACGGTCTACAACTACCTGAAGTGGGTCGTGAGCACCGAAGGCGGTCAGGTTCTGGCCGGGCTGAAGTCCGGTCATTTCGCCCCGCTCCCAGCGAAAATAAAGCTGGAGGACGAAAAAGGCATAACCTCTAAAAACATCAAATTCTAGAGGTTTGCTTGTAAGACCTGAGTAGTAGAAGAACGTCGGCGGGCGGGGGCTTCGGCCCCCGCCCGTTTGCTTTGGGGCCCGGTCGCGACTACGTCGACCACCCGCCTAAGCGGCGACCAGCGTCCGCATGTTCACGGGATCGTCACAACTTGGCCTTCACAAGTTCGTCACACCCACTGCGAGGCGCTGCGCCAAGATGCTTGGTGCGGACCGGCGGGGTTGGGTTCGGGTCGGCCGCGGTTGCGTTCCTGCTGACGCGAGCGGATCGGGCTGGGCTTGGCCGCGCGCGGCATTCTGTCGCCGTCGGTGAGCTTTAGATTGTTGGCAGAGCGAGGAATCAGAGTGGATCCAACGGGTAGGAAGTGGCGTGTGGTGCATCCCTCCAATGGCGCCGGAAAGATATCTGCGACGGTGAGAGCGCTTGCAACCGCGGCTACTCTGTTGGCGGCACTAGGGATCTTCTGCATTGGCGCGCCGTCGGCGAGTGCGTCCGAAGCTCCCTATGGCGAAGTGACGCGCTTCGGGGGCTACGACGCGACGGGCAATACGCCAGGGAAGTTCAAGACGCCGGTGGGGTTTGCGGTGGAACCCAAGAATCCCGCGACGGGCGAAGAAAACGCTGTCTACGTACTCGATCTCACGAAGAACGAACTCAAGAAAAAAAGCAAAGTAGAAAAACCGGGTGAAGCGTTTCTCTTCTACCGTCTGCAGAAGCTCTCGAGCGTGGGTGCGGTGCTCGGCTCGACCAGCTTCACCGTGGAGTACACCGACACCGAAAAATTCACCGACGGGCATCCGCTCATCGGGCTCGCGGTCGACCCCGCGAATAAACGGATTTACACCATCGTGCAGTCGATGATCAAAGAAACCGAAGGAGAAGGCGAAAGCGATAACGCAAAAGAACCCGTCCCGGTCGTCGGTGAGCTGGTGGGGTGGAACACCACTCCGAACTCCAAAGGCGAACTGGAAGGAGCCGCTGGCTTCCCCCAAGACCCGATCACGAAAAGCGCCTCGCTGGTGGCCGGCGAATCGGCGCTGCTGCCGAGCTCGACCGAAGCGGCGAAGGACCTCTACTCGCCCGACGGCATCGCGGTCGACGCCGAATCGGGAGGTCAGGCGGGGGATGTGGTGATTGAGGCTCAGGAAGGGCTGGTGATCGTGGAAAAGGGAGGCGTGATCGAAGGAACCTCCGCGGGCCCCACGGTTCTGGAGCGAGTGGACCCCGCGACGGGGAAGGTCATCGACAGCTGGCGGGCCGGCACGGTTGCTCCAGAGGGCCAGCAGAGCGACGGCCTGTTCGCGGCGACCGACGGATCGGGAGCGTTCGGCGTCGGTCTCTACGAAGAAGCGGGATCGATCGCGCGCATCGCGAACGTTAGCGGTGATTTCAAAAGTGAATCGTTGCTCGCCGGAGATAAATCGGAAGGAAGGAATCTAGACGAAGCGGCGAGCCTGGACTTGGAAGACACGCCCGAGAAGGAGGGCGCGACCGAGAGAGCCGCAACGGAAACAAATACTGCGGGCAGCCCCGTCGTCCAGCTCACGGGAGGCACCCACCTGTATGCGGCCTTCTACGCGCAGCTCGGGGGGCCCGAGCTCGACTCTCAGGGCGAGGTCGAACCGTGGGCGGCATGGGTGGGCGGGACCGCGCCGTCGGAGTCTTGGATGACGGGGAGGGTGGGAACAGGTTTCGATAACGCGTGGGCGCATGTCGGCATACGCCTGTTCGAAGAGAGTGGTCGGATTGTGGACACACTTGGTGGTGGCGAACCCAAGAGGCAGGGTGAATCCCAGCTCGGAACGTGCAGCGTCGACTTTGCCACGGCCAGCCTCGCCGCTGGAGCCGATGGCGCGGTGTTTGTGCTCACGCAGCCAAATAAGTATGCGATCGGACCCCACAAAGAAAATTTGACTACTGACGACGAAGTGATCGAGTTCGCGCCCGGCGGCAAATACTCATGCCCGAGCGTGACCCACGACATCGAGGTCAACGGCGCCGAAGTGCACGCCGAGAGCGGTCAGTCGATGCCGGAAGTGACCGTCGACGCGGGCGTGAAGACGAGGTTCGATGCGATCTCGCTCGACCAACCGCTTACTTGGAGCCCCTCGTGGGTTTTCACATGGAAGCCCGAGCCCCTGGAATGGACGCCATTTGCCTTCGAATGGGACTTCGGCGACGCGGCGCTGCCCACAAAGCCATCGACTGTCCCAGAAGCAGAAGGTTACACCGAAATCCAGAAGATGAAGCCCAACGGGGACAAAAATTATCTCTGGCCCAAACCTGAAGCCGAACACGAATACACCAAGCCCGGCACCTACGAAGCGCGCGTGCGAGTCTACGGCGACTATGGGACGAGCGTGTTTCCCATCAAGGTGATCGTCGCCGGTGCCGGTGCGCCGACCGCGAGCTTTACCGCGCCCGCGCATGTCACGGCCGGAACGCCGTCGATCTTCAACGCGGCCGCTTCCACGTCAGCGCCCGGCGGCCCTACGATCGAAGACTACCACTGGGAATTCGGCGACGGCAGCAAACCGACGAACACTAACCAACGCACCGAGTCGCACACATTTGCCAAGCCCGGCGAATACGAAGTTGTGCTCACAGTGCGCGACAACGAAGGCTCGGACAAAGCTGCTTCGGTCGAGCAGAAGGTGATCGTCGAGCCGGGACACGAACTGGCCCAGTCGGTGACAGACGTCCCGGTGGGGGAGGCGAGTGTCGAAGAAAAATTGGCGGGTCCGCCGGCGCCGATCGTGAGTGGGTCCACGACTAAGGCTCCGGCGCCGCCCGTCCCGAGCGTGGTGAAAAAGCCGAGCGTCGTGAAAAAGCCTCTCACAAAGGCGCAGAAGCTCGCGGCTGCGTTGAAGGCGTGCAAAAAGCTCAGGGCGCGTAAGACGCGCAACGCCTGCGAACGGCAGGCCCGTAAGCGCTACGGGACGCCGGTGAAGCAGGACCGCAAACGAAAGTGAGCGGACTAGTCTCAGTGCGTCGGGCTCCGCGGTCGGTGTGGTTGGTGCACTCGTTCGCCGCGCTCGTGGTGCTCGCTGCGTGGCTGCTCTCGTGCGCGGGCTCCGTGTACGCGGCCGAACCGAGCTGGAGCTTCGTTGCCCCGCAAGCGCCTCCCGCTCCGCCAGGAACCGCGCAGGCGCCCTACGGCGTTCCGGTCGGCGAGGTCGGGGAGATCAGCTTCTGGGCGCCCAACCGCGGGCTGATGATCACCGGCGGGACCGCGGGGGAAAGTGGGCCCGTAAAGCCGGGGCTCTACGCATACGACGGCGAAAGCTGGCACCAGCTCGCGACCGTCTGCGGCGGGGCCGAAGGGCGGATCGTGTGGGCCGGTCCCGACGAGTTCTGGACGATCGCCGACCAGCGCTCCGGGCAGGTGATCGTGACCGGCTCCAAACAAGCCGAAGCGCCGGCGGTGTCTCTGTGCCATTTCTTCGACGGACAGGTGGTGGGCTCATATGCGATGCCGCTCGACGAACCCGAATCGTGGGTGCAGATGACCGCGGGCGCGTGCTACAGCCCATCCGACTGCTGGTTCGGGGGTCTCAAGGGCCGCGCCCCGCACGTCGGCGCCTTCCACCTGCACTGGGACGGCAGCACCGTCAGCGCGGTCTACGAGCCCGAGGACCACTCGGTGTTTGGGATGGTCGACTTCGAAGGCTCGCTGCTTGAGAGCGTTGGGCTCGAAGCGGGCGACGAGTGGCTACCTGAAGAGGAACGCCGGCACCCGGCGACGATCCATTCGATCGCGCCGACCGGCGTCGAACCGACGTTTGGCGAATACTTCCTCTACGACGAAGGTGCCGAACACGACCTGCCGGTGTACGGCGAGGGTGTGCTTCCCGAAGCGCTGCAGGCGTTCGACCTGGCCACCAACGCGCCCGATGGCGAAGGCGCCACCCAGCTGTGGGCCGCCGCCAACCCGTCCTCCGAAGCACCAAGCGAACTGAGTGTCCCCATTACGGTGCTGCGCGACGATGCCGGCAGCTGGTCGCAGGTGATTCCCACCGCCGGCGGCGAATCGCCGCTGGCGGTCGGTGCGGAATCCCCTCTGCGGGAAGCAAAACTCGGTGGCTCGGCGCTGTTCAGCGGCGTCACCTGGGGGACCGCTGATGCGATCGCTCCCGAACCGGGCAGCGAAGACGCGTGGCTCTCGCTCCAGACCAAAGAAACCGGCGCGGTCGTGACCCAACTGGAAGCCGACGGAAAGCTCGCGCGCACCGACGTCCTGCCCGAAGCGGGCGACGCGGTCGGCTATCGCGGCGAAGCCGGACCGATCGTGTGCCCGGCGGCGCACGACTGCTGGCTCGCAACGGTCTCCGAAAAGGCCTCCGAATCGGGCTGGCTGTTCCACCTCTCCGACGGCGCCCAGGAAGAACCCGACAGCGACCCCTTCTTCGACGGCGCCGACGGGGTCATCGAAAACCGCCCCCACGACGCGGGCCTGCCGATCATCTATCCCTACGTGCCGCCGGTCGACGATTCGCTGGCCAACCAGCAGCAGGTGCCGCCGCTGGCGCCGCCCACCGAACCAACCACGCAGACGGTCAAGACCAAGAAGGGCAAGCGCCTGGTCAAGGACGTCAAGAGCAAGCTGCTGCACCACCGCACGCTCGTCATCTCCTTCATGCTCACCGCAAGCGCGCACGTGCAGCTGATCGCTCGTCGCCACGGAAAGATCGTCGCCAAGACACCGCGCAAGGAGCTGCGCGGCGGGCGTCACGCCCTGTCGCTTGCGCTCGATCCCCAGAGCTGGCCGACCAAGCTGCAGTTCGAAGCCAAGCCGATAGGCGCGTCCGGCTCGACCGGCGCGGAAAGCGAAAGTCCGAGCTCCGGCTCGGGCGACACTGTCCTCACCTGATCGACGCAATGGATCGACGCTCTCATCCTCAACGGCGGCGGTGGGCAGCGCGAGTGGCGTTCTGCTTGGCGGCGCTCGTCTCGCTGGCGTTGCCGTCCGCTGCCGCCGCGGTGATCCACCCCTCGGCGGTACTGCAGGGCCCGGCGAACGACATTCTCGGCGTCGACGGCGTGGCGATGGCACCCGACGGCAGCGGGGGCCTGCTCTACAGCGCGCATGTCGAAGGCATGACCCACCTGTTCGTGATCCCGTTCGCAAACGGTCATTGGGGCGCCTCGGTGGAGGTTGACCATGAAGACGCCTTCGGCGCGAGCCAGCCAGCGATTGTCGCCGGAGAAGGCGGGCGCCTGCTGGTCGTGTGGGTGCAGGCGCGCAATGTCAGCTCCAGCGGCATCACGCTGTACGAGCTCGCGAGCGCCTCGATGCAGCCGGGCGCGAACACGTTCGGACAGGCGATCATCGTGGACCCGAACGTCGGGGAGCCGTACACGGGCGATGTCAGCGGCGTGGAACCGAAGCTCGCGATGGCGCCCGACGGGACCGCGTATGTCGCCTACCGCGCGATCGCCGACGACTGCAACGGAGAAGACGCCGGCAACCCCCGCGAGTCTGAATGCCCCGCTGGCGAAGGCGAGCTGGTGGAAGTGCGCGTGGCCCGCTTCGAATACTTGCTGTGGAGCTCGCTCGGGGAGATCAACCGCGCGCCGCAGATCCCGATGCGCAAGCCCACCGCCGCCAACGCTCCTTCGATCGGCATCGGGGTGGAAGGCAACGCGGTGATCGCATGGCAGGAACCGGAAGTGGACGGCGCCGCGCGCATCTGGGTGCGCCGCCTGTTCGGGACCGTACAGGGCAACGTGCTGCTGGCCAGCCCCGAAAAGATCGGCGGTGGGCTGGTGAGCTCCGACGCCGAAGCGCCGCAGGTCGCGGTCGGGCGCTACGGCGAAGCTAAGATCGCCTACCGCATCGACGGTGGGCCCGGCTCAGCGGTAACCACCACGCAGATGTACCTCAACGCACTGCCAAGCACGTTCGATCCGCACGGAGGGCAGCTGGAAGGTTCCCGCTCGATCCCCGGCGCGGCCGCCGCGGGACTCGGCGCGCCATCCGACGCCGTCGATCAGAGCGGCAACTTCCGGCTGCTCTGGGATCAGGAAGGCAGCGTGCGTGAGCTCACCGGCAGCCGGAGCGGGTTCGGGACGCCCGTCGGCGTCGGATCGACCACGGGCGCCGTCCACACCACGATCAACCCGTCGGGCGGAGGGACCGCCGCCTGGCCCGCCGGCGTCGGCGCCGCGCCTGTCGTCGAGGTGCGCGAGGACTACGCCAAGGGCGCATATCAGACCGCGCAGCTCGCGGGCACCGCTCAGGGCACCATCACCGGCCTCTCGTTCGCCGGCTCGGGCGAAGGCGACGCGCTGATCGGCTGGATGCAGGGGCCGCCCGGAGACTCGGAGATCGTCGGCGACTTCGTGCAGGCGCCGCCGTCGACGCTGATCGTGAGCGCGCCCAACGGCTGGGTGCGCGCGCCGGCGGCGACCGTGACCTGGGAACCCGTCACCGACGCGGTGCTACCCGTCACCTACACGATCTACGTGGATGGACACGCGGTCGAGGGGGGCCTGACCGGGATCGAGGCAACGCTGCGTTCGGCCACGCTCGGCAATGGAGCTCACCAGGTGCAGGTGCTCGCGACCGACTCCGCGGGCCAGCGCACGATGAGCGCGAAGACTGAGCTGAAGATCGACGCCGAGCCGCCGATCGTGCGGGCCGTGCTGATCGACGGTGGCCGCGGAGTGCGTGTCACAGTGCGCGACACCGGCCCCGGAGTCGACGCGGGAGCGACGCGGATCTCCTTCGGGGATGGTGGTCACGCAAGCGGGCGAGCGCTTGCCACGCACCGCTATGTGCGCGCCGGCCAGTACACGATCACCGCGCTGGTGCGCTCCCGCAAGGGCAACCAGGCCACCGTCCAGCTGCGAGTGTCTGTCCGGTGAGCCGACGGCTTCGAATCCTGCGACTGCTCGGGGGCGTGATCCTCGCGCCGGCGCTCGTCACGCTCTCGACGAGCTCGCTCGCACACGCAGCCTTCGGCCCCGCCACGCTGCTGTCGGGCATCCCCGAACTGCCAGGCATTCCCCATCTGCAGTTCTCCGAAGCCGACGCGCCGGCGCTCGCGCGCGAAGGCGGCTATGTCGTCTTTCAGGGCTCGCTCGCCGGGATCGGCGGCGTCTATCGTCGCGACCTCGAGAGCGGCGCGGTCGAATCGGTCGCCGTCGCTGAACCGGCCGATCCGACGATCGGCGCCCCCGACGCGTCCGCTCCGTCGGTGAGCGCCAACGGGCAGTACGTGGCGTTCACGACGACCGCCGACCTCGAGCCCGAACACCCGTCTCCGGGCGGCGGCCCGCCGGAAGGCGAGCCCGCCGCCGACGCGGGCTGTCCGGAGGTCTACGTGCGCAACATGGATCTGCCCGCGAATGCCCCCGGCGCCTACACGCTCGCCTCGGCGCTGAACGGCAGCGGCGAGGGGATCACGTTCACGGGCAGCTGCAAGGCTCCGGCGTCGGGGCAGGGGTTTGCGATCGCCGGAGCTCAGGCGGCGCCAGCGGTGGCGTTGAGCGCCGACGGGCAGATCGTCGCCTTCACCGTGCTGAGCCTGTCCAACCTCGCCGACGGCGTCGGTGGCCCTACGACGACGCCGCCGAGTCAGGTCGCTGTGCGCGATCTCGCGACCGACACCACGACTCTTGTGAGCGTGACCCCCGAAGGCGCGCCCACCCCCGGCGGCGGGGCTTATCCCTCAGAACAGGCCGAGCGCCATCTGAGCGTCTCGACTTCCGTGGAAACTCAGATCGGGCAGGATGAGATAACCGACTCCACGGCGGCCATCAGCGCAGACGGCAGCACGGTCGCGTGGCTCGGCACGGACGTTTCCGCGCAGGTGCCCGGCTTGGCGGCTGAAGAAATCGAAAAAGAGACCTACCACGAAGCCGAAGACCAGCCGGCGGCGAGCGAGGTCGAGCCGTTGTGGCGACGGATCGCGGACGGGTCGGGCGCGTTCACTCGACGTCTGATGGCGGGGGCCGGGCTCGACCTGTTCTATTCCCCCAAACAGCCCAACGAAATCGTGACGGCAGGCTCGCTTGTGGGAACGCTCGCGATGCCGCTGTTCATCCCGCCGGCGCTCAGCGAAGATGGAGAAGTCGTCGCGCTGATCGCCAACGCCCCCCGCCCGGCGGCGGTCCGCAGCGCCGAACTCATCACCGAAGGCAAAATCCCGACCACCGACGCCTACTCGGTCCACGTCAACGACGACCCCAGCGCCCCCGTGCAGGTGACGTCGCTCACCGAAACGCCTGACTACGACACGACCGCTGATGCGGTCGGGTACATCGACAACATCGCGATCTCCCCCAGTGGCGACCGCGTCGCGTTCGACGCCCAACGCACCCAGTTCACACTGCCATCGCTCGCGCTCGTGAGCCCGCCCGTCTCCTATACGGCTGACGGCGAAACGTACGAGGCCGATCTCACACTGGGAACCCTGCAGCGCGTGAGTGTCACCTACGACGGCGCTCAGCCGACCGCCGCCGCCGGACTGCTGTCCTTCTCCGCCGACGAACGCGAGCTGACGTTCGCATCGCAGGCCACCAACCTCTTCTACGGCGACGCCGTGAAAGGATGGGAGGTGTACACGTCCGAAGAACTCTCGAACACGATTCCACCGGCCTTCGAACAGGTCGGGCCGACCCCTGAAGAAGCGCTCCCGCGGGACGAATGGCGCTTGGACGCCACCGCGTATGCGCAATCCGACGGCAGCGTGGTGGTTTACGCGCACGCGCCTGGCGCCGGCACGCTGACCGTCGCCGCGCGCGCGCAGCTGCCGGCATCCGGGATCGATGGCCGCACGCAGAGTGCACGGCGCTCGCGCTCGTCCTCCAAGGTGCGCAAGTCCGCTGTCGGGGCGGGCGTGGGCATGCTCACTCGCACCGTCGGCAAGGCCGCCAAGCGGACCGCTGCCGCGGCTGAACTGCGCGTCGTCGTGAGCGCACGCTCCGCCTACAGCGCGCTGGTGGCAGGGCGGCGCGGGCTTTATGCGGTGCTGCGTGTCAGCTTCTCAGCCGCTGGTCACAAGACGGTGGTGGTGGAAATCCCCGTCACCTTTCGCCGTACGGGCCGCGCCGGAGTGTCACACAAGAAGTCTTCGCCGGCGAAGGCATCCGCCGGAAAGCAGCGCGCGGGGCGCCAGACCCACCGGAGGAAGGCATCGTGAGGCTCAGACCGCAGACGCATGGACTGCAGAGGCGCGGGCTGAAAAGGCGCGTGCGGCGCGTGCTATACGCGGGCGCGGTCGTGCTGCTTGCGGGGCTCTTGGCGCTCGTGCTCTGGCGGGGGATCGGCGGGCAGCTGACGCCCGCGCGTGCAACTCCAGGCGGCTCGCTGCCGACCGCCGGGTACTCGTACACGCCCGAGCTCGGCCTGCCTGCCACTGGCCTGGTCGCGTTTGGCTCCTCGCTCCAGGCCGGCGAGACATGGGCCTATGGTCTGCTCGGCCAGGTGCCTACTACTGTCGAAGGGAAGAGCTACAGCGGGCAGTACGCACTGCTCGAGCGCGATGGCTCATCACCCGATTGGGGGGTGGTGCCACTCCCACCGGGATCGGAAGGCAAGCCGCTCGCCACCCATGAAGGTGAAGGACCCGCCGCCTACCATGCGCTCGCCGGGCAAGCGACCGCCGCGGGTGGCGTGGTGCTGCTTGTCGGGCAGCACATCGTCGCCCGCGATCCGGGCGGGCCGTCGGTGAAGCCGGCGCTTGTGCCACAGCCGACTGAAATCTCCGAATCGAGTGGTTCGGGCTCCTCCTCATCCCCTACTTCTTCTTCCTCCTCGTCCTCCTCCTCCTCCTCGCCCTGTGAGGCCAGTGCTACCACAGGGGCAAATGAAGCAGGCACGCTCGAGCCGGGCGAGTCGCTGCTGCCCCCCACGGGGTCGGGCTCGGTTACAGTGCCGTACGCCGCGATCGAAGAAGAAGACGCTTGCACTGGCATCCTGATCGCCCCATTTGGGGACGGAGCCGCCACCGGCGCGCACGAAGCGCGCTTTGGGATCCTGCACTACGACGGACACGAATGGACGCGCGAGTCGATCGCGCTATCGGCTGGTGAGCAGAGTGGCTTCACGCCGCAGGCCCTCGCTTGCGGTGGCGCGCAGGCCGATCCGCAGGGCAGCTCGCCGCAGGACTGCTGGCTGCTCGCCTCCTACAGCGGCAGCGGCGGGCAGGGCCGGCTCGCGTTGTTCCGGCGCGTGCACAGCGGCGAAGCCCCCGGGTGGACGTGGCAGCCACAACCCGTCTCTGACTGGATGCTCGGTGAAGCTTCTCCGCCGACCGGCGTAAGCTCGGTGAACGTCGCGCCGCTCGCGCAGGGCGCGCAGATGCTGACCGCCACCGCGCAGGGGGTGTGGGTGGACTTCCAGGCGAGCGTCAACGGCGAAGCGGCCTTCTTCGACGCCAGCGAGCTGGTGCTCGACCCAGCCGGCGAAGGGGGCGCGGCTTCGTCCTCCACCGTGGAGGGGACCTGGTGCTTTCCCACCACCGAAAAGGTCTGCGAAAACTCGCTCGCCGCGGCGTTCCCCGCTGGTTACCGCAGCTTCGCATGGCCGGGCTCCTCGCCGAGCGATCCCGGGACGCGTGTGATCACCGGTCTTCCGAATCGCGCGATGCTCGAGCTCTCGAACGGAAGCTTTGGCTATGAAGTCGGGGCGGGCGGCGAAACCGGCCGTGATCCGGGTGGCGCGGCGCTGTTCCGCTCCTCCGCTGAGGCTCCCGTCGAAGGTTGGATCGCCGACGGCGTGTACAAGGAAGACGATGGCGCCGACGGCGAGGGCCAGTCGCAGGCGATCGAGCTGTTCCCACCCTCCAACGGCGACCAGCCGAACCCGGAAGGCGACCAACTGCAGGAGGAAAGCGTCCCCTTCCGCCACCCGCTGCTCGCGCTCGCGCAGGCGCCTGGCAGCACGCCGGGTGACCCCGGCGCCGAAGCGGTCGCGGTGGGACTGCAGGGCCAAATCGGGCGCTACGTGCCGGGCCAGGGCTGGAGCCCCGAATCGCTGTACAACTCGGCGGGCATCGCGCAGACCCCCACGCTGCGTGGCGTGGCGTGGCCCGAAGCCGGGCGCATCTACGCCGTCGGGGACAACGGCGCGATGTGGCTGTGGCGTGCGGAAACCGGGCTGTGGGAGCCCGACCCGGCGAAGCCGTTCAACTTCATCGGCAACCTCACCGCGATCGCGTTCGATCCGGGCGAACCGCAGCTCGGCTACGCGGTCGGCAAGCAGGGCGCGCTGCTGAAGTACGGCAAGTCCTGGGAACAGGTGCCGCTGCCCGCCGAACTGCAGCAGGCCAACTTCACCTCGGTCGCGTTCGCGGGCGGGGAGGCGCTTGCGACCTACCGCACGCTCGCCAAGGAAGAAGACGGCTCGGTGATCGAGACGGGGGGGATCGCTGTCGAAGAAGCGGGTGATGGTATGCACTGGCACGTGGACCCGCAGGCCGCCCAGCTGCTCGCGCAGCTGCCGAGCCCGCGCGACGCGCTGCTCTCCAAGGTGGCGGGGCTTCCCGACGGCGGCGCGGTGGCGGGTGGCCCTGGCCTGGTGGTCGAGCGCGAATCGCAGGGGTCGGAATGGCACCTTGCGGCTGCACCGTTGCCCGAGGCCCAGAACGTGTCCGCGATCGCCGCTTACCGCGAAGGCGGAGGCCCGGTGCGCGCAATCGTCTCGGTCGAGCTCGACCGCGCGCTCAATCCCGGAGAGGCCGACGGCAACCTCCAGCACGGACCGTTCGCGGGCGACGTACCGCCCGCCACTGGTGCCGGGCAGCCGCCCGCGTTCCTGCCCCCCGACCCGCTGCCCGACACGGGCTACCTGCTCAAGGAAACCGCGAGCGGATGGGTCGACATGGAGCACCGCGCGCTGCCCGTGATGCAGGGTGGCAACGACCTGCCCACTCGCCCCGACCCAGTGCTCGCGGTGCTCGCCGACGAAAGCGGCGGCCAGGGGCTCGTCGTCGGAGGGCAGACATACGACGGCGGCGGCGGTGGCGCCCAGGAAGAAGCCGAGACTGCCGCCGCTCAGCGCTTCCCGACCGCGGCCAGTGGCTCGGACGGCACCGCGTCCGCGCCGGTCGAAACACAAGGCGCGGGTGTCAACTTCATTGTGGCCGGACGCGCCGCGTGCGGCGGCGCGTGTGCGAACCTGGCCAACGAGAGCATCGGCCCCGACGTGTGGCTCACGCACGCTCTGCAGATGGCCAACGGGATCCCCGGTCTGGGCGGGTTCCTGTACACCGGCGGGCGGCTGCCCGTCAACGCGACGCTCTCCCCCGGCGCCGGCGGCGAAGGGCTCAGTGCGGAAGCCTTCGATCGGGAGATGGAACGCTACGGATCGCTGCTCTCCACCGGCGGAGCGCTGCCCGTCTTCCCAGCGCCGTCCGCCGACGTGGAGCCTCCGGGGATCGGCGGAGAACCATTCAAGAAGCTCGTGCTCGGGGAAAAGGAATACGCCCCGGAATCCGACGCTTACGCGACGACCGTCGTCGGAGGCGTGCGGCTGATCGTGCTCGACTTTTCCAGCGGAGAACTGGGCGCCAGACAGCTATCTTGGCTGCAAAGTGAACTTTCCGATCATGCTCAAGCGATCGTGATGGGCAGCGACGCGCTCGGGTTCAAACTGCCTCAGGCCGAAGGCGAAGCCTCGACGGTGGAACAGGCCAAGGACGCCGGAGTGGTGTCGGAAATCCTCATAGGAGACAAAGAAAACAAAGAAAAAGTGGCCGCCTACCTTTTCGACTACCCCAGCAACAACGTGGAAACGGAAATCGGCAAATCGGGGATCCCGGCCTATGGGACGGGCACGCTCGGCTACGTGGAAGTCCCCCAGAACACCCAGCGGGACTCGCTCGGCTCCAGCGGCGTGCTGCTGCTCCACGTGCCGGCCACCGGCAGGGCCAGCGCGGAAATCGTCCCAAACATCGGCCAGCTCTCGCTCAACGCCGTCAACGGCACGCTGCTGCGCCGCAGCGAGGTCGGGCTGTTCGAAGGGCTCGCGCGCCGCGCGCAGGCCGGGGTGCGGATCGGCGCGGCCAACGGCAAGGGGACCGGGCAGGTGATCCCCAACGTGTACGACCCGATCCCGTTCGACTGCCAGGGCGCCAACTGCGGCTTCGAAGTGCGGACCCAGTACTCCCTCCACTCCTCCGAGCCGGACAAGGGCGGGTTTGTCCTACACGAACCATCGTCGGCCAACCCGCTTCAGGTCGAGCTCAACTCCAAAGAGGAACCCGTCTCCGCGGAACCGAAGGAAGAAAATGGCAAGATCGTCGAAAAGGGCGAAGAAGTCGTCAACACCAAAGGGGAACTGATCCCGCGTAAGTTCATGAACCGCTCGGCGCTCTTCTGCGCCTACAACGAAGGCACAACCGTTGTGTCGATCGCCGCGGGCGGGCTTACCTACTCCGAGCCGGTGCGGATACAGGGCGGATCGGTCGAGTACCCGTGCGGGACGGTGCCCCTGAAGAACCCACCCGTACGCGTGCAGCCGGTCTCGACCGCCGTGTCAGTCCCTAGCTCCCCTCCGGCGCCCGCTCCGATCTCACCTCAGGTC
>JBAWFB010000091.1:0-15596 GCA_049591495.1 Solirubrobacteraceae bacterium
CCCCCCGCCTGCCTTCTCAGCGGCGAGCTAGAGCACCGCGCCCCGACGGGCGCGGCGAATCGCCGTGAGCGATCGGTTGCGCACGCCTTCCCGCAGCGAGCGCTGTGTGACCGCTCACTTTCACCCGTCCCTTCGAGCTCCAAGGAGCACCCATGTCACGCCGTTTGACTCTCGCCCTGCTCGGCGCGCTCGCCCTGGCAGCGGTGGGCAACACGCTTGCGAGCGCAGCAAGCACAACTACACAACAGAGCTCGGTCGCTGAGAGCGATAACCCGATCAACGATCAGGGGAGCAGCTACGACTACCGCTCCTACATAACGTCCGTCACCCCGAAAGTGCGGGGATTGAGCCTCGAAGTGCTCGAGTTTGCCGACCGGATCCTGCTGCGCAACAACACCGGTAAGACGGTCACGATCTATGGCTACTCGGGAGAACCCTATGCACGCGTGCAACCCAACGGCACGACCGAACAGAACGTGCGCTCACCCGCTGTCTACCTGAACACGAACTTCTACGCCGACGTGACGGTGCCCGCGTCGGCCAGCGCAAGCGATACGCCGAAGTGGGCGGTGGTGGATCGCACCGGTCAGTTCGAATGGCACGACCATCGGATCCACTGGATGAGCCCGGTGACGCCGCCGCAGGTCACCGACAAGAGCAAGCGCACCAAGATCTTCGATTGGAGCGTGCCGATCGCGGTGGGTGCCCAGAAGGGGGCGATCGACGGCGAACTGTATTGGGTGCCGGAGAACTCCAAAGCGCCGACGGCGGCGATCGTTGTGTTCGTCCTGATAATCGCGCTCGCGCTCGCGTTCGTCGTGTGGATGCGCCGGCGGCGCGCGCACTCCGCCACGCCGGGGTCAAGCGATGGTGTCGGCACCGCCGGGGGTGAAGCATGGTGAGTCGCGCAGCGCCGCCACCATGCGTGGATTGCAGGCGCCGAATCGCTTGTCTAACTCTCGCTCTCTCGCTTGCGGGCGTGTTTGCCGTTTTCAGCGCTCCCGCGGCGCTCGCGCACGCGCAACTGCTCGGCACCTCCCCACAGACCGGCTCGACCGTCGCAAAGCAGCCGAAGGAGGTCATCTTCGAGTTCAACCAGGCGGTGGGCGGCACGCTGGGGGCCGTGCGCGTGTACAACGCGCAGGGCGAAGAGGTCGACAATCTCGACGTTGGTCATCCCGACGGCGAGGAGCACTGGATGGGCGTGGGGCTGAAGCCGGGGTTGCCGGACGGCACCTATACCGCCACCTACCGTGTGATCTCAGCCGACACGCACATCGTCTACGGCGGTCTCGTTTTCAATCTCGGTCACGCGGGGGCTGCCCCCAAGTTCACCGTCGCGGGATTGATTGGACGCAACTCCAGCGGTGAGGTGACAAAGCTCGCGTTCGGTGTGGTGCGCGCGCTCGACTACCTCTCGCTCGCGTTGGGCATCGGGGGGCTGGTGTTCCTTGCGCTCGCGTGGCTGCCAGCACTTGCCGCGAGCGCCGGGGCGGAGCCCGGCTGGGGCGCGGCATCGCGCGCATTTGCGAGTCGCGTGCAACTGCTGCTGCTCGTGGCGGTTGCGCTCGGGGTGCTCGTGAGCGTGTTCGGCATTTTGCTACAGGGCGCCAGTGCCGCGGGCGTGTCGCTGTGGGCCTCGCTCAAGGGCACGATCGTCAATGACACGCTGAAAAGCCGCTTCGGCGAGGTGTGGGGAGCGCGCGGGCTCGTGTGGTTGGCGCTCGGAGCGCTGCTCGCGGGCGCACGGCTGTCCCGCCGCGCGGCGATCCCGGTGCTGCGCCCGGCCACGCTCGGCGCAGACGGCGCCGCCGTCGGTCCCTACCCGCCGCGTGCGGTCGTCGCCCTGGCCGCACTCGGGGTTGGCTTTCTCGCGATCACCCCCGCGCTCAGCGGTCACGCAAGCATTCAGGGACCCAGGGGGGTGTTCTTTCCCTCCGACGTGGTGCACGTGCTCGCCGCGAGTGTGTGGGTCGGAGGGATCGCGTGTCTGTTGATCGCGCTGCCCGCCGCCACCAGGCAGCTGGAGGGACCGCAGCGCAGCCGGCTGTTGCTGGCGACGCTCCTGCGCTTTTCCCCGCTGGCGCTCGTGTGTGTGATCGCGATCGCGATCACTGGTGCGATCCAGGCCTACATCGACGTGCGCAGCCTCGACGGGCTGTTGCACACAACCTACGGCGAGCTGGTGATCGTCAAGGTCGTGCTGTTCGTGACGCTGCTCGGCTTCGGCTGGGTCAACCGCGAACGTGTGATTCCCACGCTCGAGCGGCTTGCGGGCGCTGGGCATCCGCCGGGGAGTGGCGGCATCGTGGCTCGTCGCTCGATGCGCGGCGAGCTCACGCTGATGATCGCGGTGTTCGGAGTGACCGCGGCGCTGATCAGCTACGCCCCGCCGATCGACATCGCGAATGGGCCGTTCTCGACAACCACCTCGCTCGGGCCCGCGGAGCTGGAGATGACCGTGGAACCGGCGCGGGTGGGGCTCAACACGGTTCACCTCTACCTGATCGACGCGAAGAACGGCAGTCAGTTCACTGCCACCAGGGAACTGACTGTCACCGCCAAGCTCCCCTCGAAGGGAATCGGCCCGTTGCCGCTACAGGCCAACGTTGCCGGTCCCGGTCACTACGTACTGAACTCGGCTGAGCTGAGCCCGGGCGGCACGTGGCAGTTGCAGATCACCGATCGAGTCTCCGAATTCGAAGAGTACGCAAAGACGATCGAAGTCCCCATCAAATGACAATCGCTCAAGGAGGACACATGAGGCCGAAGATCATCGCCGCGCTCGTTGCGGTTGCGACGCTGAGCATCCCGAGCATGGCGCAGGCGCACATTAGCCTGCACCCCAACACGATCCCTGCGGGCGCGTTCGTGACGCTCGATGTGCGGGTGCCGGGCGAGCAGGCGGGGGCCTATGCCTACAAGATCGACATGCTGGTGCCGCCCGGGTTCACCGAAATCGACACACAGAACGTGCCGGGGTGGAGCGTCAAGGAGATCATGGCAAAGCTCACGAAACCGATCCAAACCGCAGAAGGCCCAATCAGCGAAGAGGTTTCACAGATCGTCTGGACAGGCGATCGTTCCGCGCTCGGGCGCCTCGAAGACAACTCGTTCATCCAGTTCCCGTTGTCGATCGCGATGCCGAGCGATCTCGCCGGCCAGTCGCTGGCGTTCAAGACCGTCCAGTACTACAGCAACGGCAAGGTCATCCACTGGATCGGGCCGCCAAGCGCCGAATATCCCGCTCCGACAGTCAACATAACCGCCAAGGGTGGCTTGATCGAGGAAGTGGCCGGCAACGAGGCCGGGCCGACCCCCGGACAGACGGCAGCGGGTCAGGGCGCGACCCCGGCGCCGGTAACCGCTGGCTCCTCGGGTGGTGCCAGCAAGGGCCTTGCGATCACCGCGCTGGTGGTCGGCGCACTCGGTCTGCTCGCGGGCGTCGGCGGTCTGCTCACGGTCCGCCGCGCGCGGAGCGCGGTTTAGCATGGTTGCGCGCATGGAAGGCGGACGAGCATGGTAGTTTTCGACGCACAGATGACCGTGCTCGCCTGCATGATGCACTGGTACGCCTCCGCGATGTTCGTGGTGCCGGTCGCTGCTGTCGGCGGCTGGAGTTGGTGGAGCACCCGCCGCGCAGGCGGCAACGAGGACCAGCAGGGTCCCGCCGCGCAGGCCTGAGACTCAGAAGCCGCAGCTCACATTCGCATGTCGATCGCGCCGCGCCGCGCCGCGGCGTGTATCGGCGTATCTGTTGGTCCATCGATCTTTGGATCTCATGCATACTTGAAATAATTTCTTGGCATGCCATACTCTTTTTCTATGGCTACCAATGATCTGACGCGCTCGCCGGCTGTCGAGGACTACTCAAAGGCCATCTACTCGTTGCAGTCACGCAGCGAGGAGCCCGTGTCGACGACTGCTCTAGCGCAGCGGCTGGGCATCACGCCCGGCTCGGTCTCGGCAATGCTCAAAAAGCTCGACGAGCTGGGCCTCATCACGCATGTGCCCTACCGGGGAGTGCGACTCACCGACGACGGTCAGCGGCTGGCGCTCGAGGTGATCCGCCATCATCGGCTGATCGAGAGCTTCCTGGCCGATTCGCTGGGGATGCCCTGGGATCGAGTTCACGCCGAGGCCGAGATCCTCGAGCACGTGCTCTCCGAGGACCTCGAGGAGTTGATCGCCGCCAAGCTTGGGCACCCAACGGTGGACCCCCACGGCGACCCGATCCCCAGCGCCGACCTGGAGCTGGAAGAGCGCTCTACGCGCAGCATGGAGAGCCTGCAGGTCGGTGAGCAGGGCGTGTTCGTGCGCGTGTCGGACTCCGACCCCCAGATGCTGCGCTACCTGACCGACTGCGGCATCTCGCCCGGGGACCGCTTCCTCGTGCGTGAGCGTCAGCCCTTTGGCGGCCCGCTGTTCGTTCGCTTCGGAGACAGCGAGCACGCCATCGGCGGCCAGCTCGCGGGCGCCATGCGCGTGGAGGTCGATGTCCGCGACTGAAGCCACGGCCGTTCCCGGCCTCGCGCTGCCGCCGCTGACCGACGAGGACGCGGCCCGCTCGCTCGACCGCTCGCGTGTCCATCAGGCTCGCAGGCACAGCAAGCGCTGGCGCCTTCTGTGGCTACTCGTGGGCCCCGGGATCCTCGCGATGCTTGGTGAGAACGACGGTCCGAGCATGATCGCCTACGCCTCCGACGGCGCGCAGTACGGGCTCGGGTTCTTCGTGCCGTTCATCCCGGTGCTGTTCGCAATGGCGTTTGTGTGCCAGGAGATGTGCATGCGCGTCGGCGCCGTCACCCACCGTGGCTACGGCGAGCTGGTGCTGCAGCGCTACGGGCGTGTGTGGGGTTGGTTCGGCGCCGGCGACCTCACTCTCACCAACCTCGTGACGCTCGTTGCCGAGTTTGTCGCGATCCGCGTCGGCCTCGCCTACTTTCACCTCGGCTCCGGCATTGCCGTGGCGCTTGGGTTGGCGCTGGTTCTGTTCACCCTCAGCGGTGGGCGCTACTGGCGCTGGGAGCGGATCGTGCTCGGACTGGCGCTCTTCAACGGGCTGTTTCTGGTCGCCGCGATCCTGGTGAAACCTCACATCGGGACGGTCGTGGGCGCGTTCGATTTCAAACCGTTTCCCGGGGGCAGCTTCAACACGCTGCTATTGCTGCTGGCCTCCACGATCGGCGCGACCGTGACGCCGTGGATGATCTTCTTCCAGCAGAGCGCCTCGGCTGATAAGGGCATGACCCCAGCCGATATTCACCACGGCCGCTACGACACCGCGGCCGGGGCTGTGCTGGCCTCGATTTTTGGGATCGGCGCGCTGATCGCCGGGGCGACGCTGCTCGCCCACGGCGGCTCGGGCATTCAGGGGTTCTCCGGCGCCGGGTACCCCGAGGCGCTCAAGCACATCGCCGGTGGGGCCGCGGGAACCGTGTTTGCGCTCGGGCTGATCGAGGCCGGCGCGGTGGCGATCCTCACGATCTCGGCCAGCACCGCCTACGCCGCCGGGGAATGCGTAGGGGTCTCCCACAGCTTCAACGTCTCACCCCGCAACGCCGCGGTCTTCTACGTGGCCAACATCGGCATCGCGCTGCTCGCGGCGGCGGTGATCCTGATCCCCGGTGCCCCGCTGCTCTCGATTGCGCTCAACGCCAACGTGCTCGCGACGGTGCTGCTCCCTGTGAGTCTGGTGTTCATGGTCATGCTCGCCAACGACAAGGGCCTGATGGGACCGTGGGTGAACAAACGCTCCACCAACACGCTCGGGATCGCGGTGATCGCGTTCGTCGGCACCTGTGGAGCCGCCTACGGCATCGACTCTTTCCTGCAAAGCGTCCATCTGATCGGCTCATGAGCACACAAGCGCTTCCCATGGACGACTTCGATCACAGCCCTGCCATCGACGAGCTCGACCTCCAGGGCCAGGAGCGCTACGAGGACGAGCTGATCATGCACCTCGAGCGCGACCAGTTCGTGGATGAAACCTCACGTCCCGTCCCGCGCGCCGAGCTCAGCGCATATGCCACCACCGGCTTGTGGGCGCTACGGGTGTTCGTCGTCCTTGTCAGCCTGATGGTGATCTACACCTTCATCGACCAGCTGCACTAGTCCGTTACTGCCCCGTAATTGACACTGAGTTAACCGTGAGTGTCGGTCTCAGCGGAGTGTCAGGCCGGGCCGGACTTCGCGCCTGACTGAGCTTTACGCCTGACTCGGCGGCGGATGCTCGCCGTCGTGGTAGTCCACCGTGTCGCTCATATGGAACATCGCGCGCAACCCGCCTCCCTGAGGCAGTCGCTCAAAAGCTCCGAGCTTGCCTGAGTCGGGATAGATCACGATGTCGGGCTCGCCGCTGGTGCTGATCGAGAGAAAGCGCACGGTCTCCTGTGTGCGGTTGACGAGCTGGTGGGCACCGTCCTCGCCTCGCGGGAAAGCGACGACCTCACCCTCGGCGAGCTCGCGCCACCCATCTGGAGTGCGCAAGCTCGGGCGGCCATCGAGAACGAGCAGCAGCTCCTCCTCGGTGAGATGGTGGTGGTAGGGGTAGGCGGCTTCCCCGGGCGGTATTTCCCACAGGCTCATTCCAAGCCGCTCCGATCCCGCGTGCCGGCTGATGCGAGCGCGCTGACAGACAAACCCCGGATGCTCGCGTGGCTCATCGAAGTCGGGATCGTTGATGTTGGGCACGAGCGAAGGCTACAGTTGTGCCGTGAATCGCGCCCATGCATTGATCTGCTCATCTGGTTGGTGGGGCGGCAGGGTCGAGCGCGAGCTGCTTCCGTGGGCACTTGCGGATCTCGAGCTCGGAGAGGACGTCCTTGAGATTGGCCCCGGGTTTGGCGCTACCACGCGCGTGCTCGCTCGTCGGCAGGGCAAGCTGAGTGTGGTCGAGCTCGAGCCGAGCTACTGCGAGCGGTTGCGCCGCGATCTGGGCGAGCGCGCAAACGTCGTGCAGGCAGACGCGACTGAGATGCCATTCGGGGACGGGCGCTTCTCGGGCGTGGTCTGCTTCACGATGCTCCACCACCTGCCTTCGGCAGCGCTGCAGGATCGACTGCTGGGCGAGGTCAGGCGTGTGCTGCGTCCCGGCGGGGTTTTCGCGGGAACCGACAGCCTCGGTACGGGCCCATTGTTCAAGGTGATCCACATCGGCGACACGCTCGTCCCGGTCAGCCCAGATGGGATATGCGAGCGCTTGGAACGCGCCGGCATGGCCGAGCCGCAGGTCACCCAGGGTGGGCGCTCGTTTCGCTTTCGCGCGCACAAGCCCGTTTGAGCGACGGCGACAGTCTCCCCGGCGCGCGATCTGCAACTGCTCATCTGGTCCGCGCGGATCGATTGGCGCGCGCGGTGAGCAGTCCGTGCACACAAGGCAGCTCAGACCGTCTGCACACAGAGGCAGCTCAGACCGTCTGCACACAGAGGCAGCTCAGGTCGTCTGCACACACAAGGCAGCTCAAGCCGGCAGGCGTGAGGTGATACCAACGGGCGCGCCGAAGCTGACCCGCACGAGGGCACCGCCACCCGGCGCGTTCTCTGCCTGCGCATAGCCATGATGAGCCTCGGCTGCCTGACGCACAATCGCGAGCCCCAGGCCCGAGCCTGGGAGCTTGCGAGCTCCGTCGGCGCGGTAGAAACGCTCGAACACATGGGGCAGATCGGCCTCCTCGAAGCCAGGGCCGTGGTCGCGGACTGTCAGCACCCCGTCGTGCAGATCGACCTCGATCAGTGCTCCCTCAGGGCTCCATTTACGAGCGTTGTCGAGCACATTCGTGACCGCACGCGCCACGCGCTCGGCTTCCCCATGAATCGTCGTAGGCTCAAGTCGCACGTCAAAACGCAGGTCCCCACGCCGCTCGGTGTGCCCGACCGCGTCTCGCACGACCTCATCCAGGCGCACGTTTGCCGCGACGCCCTTTGCGCCCGCGCCGCGCGCGAGCTCCACAACGTCACCCACCAGCCGAGTCAGCTCGTCGAGCTCGCTGACGATATCCGCGCGCAGACTCGCCTGATCCTCGGGCGGCAGCCGGTCTGCATCCGCCAGCACTTGAACGTTCGCGCGCAGGCTGGCGATCGGCGTGCGCAGCTCGTGACTGGCATCGGCGATCAGGTTGCGTTGCGCCTCAACGGAGCGCTCGAGCGCATCCAGGGTTGCATTGAAGCTGCGCGCGAGTCGCGCCAGCTCGTCGCGGCCGCTGCTGGGCAGGCGTTCAGAGAGATCGAGTCCCCCGGCGAGCGTTTCGGTGCGCCGAGTGAAGCGCGCGATCGGCGCCAGCGCCGCGCGCGCGACCAGAGCGCCGAGGGCGGCCGCGATCGCGATCCCGCAGGCGCCCACGATCGCGAGAATCAGCAGCAGACGGTTCAGCTCTTTATCGACCTCGGTGAGCGGTTGCGCTATCAGAACCGCGCCGCGCGCACCAGTGCCGAGCGTGAGCACGCGCAGATCGGTTCCTTTGAGGGTCCTATTGCTGAGCGCGCGTCCAGATCCACGCCGTGCGATCGCGCGGTCCGCGGCGCTCACCGGGATGGTGGTGCTCGGACCTTGCCCGCTCGGAACGTGCACCGTGCCTGTGGGCGAGATGAACTCCACATAGCCCGACGGTTCTCCCAGCGGCGCCGGTTGCACGCTACTCGGGAATCCTCCAGGGCCGTTGTGCGGGGCCGCCCTGCTCGGAGGGGCCGCGCCGCTCGGTGGAGCCGCGCCGCTCGGTGGAGCCGCGCCGCTCGGAGGAGTCTCTCCGGGGAGTCCGGGCCCGCCGCTGGGTTGGGAGGGCGGCGCGGCGAAGCTCGCAGCACGCTGGATCAGGGACTTGTCGATTTCACCGCGCAGCTCCGAGCGCACCGCCACATACAGGCTGACGGCCGCCATGAGCACAGCCACCGCAACCGCGAGCCCGGCCACGGCCGCGATACGCGCCCGCAGTGTCATAACGCTCCCTGCCCCGCCGCGATGTGTGCGCGTGGTGTCACGGCTCGCGCAACACGTAGCCGACGCCCCTGACAGTGTGAATCAGCGGCCGTGCACCCGCCTGGTCGAGCTTGCGGCGCAGGTAGCCCACATATACGCGCAGCGCGTTGGATGCCGGCCCGAAGTCATAGCCCCAAACACGGTCGTAGATGAGGCTGTGTGGAAGCACGCGCCGCGGGTTCAACATCAGCAGCTCCAGCAATTGATACTCGGTGCGGGTCAGCTCGGTGAAGTTACCGTCCACCTCTGCGCCGTGACGCCCGCTGTCGAGTCTGATCTCCGCGAAGGTCATCGAATCGGGATCGCCCTGGGGGCCCGAGCGGCGCAGCAGCGCGCGAACACGCGCCTGCAGCTCGCCAACGTCGAACGGCTTCACGAGATAATCGTCAGCACCTGCGTCCAATCCATCGATGCGGTCGCTCACCTGCTCACGCGCGGTCAGGATCAGAATCGCTACGCGATTGCCCAGCAGCCGCAGGCGGTGGCACACCTCCAAGCCGTCGATCCCCGGCAATCCGATGTCGAGCACGACCGCATCGGGAATGTCCTGCACGACCCTCTCGATTGCCTGCTCGCCGTCTTCGGCGGTGTGCACTTCATACCCACCGAGCGTCAGCGCGCGGCGCACGGCTTCACGCACGGCACGGTCGTCCTCTACAACCAGGATTCTCACGCCCCGATTCTGACGTGCTGTGCAGCGGGTCGCCGGAAATTCCTACTTTCGGCTTACACAGCTCATAGCTTGCTTTAGCGCAACCCCGGGATCCTGGTGGCCTGAGCACAAGTCGGCGCCCGTGTATCCCACGTCGAGGATGACCGGTGCAATCCACCGTCTGCACTTGAAAGGAAGACCGCATGTCAACCCCATCGATCAGCGCCCCCGCTCGAGCGCCCCACGATCTCGACGGCTGGGCCGCGATCGGCTCCAGAGCTCGTCGTGTCGTTCGGGGTCGCGAGGCCGACCCGGCGTGGGCGCGACCCCTGCTGTGGATCGTGGCGCTGCTCGCCGGTGCGCTCACCTTCTGGGGACTTACGCGCAGCGGGTATGCCAACACCTACTACGCCGAGGCGGCACAGACAGCGAGTCACAGCTGGAAGGCATGGCTCACCAACGCGATCGACACCAGCGGGTCTGACAGCCTCGACAAGGGGCCGCTGTCGAACATGCTGATGGGGCTCTCCGGGCGTCTGTTCGGGTTCTCGAGCTTCAGCATGCTTGCACCCGAGGCACTGTGCGGCGTGGCGTCGGTGCTGGTGCTCCACAACACCGTCAAGCGCACACTCGGGCATCGCGCGGCACTTCTTGCCGCGCTGATGCTCGCGTTGACACCGATCTTCGTCACGATGAGCCGCTACAACAATCCCGATTCGCTGCTGGTGCTGCTTGAGGTGGCCGCCGCTTGGGCGATGGTGCGGGCGCTTCAATCCGGCCGCACGCGCCACGTGCTGTTGTGCGGAGCATTCGTCGGACTCGCGTTCAACGTGAAGATGCTGCAGGCCTACCTGATCGTGCCCGGGTTGGCGGCTGCTTTCTTGATCGCCGGTCAGGGCGGTGTGCGCCGGCGTCTCGCCCAGCTGACGGCGGGCGGGATGTCGATGTTCGCGGTGAGCTTCGTGTGGTACGGCGCGATGATGCTGATACCCGCCGCTGACCGACCGTGGGTGGGGGACACCACCGACAATTCGTGGTTCTCGCTCATCTTCGGCGCCAATGGGCTCAGCCGTGTCTCAGGTGGTGGCACGGGCCCCGGAGGAGGTGCCAACTTCGGTGGCGCCGCGGGACCATTGCGACTGTTCAACTCGATCGTCGGCGGTCAGATCGCGTGGCTGCTGCCGCTAGCGGTGGTCGGCCTGGCGCTCGGCCTGTGGAGCACCCGCCGCGCCGCGCGCACCGATCCGCGCCGCTCGGCCTACGTGCTGTGGGGCGGATGGGCGTTCGTGTCCTGGGCGGTCTTCAGCTTCTCTACAGGCATCTTCCATCCCTACTACACAACCGCGCTTGCCCCCGCGGCGGCGATGCTTGCGGCAGGCGGACTGGTCGCGATGTGGGATCGCTCGCGTGGCTCTGCGGTCTGGACGGCGGCGCTTGCCGTCAGTTTGCTCGGCACAGCCGCGCTCGCCGCCGCGTTGCTCGACCGCGCCTCCGGGTTCGTTCCCTTTCTGGCTCCAGCAGTGATGGTCCTTGCGGTGCTGGCCACCTGCGGTCTATTGCTGGCACGAGTGGTACCGGCGGTGGGATCGGAGTCGGCTCGCAACAGAATTGCTTTGGTCGCTGGGATCGCAGGCTTGGTTGCTCTACTGGCCGGTCCAACCGCGTATTCGATAGCAACGGTTGGCAAGTCGTTGAACGGCGGCGACCCGCTCGCCGGCCCGGCGAGCGCCGAATTGGGGCTTGGCGGCGGTCCTGGGGGAGGCTTTCCCGGAGGGGCCGCTCAAAGAGGTGGCGCTCCTGGGGGTGGGGCTCGGGGAAGCGGCGCTCCGGGAAGCGGCGCCAGTGGGCACGGTGCGCTGCCGGTGCCGGGTGGGCTCTTCGCTGGGCGCCCATCGGGTACGCCGCCAGCGGGAGCGCAGGGTAGCGGGACCTCGGCCGGCGGTCCGCCCAGCGGTGGGATCGCGGGGGCCAACCGCTCATCCGGCTTTCTCCCCGGAGTGTCAGGGGCTGGCGGTCGAACGGGCTCAGGGCCTGCGGGCGCCGGCGGTGGATCGGTGAGCTCGACCCTGGTCAAGTACCTGGAGGCCCATCAGGGCAAGACCACCTATCTCGTAGCGGCGGTCGGCTCCAGCACCTCCGGTTCGATCGCGCTGCAAAGTGACCGCAACGTGATCAACATGGGCGGCTTCATGGGCGCCGATCCGGCGCCCAGCCTTGCCAAGTTGCAGCACTACATCGCCACTGGCCAGTTGCACTACATCCTCCTTAGTGGGGGCATGCAGGGAGGCGGGTTTGGTGGCCTATCCGGAGGTGGCTCAAGTGGCGGCCCGGGGGGTCGTTCAGGCAGCGGCTCAGGAGGTCGTTCAGGCGCCGGCCCGGGAGGAGGCGACGCCGCCACGAGCACGCGTGAAGCATGGATCGAGGCCCACGGCAAGGTTGTCCATGTGACGGGTCAGAGCTCCTCCGGTACAGGAGGAATGACTCTCTACTACTTCTCCTAAAACGACTGGTAGGCGGGCGCAACGCTTCTTGCCCACCGGCGTGACGACTAGCATTGCCGGCGTGAGCAGCAATCTCAAGTGGATCGTCACGGTTATCGCAGTGGGTTTCGCGGGCATCCTGCCCGCCGCGGCCCAAGCGACGCTTGTGTTCGATCGCAACCCCTCGAAACAGTCGGTGTGGGTGGCACAGAACAACGGCTCCGGAGCACGGTTGGTGGCACCGGGATCGGTGCCGAGGATCTCCCCTGATGGGAGCACGATCGCCTACGTGTCGGCGAGCTCTGGTGGCTCGACCTACAGCCCCAGCCTGATGGTGGTCCCCGCCAACGGCGGCGCATCGCCCCGCCTGCTCGCGGCGAACTGGCGCAGCCCATACGACTTCGCGTGGTCACCGGACTCGCGCACGATTCTCACCGTCGTGGGCCCCGAACTGGGAGCGCAGAGTCTCGTCTCGATCGAAGTCGCGACCGGGGCGCAGCGCACGATCGCGAAGGGGTACTTCAGCGGAGTGAGCTTTTCTCCCAGCGGCAATCAGTTCGTGTACGGGAGATCCACGAGCGAAACGTTGCAGTCCACTGACGTCTACCTCGCATCACTCTCCGGCGGCATGCCGCTGGCCATCACCAAAGACAAACGCTCGCTCAGCCCGTTGTGGGGTCCCACAGGTCAGATCGTGTTCGTCAAGCGTCTGGAAGCCAAACGCCGGCTCTATGGACCCAAGAACGAGCTCTACCTGATGCGACCCAACGGCGCAGGCGTTCGACGCCTCACACACACAGCGGTGCCGCAGCTGCTGCAGGGACTCACGCCGACCGCGTGGTCGGCGAATGGAAGCAGCCTGCTGGCGGAGTTCACCGGGGAGGACACCACCTACGCCGAGACGGTCAATCCGCTCACAGGCGCTCACAGGCCCGTTGGAAAAGCGGTCGAGAACGGGTTTGTCGGGACGTGCCTCTCGGCCAATGGCAGGACCATCCTTGCGACTACTGGTGGCTTTGACCCCTCGCCGCCTCACAACATTGTGGCGATCCCATACGGCGGCGGGCCCGCCAGGGTCCTGGTGCGCAACGCGTCTGAACCCGACTGGAACGCCTAGTCCGAGCTGTCAAAGCTGGCTCGAATGGCCGGCTGGACAACCTGCTCGAGTCTCACAGCTAGCCCGAGCGGTTGGAGGCCCACTGAAGTGCGGACTGTGAGGGGCCGATCCCGTCGATCAGCCGTGCGTCGTCGATGGGCGCTCCAGCAAGCATCCGCAACGGGATCACACCCGCCCAAGTGTCCAGCGCATAGTCCTCCTCGTCATCCAAGGGCGGCCCTGAGCGCAGCTTGGCAGAAGCCTCGGTGAGCGGCAGCTCGAACACCTGGATTGCCTTCAGCTCTTTCGCCGTTGGCGGACGGACCTCGCTCCAGCGCCCCGGAACCAGCCGCTCGGTGAACGCCTCGATCGCGGTCATCCGCTCGCTCATGTCCTCGACCGCCGTCGCTTGGCCGAATACGACGACCGAGCGGTAGTTGACCGAATGGTGAACGGCAGAGCGCGCCAGCACGAGCCCGTCGAGCAGCGTGACCGTCAGACACATGGAGGCGCCGGCCGCCAGTGCGCGAACCGTACGGCTTGCGCTGGAGCCGTGGAAGTACACGTGCTCGCCCACGCGCGCGTGCAGTGTGGGGATCACATACGGCTGTCCCTCCACCGCGAAGCCGATGTGCGCCACCAGCGCCTCGTCGAGAATCGCGTCGATCGTTGCGCGGTCGTAGTCTGCGCGAGCCGGCATCCGTCGCACTCGCGTCTGTGGAGAGGGTGCGCCGCGAAGAGGCCGTTCTGGCGGGGGTGAGGACATGGGCACCAGCTTATGTGTTGCGCCGCGAGCGTCCGGAGAAGTTGCCGACGAGCACGCCAATCACAGTCACCAGGTAGAGCTGGCCGAGCAGCATCTCGACAACCGCCAGGGCACGCCCAACGTGCGTCGCGGCGGTTAGATCTCCGAAGCCGGTGGTGGTTAGCACGGAGAAGCTGAAGTAGACGATCTGGCTGATGGACGCGTTGGCCTGCTGGGCGAAGTAGTGGGTATCCCCGACCTTGGCGACAAACCCAATGATCCACGCGAACACGAGTCCCAGCAGCAGATAGAGCGTCAGCGCTCCCGCGACCGCCTGAAGAGTCACACCGCGCGAGCGCACGAGCTTCATCAGACCGCCGATCAGCGCCGCCGGGATGGCTGCCGAAAGCGCGCCGCTGATCGCGAACAGCACAGGGTCCGAAAGCGCGCCAGCGGCCTCGCCCACCACGGTGAAGGCGGTGAGCCCCACGATCGCGACCGCGACCGGTCTGCGCACTCCGCTGCGTGCGCGCGAGGTGGCCACGATGGCAAGCAGCGCAAGCCACTGCAGTGTGCACGTGACCGCTCGCGACCAATCGGCGTCGGGTGCCACGATCACGAACACCAGCAGCGTGAACGTCAGCAGGAGGACGGCGCCAAACCTGAACCGCGCGTCGTCGTTGTCGGATGACGCCGTCACACGCTGATTGTGGCCTACTCCGAGCTTCCTGTGCTGTTCGTTGGGGCACGGCTCATCAGCGCGATGGGTACTGCAAGACCCGCGGAACGTCGTAGCGTCGCTATCCGTCGACCCGGTTGCACCGCCGGACGGATCTCGCTCACGTGCTCAGCCATGCGCGCGACGGTTTGGTCGAGGTCAGTCGCGAGCAATGCCAGGCCCCAGAAGCGAGCCGGACCGTCCGTGCCATCAGGGCGCTGCTCGAGGACCTGCTCGGGCTCTTGGACCACCTCTAGGATGACCTTTCCGAGCCGAAAGAACGCCTGACGTGGCGCACCGGCCGGCGTGGGCTGCTCGCGAATGCGGCGCAGGTCGAGTCCCGCGGCCTGTAGTGCCTGGACGCTGCGGTCGAGCGCCGGCGACATCGCCACCACATGGTCGATCGCAAACACCCCGTTCGGGTGCTCGGGGGGAGCGGGCGGTGCGGGAAGACTGGATTGGGTTGTGGGGAGACCGTCGAGCTCGCTGCTTGCGATCCCACTGAGTGACCATTCGAGGATTCCCCGGCGGGCGCTGCGACCTGCGTCATCGCCGGCAGGTCTCACCCGCACCCCTCCGAGTTGCACAACGCCATCCAAGACGTCGAAGCCGAGCGCCTCCCAGCGTGCGGGATCGTCGGCGAGCGCGATCTCGGCAATCGTCGCCGCCGGCGCGGACTTCGCGCGATCCGTGGAGATATCGGTCATGACGCCCACTCGGGCAATGTCGCAGCTCGCAGGCTTACGCGTTCAGCCGTACCGGCAGGGTCTTGAGCTGGTTGATGAACGCCGACTCCACCACCGTCGATTTGTCGGCGACCTCCATGTTGGGGAAGCGCGCCAATGTCTCCTCGAACAGAATGCGCAGCTCAAGACGGGCGAGTGCGGTGCCCAGGCAGAAGTGACGTCCGCCGGCCCCAAACGCCTGATGC
>JBAWFB010000092.1:0-3223 GCA_049591495.1 Solirubrobacteraceae bacterium
GCCGGCCGGGACAGCGGCGCATGCGCCGCTGTCGACATAACTCGGGGAAGAGCCCTTCTCCGAGAAGAGCTCTCTGGGAGAAGAATCTCCCGAGCCCTACTCCCCTGACTCCTCCGGCACCTCCAGCTCGCCAAGGCCCTCCACGAAACCGGGATCCGAGCTGCCCGCGCCGATCTTCTCCAGCGAGGCGAGATCGGCGTCGAACTCGCTGCCGTAGCCCGCGTTGAGCGCTTCGCCGTCCGCCAGCCCGAGCTCGGCGGCGATCTCCTCCTGGTCGAGCAAACCGACGTCGTCGATCGCGCGGGGGAGCGGTTCGGACGGTTCGATCTCGATCCGCCGGTAGCGCTTGAGGCCCGTCGCGGCTGGGATCAGCTTGCCGATGATCACGTTCTCCTTGAGACCGTTGAGGCGATCGATCTTGCCCTCCAGCGACGCGTCGGTGAGCACCTTGGTCGTCTCCTGGAAGGAGGCGGCCGACAGGAACGAGTCGGTGTTCAGCGACGCCTTGGTGATCCCGAGGATGATGTCCTCGTACTGCGCGGTCTCCCCACCTTTGGCGATCACGTCGTTGTTGGCGGTGGCGAATTCGTAGCGGTCCACGAACTGCCCGGGCAGGTAGTCGGTGTCACCCTTCTGGTCGACGCGCACCTTCTTGAGCATCTGACGCACGATCAACTCGATGTGCTTGTCGTTGATGTCCACGCCCTGGGACTTGTAGACCTCCTGCACCTCCTTGACCAGATACTGCTCGGTCTCGGTGCGCCCGCGGATCGCCAACAGCTCGTGTGGGTACAGCGAGCCCTCGTTGAGCTGCTTGCCGGCGGAGATCTTCTCGCCGCTTGTCACATACAGCCGCGTGCGACGCGGGAAGGCGTGACGGTGCTCCTCGCCGGCCTCGTCGGTGATGACCACGGTGAGCGCCTTCTCGGACTCTTCGATCGACACCACGCCGTCCTGCTCGGCGATCTTCGCGAGCCCCTTCGGCTTGCGCGCCTCGAAGAGCTCCACCACGCGCGGGAGACCGTGCGTGATGTCGGCTCCGGCGACACCACCGGTGTGGAATGTGCGCATCGTCAGCTGCGTGCCGGGCTCGCCGATCGACTGGGCGGCCACGATACCCACCGCGTCGCCGATCTGCGCGGTCTGGCCGGTGGCCATCGCACGGGCATAGCAGGCCTGGCAAACGCCACTGGGCGCCTTGCACTTGAGCACCGAGCGAACCGGGACGGTGACCTTGGTCCCCTTCTCGTGGTCCTCGACGAACGCCTGCACCATGTCCGCCAGATGCTCGCGGCCGATTTCAACGCCCTGCTCGACCAGCAGCCGCCCACGCTTGGTGGAGATCTCTTGCGCGGCCGTGCGCCCCACGAGGTTTTCGTTGGGGTCCCCACCCTCGTTCCAGACGGTCATCTCGATGTATTCGTCGGTGCCGCAGTCGACCTCGCGGATGATCACATCCTGGGCGACGTCCACCAGACGACGCGTCAGATAACCCGAGTCGGCTGTACGCAGCGCCGTGTCGGCGAGTCCCTTTCGGGCACCGTGGGTGGAGATGAAGTACTCCAGCACCGACAGTCCCTCCATGAAGTTGGACTTGATCGGTCGCTCGATGATCTCACCCTTCGGATTGGCCATCAGCCCGCGCATCCCCGCCAGCTGGCGGATCTGCTTGAAGGAACCACGAGCACCCGAGTTGGCCATCATGAAGATCGGGTTGAGCGTGTCGAGGTTGGCGACCATCGCATCGGCCACCTCGTCGGTGGCGGCGTTCCACTTCTCCACGACCGCCTCGTGGCGCTCCTCCTGGGTGATCAAGCCCATGTCGTACTGGTCGGTGATGTCACCCACCAGCTTGTCGTACTTGTCGAGGATCGACTGCTTCTCCGGCGGCACCACCACGTCGTTCTTTGAGATCGTGATCCCAGCCTGCGTGGCGTACTTGAAGCCGAGGTCCTTGAACGCATCGAGCACCAGCGAGATCGTCGTCGCGCCGTAGGTCTGCACGAGCGCGTCGATCAAGCGTGTGGTGTCGCGCTTCTTCATCGACTGGTTCACGAACACATACTTGGACGCGTCGAACTGGTCTCCGAGTGCCTCCGCCAACGCGCGCTCGATGCGGTCGTTGTAGATGATCCGCCCAACAGTCGTCAACAGATGCCCGCCCTCACGCTGGAAGGGACGGAACTCGGCGATGTCGTGCAGCTTCACCACACCCGCCTCATAGGAGAGCTCCGCCTCCTGCGCGGTGCGGAACACGTGCGGACGCGGCTCGTAGGTGGCCCGGTCGATCTTCACCAGCTCATCGGCTTCGAGCCCATATGTGAGGTAGTAGGCGCCCAGGATCATGTCCTGGGTGGGGGTAGCCAGCGGCGCGCCGTGTGCGGGACTGAGGATGTTGTTGGAGGACAGCATCAGGATGCGTGCCTCCGCCTGGGCCTCGGCCGACAGCGGTAGGTGGACCGCCATCTGGTCGCCGTCGAAGTCGGCATTGAAGGCGTGGCACACCAGCGGGTGCACCTGGATCGCCTTGCCCTCGACCAACAGCGGTTCAAACGCCTGGATGCCGAGACGGTGCAGGGTGGGTGCGCGGTTGAGCAGCACCGGGTGCTCGTGGATGACCTCCTCGAGCACGTCCCACACCTCGCCGATCATCGAGTCCACCATCTTCTTGGCGGCCTTGATGTTTTGGGCAGACTTGCGCTCCACCAGCCGCGCCATGATGAACGGCTTGAACAGCTCCAGCGCCATGATCTTCGGTAGACCGCACTGGTGCAGTTTCAGGTAGGGGCCCGCCACGATCACTGAGCGACCGGAGTAGTCCACGCGCTTGCCGAGCAGGTTCTGGCGGAAGCGTCCCTGCTTGCCCTTGAGCATGTCGCTCAGCGACTTCAGCGGACGGTTGCCCGGCCCTGTCACGGGACGGCCACGGCGGCCATTGTCGAACAGCGCGTCGACGGCCTCCTGCAGCATGCGCTTCTCGTTGTTGACGATGATCTCCGGCGCACCGAGGTCAAGCAGGCGCTTGAGCCGGTTGTTGCGGTTGATCACGCGGCGGTACAGATCGTTGAGGTCGGAGGTCGCGAAGCGCCCACCGTCGAGCTGCACCATCGGGCGCAGCTCCGGCGGAATCACCGGCACGGCGTCGAGCACCATCATCTCGGGCTTGTTGCCCGACTGGATGAACGCGCTCACGACCTTCAGGCGCTTGACGGCGCGCGCCTGC
>JBAWFB010000093.1:0-32987 GCA_049591495.1 Solirubrobacteraceae bacterium
ATGTGGGCGCTGCTGGTCTGGTGAGGACCGCTCATCCGTTGCTTGCTGCCGCGGTGTCGTTGGCCGATGGTGATGGTTGGTTGTTCACTGGTCGCCTGTCGTTGGATACTCATGACTGGCTTGCCGACCATGCCGTGATGGGTACCGTGTTGTTGCCTGGCACAGCGTTCTTGGAGCTCGCGTTCCACATCGGGGGACAGCTCGGTTGCGAGCTGGTGCAAGAGCTCATGTTGGAGGCCCCACTAGTCCTCTCAGGACACGACGCGATAGCGCTGCAACTATCGGTCGGGGAAGCCGACGACACAGGAACCCGAACACTAAGCATCCACTCACGCCCCGACACGGACACGACAAACGAAGAACCCACAAGCCACGAATGGACACGCAACGCCACAGCAACACTCACACCCACAACACCCAACAACGAGCTGTCAGGACCTAGCGAACGCGCGCGGCTCCTGACGAGCGTATGGCCTCCGCAGGACACACAGCGAATCGGACTGGATCGGCTACGCGAACAACTGGACGCACAGGGCTTTGACGATGGCTTGTCCTTCGAGTGTGTGCGAAATGTGTGGTGCCGTGGAGACGAGCTGTTCGTCGAGGCGTCTCTGCCTGAGAGCCAGCAGGCATACGCAGGCTCCTTCTGCGTGCATCCGGCATTGCTCCACGCGGCATTGCAAGCGGGGCTTGTGGACCTGCGTGGCGACACGGAGGGCACAAGCGAGCAAGAGGATGAGGGGGTGGGGGTAGGAGCCTGTCTGCCTTTCTCCTTCGCCGGGGTTAACCTCTATGCCTCGGGTGCCCGGTCGTTGCGAGCCCACCTGCGCCGTGATGGGAAAGACACGTTCTCCCTGGTCGTGGCTGACGAGGCCGGTGGGTTGGTGGCGTCCATAGACTCACTCGTGACGCAGACTGTCTCCGAGGCCGATCTGGTCGGCCCAGTAGGTGCACGTCTCGATTCGCTGCTGCGCATGAGCTGGGCCTCGATTTGGCCGGCGGGCCCTTCGCGGAGTGAGCCATCTGGCCTTGAGGATTGGGTGCTGCTGGGTAGCGATGACTCGACCGTCGCACAGGGGCTGCGAGGCATCGGCAAGTCCGTCACCGTGTATCCCGATCTGCGGTCTCTCGGCGAGTCGGTCGAGCTTGGTGGCTCATTGCCACGAACAGTGGTCCTCGACGTGAGCCATGGGTCGGCCGAGGACATGGTGGATGCCGCTCGACGTGCTCTGTGCGAAGTGCTGGATGCCGTGCAGGAATGGTTCACCGGGGAGCGCTTCACGGCGTCTCGCCTGGTCGTGGTCAGTCGCGACGCGCTGGCGGTCCAGCCAGAGGATCGTGTGGAGGGCTTGGCGAGCGCCGCGGTATGTGGACTTGTGCGCTCTGCGCAGTCTGAGAATCCCGGGTGTCTGGCGCTTGTGGACATGGACGGGAAGGAGTCCTCCTGGCAGACGTTCTCCTCGGCGGTGGCTGCTGCGTTTGACTCAGATGAGCCTCAGCTGGCCATCAGGGACGGGGATGCACTGGCTCCCAGATTGGCGCCAGTGTCCGCGGAGCGCGAGGAGACGACTGGCCTTGGCTGGCGCCTGGACCCCGGACGCTCGGTGCTCATCACCGGTGGCACCGGTGGCTTGGGGGCTCTGGTTGCCACACGCCTGGTCACTGAGCACGGGGTGCGGAGCTTGGTGCTGGCGAGCAGGCGCGGGTCCGATGCTCCGGGAGCACGTGAGTTGCAGGGACTACTGGAGGCGCAGGGCGCCCATGTCGCGGTCGTAGCATGTGACGCAGGCGATCGCGTGCAGGTGCAGACGCTGATTGCCTCGGTGCCCGAGGAGTATCCGTTGGGTGCGGTAATACACGCCGCGGGGGTCCTCGACAATGGTCTGATCCACTCTCTGACCGGCGAGAAGGTGGATCGAGTGTTGGCACCCAAGCTCGACGCGGCTTGGTATTTGCATGAGCTGACCGAGCATCTGGATCTCTCCGCCTTCGTGTTGTTCTCCTCGGTCGCCGGTGCGGTCGGCAGTTCCGCCCAGGGCAACTATGCGGCCGCCAATGCGTTTCTTGACAGCCTTGCCGCATATCGTCAGACGCGAGGTCTTACAGGCACCTCGATCGCCTGGGGGCTTTGGGCTGATGTCACAGAGATGACCGTCGAGATGGACGAGACGGATTTGGCGCGTTTGGCGCGCTCGGGACTGAGCCCGATGTCCTCCGAGGAAGGACTCGCATTGTTCGACGAGTCGTGCGAACGGGATGACGCACTGCTGCTGCCGCTACGCTTGGACTTCCCCACCTTGCGGGCGCAGGCACGCAAGGGAAGCCTTCGAGGGCCGTTGCGCGGCCTGGTGCCCGCTTTCTCGCGACGTGTGATGGAGGGGGACTCCCTTTCACGGCGTCTCGGCGAGCTCCCCGAGTCAGAGCGCCGAGCGCTTGTCCTTGAGGTTGTGCAGAGCGAGATGGGGATCGTGTTGGGGGAGCCTTTGTCCAAGCTGGCCGATCCCGAGCGGCCGTTCAACGATCTGGGCTTTACATCCCTGACTGGGATGGAGTTGCGCAACCGACTGGGCGAGGCAACCGGACTGCGTTTGCCTTCCACACTCGTATTTGACTACCCAACCCCGGCTCTGGTCGCGAGTGCTCTGCTGGAGCGGGTCTCCTCGACAACGCCAGAGGGCGTCGGCGAGGAGCAGGAGATACGTCGGGTGCTTGCCTCGATTCCCGTCGAGCAGCTGCGGGAAGCGGGCTTGATGGCCCCCCTATTGAAGTTGGCCGGCGTCGAGAGCCATGGAGCCTCCATCCCTCAAAGCGAGGACAACGTAATGCGGCAGATCGAGTCCATGGATCTCGACGACCTCGTCCAAAGGGCGTTGCAGACATCCGGGCCGACCGGAAAGGGCATCTGATGGCACCCACCGTCAAGAACGAGGTTGTCGAGGCGCTGAGGGCGTCGCTGAAGGACGTCGAGCGGCTCAAGCAGCAGAACGAGCGTCTTTTGGAGGAGCGCCATCAGCCGATCGCGATTGTCGGGATCGGCTGTCGTTACCCGGGTGGGGTGTGCTCCAAGGAGGATCTGTGGGAGCTGGTTGCCGGCGGGACAGACGCTGTCTCTTTCCTGCCGAGCGATCGCGGCTGGGACCTGGAGGGCTTGTACGACCCCGACCCCGATCATCCCGGCACAAGCTACGCACGCGAGGGTGGGTTCCTCGACGGCGCCGTGGACTTCGATGCCGCTTTCTTTGGGATAGGTCCGCGCGAGGCGCTCGCCATGGATCCGCAGCAGAGACTGCTGCTCGAGGTCTGTTGGGAGGCGCTGGAAGACGCCGGCGTCGATCCGCATCTGCTGAAGGGCAGTCAGACAGGTGTTTTTGCGGGAATCACAAACCAGGACTACCTAATTGTCGGACAAGACACGTCGGAGGGCTTGGAAGGTCATCTGGTCACAGGTGTCGCCGGCAGTGTCATATCTGGGCGCGTTGCCTACACGCTCGGGTTGGAGGGACCCGCGGTAACCATCGACACGGCGTGCTCTTCGTCACTTGTGGCGCTGCACTTGGCATGTCAGGCGTTGCGAGCGAGCGAATGCTCACTCGCGTTGGCCGGTGGTTTGACAGTGCTCTCTACGCCATCGATCTTCGTGGGATTCTCCCGTCAGCGAGGTCTCTCGCCTGACGGAAGGTGCAAGTCCTTTGCAGACGGAGCCGACGGCACCGGCTGGAGCGAGGGCGCCGGGGTGTTGTTGCTCGAGCGTCTGTCCGATGCTCAGAGAAACGGCCACGACGTGTTGGCGGTAATACGTGGAAGCGCGGTGAACCAGGACGGGGCCAGCAACGGGCTGACTGCTCCGAATGGGCCTTCCCAGCAGCGGGTCATCAGACAGGCGCTTGCCAATGCACGTCTCTCGGCCAATCAGATAGATGCCGTGGAGGCGCACGGCACCGGTACCGTGCTCGGGGATCCGATCGAGGCACAGGCGCTCATCGCTACATATGGCTATGAGCGCGATCTGAGCCGTCCGCTTTGGCTGGGCTCGGTCAAGTCCAACATCGGCCACACGCAGGGGGCGGCGGGCGTGGCCGGAGTGATCAAGATGGTGATGGCTCTGCAGGGTGAGCGCCTGCCAAAGACGCTGCACGTAGATGAGCCAACCACACAGGTGGACTGGTCGACCGGAACTGTCACCTTGCTCACGGAGGAGGTCCGCTGGCAGTTCGAGGACAAACCGCGCAGAGCCGGAGTCTCCGCGTTTGGGGTGAGCGGCACCAACGTGCACATGATCCTCGAAGAAGCGCCTCCCGTCGAGCGTATGCAGGTGTCTAGCGGGACTTCTCTTGCAGCCCTCGACGGTGCTTCAGAGGGTCCCGCGCCGGCTGGTGTCTCGATTCCGTGGGTGCTTTCCGGCAAGGGCTCTGAGGCGCTGAGAGATCAAGCTCGGCGGCTGCTGGCGCACGTGCAGAAGAACCCCGATCTGAGTGTGGCCGATGTGGGCTGTTCACTTGCGCGTCACGCCGCCTTTGAAAGCCGAGCGGTCTTCTCTGGTGGCGAGCGCGACGACATGCTCGACGGCCTTCGAGGATTTCTCGACGATAGTCCTCTGGCGTCTGTCGCGCACGGGATGGCACACCGCGACGCAGGTGGAATCGTGGCCATGTTCGCCGGTCAGGGATCGCAGCGTGTGGGCATGGGGCGCGGACTCTACGACGCGTTCCCTCTCTTCAAAGACACGTTCGACGAAGTCTGTGAGCACCTGGATCCCCGGTTGGGGCGCTCCCTTGGCGAGGTCGTGTTCGGCGGAGCGCACTCAGCCCAGGAGGCGAGCGAGCGCACTGCCGGCGAGTCGGGGCTCCTTGACCGGACGGTCTTTGCCCAGACCGGACTGTTCGCGCTGGAGGTGGCTTTGTTTCGCCTGGTCGAGGCGTGTGGGGTGCGCGCGGACTACGTGATGGGTCACTCCGTGGGCGAGCTCGCGGCGGTTCATGTCGCGGGGGTGCTCTCGCTCGAAGACGCGTGCGCGCTTGTGGCCGCTCGAGGTCAATTGATGGAAGCGCTTCCCACGGGCGGTGCGATGGTCTCCATCCAGGCCTCCGAGCAGGAGGTTCTGCACGAGCTGGGAGAGCCTGAGTTGTGGGAAGAGCAGGTCGCGCTGGGCGCGGTCAACGGCCCCATGTCGGTCGTGCTCTCAGGCGACGAGGACGTAGTGCTCGAGATAGCCGCCGGCTGGGAGCGGCGCGGTCGTTCCACCAGGCGCCTGCGCGTGTCTCATGCGTTTCACTCGCCGCGAATGGACGGCATGCTGGAGGAGTTCGCCGAAGTGGCGAGTGGCTTGTCCTTCTCGCACCCGGAGATTCCGGTCGTATCGAATGTGACTGGTGAGGTCCTCTCCGGCGAGCGCATCCGCGATCCGCGGTACTGGGTCGATCAAGTACGCCGGACGGTTCGCTTCGCAAATGGTGTCGGCTGGCTTCGCGATCGCGGCGCAAGGCGCTTCTTGGAGATAGGACCCGGGAGCGTGCTCGCCGCCATGTGTCACGAGTGCCTCGCACAGGGTGGATCTGAGGAGGAGTCCGATCGTGTGTCACCCGATCTGGCGGAGATGGAGGGCCAAGCTGAGGACCGGATGGACGACGAGGAATCGGTCGGTGTGCGTCCCTTCGTGACTGTCGCGACATTGCGCCGCGACCATTTCGAGCCCGGCTCGCTGCTCAATGCATTCGCTGAGATCTGGGTCGACGGAGGCTCCCTTGATTGGGGGGCGTTGTTCGACCCCTCGCGTGCACGTCGGGTACCGCTGCCCTCCTATGCATTTCAGCGAGAGCGCTACTGGATCGAGTCCTCAGGGGGGGTTCCACGGCGCCTGAGCTCCGCCGGGTCGAGCCCGCTGCCTCCGCTGCTGACATCTGCTTCCAAGCAGACTGTGGCGACGGCCGACGGATCGCTCGCGAGTCGTCTTGCGCGAATCGCGGAGGACGAGCGAGAGAAGTTTCTGCTGGAGCTGATACGCACACACGCAGCCGTGGTGCTCGGGCACTCCTCCATTCGTGCCATTCCTGTTCAGAGCACGTTCAAGGAGATCGGGTTCGACTCGCTGGCAGCTGTGCAGTTGCGTGATCGGTTGAGCGCCGCTGCGGGCATGACTCTGCCGGCGACGCTCACCTTCGACAACCCCACCCCACTTGAGCTGGCCCGATATGTGCTCGAGAGGCTTACGAATAGCGGGCTTGAGAGACGAGTCATGCTCACGCACCGGGCGCCGTCACACGAGCCGATCGCGATCGTGGGCATGAGCTGTCGCTATCCGGGCGGTGTGGGCTCGGCTGAGGATCTGTGGGAGCTGGTCTCAAGTGGCGGCGATGCGATCTCCTCTTTCCCTGCCGACAGGGGATGGGATCTGGATGCTCTCAACGATCCCGACCCCGATAGATCGGGCGCGAGCTGGGCTCAAGGAGGAGGTTTCCTGCCAGACGCGGGCGACTTCGATGCAGAGCTCTTTGGCATCAGCCCGCGTGAGGTCTTGGCGATGGATCCCCAGCAGCGACTTCTATTGGAAGTCTGTTGGGAGGCGTTTGAAGCGGCGGGCATCGATCCGACCGCGCTACGGGGAAGCCCGACGGGCGTATTTGTAGGGCTGAGCGCCTCCACCTACGGTATTGGCCCTGCCGAGCTGGACCAGACATTGGCCGGCTATCGCTTGACGGGAAGCGTCACGAGCGTGGCCTCGGGGCGGATTGCCTACACGTTTGGTCTGGAGGGGCCGGCCGTCTCGCTGGACACGGCGTGCTCCTCCTCGCTGGTTGCCCTGCACCTGGCGTGTCAGGCCTTGCGCGAGGACGAATGCAGCCTGGCGCTCGCCGGTGGAGCGATAGTGATGGCTTCGCCCGGGTTGTTCGTGGAGTTCAGTCGTCAGCGGGGTCTGGCTCGAAACGGACGGTGCAAGTCGTTTTCCAACAGCGCGGACGGCACCTCTTGGAGCGAGGGCGCGGGCGTGCTGGTGCTCGAGCGCCTGTCCGACGCGTTGCGCCGCGGTCACCGCGTGGCGGCAATCGTGAGCGGAAGCGCGGTCAATCAGGACGGTGCGAGCAACGGCTTGACGGCGCCCAATGGTCCCTCTCAGGAACGCGTAATCCACCAGGCGCTTGCCAATGCGGGTCTCTCACCGCAGGAGGTGGACGCGGTGGAGGCCCACGGGACCGGTACCGCGTTGGGGGACCCGATCGAGGCGCAGGCGCTGCTCGCAACCTATGGCCAGCAGCGCGAGGCGAGCAGGCCGCTTTGGCTTGGGTCGATCAAGTCGAATATCGGTCACACCTCGGGGGCGGCGGGGGTCGCGGGAGTCATCAAGATGGCCATGGCACTCGAGCGTGGCGTGCTGCCAAAGACGCTGCACGTGGATGAGCCCACGCGGCAGGTCGACTGGTCGGCGGGCAATGTCTCGCTGTTGACCGAGCCGGTGCCTTGGCCGGAGAACGAGCGGCCGCGCCGTGCGGGGATCTCATCGTTTGGGATCAGTGGCACGAATGCCCACGTGATCATCGAAGAGCACGTGGAAGCTCCGACCGCGATCGATAGGCCAGCCGATGACGTGATGGGGCATGGTTGCGTGCCGTGGGTGCTATCAGCGCACACCACGGACGCCTTGCGCGGCCAGGGCGAGAGGTTGAGGGCTTTCGCAGCGGGCGAGGAGACGCTCGGCGCAGCCGACGTGGGGATCTCGCTCGCGAGTCGTCCCGTGCTAGGGCACCGCGCTGTCGCGCTTGGCCGTGATCGCGACGAGCTGTTCGCGGCTCTTGACGGTAAGGCGCCGATGATCGCCTCCTCTGATGGAAAAGCCGATCCCGGCGAGCGGGGACGGGTCGTGTTCGCCTTCCCCGGACAGGGCTCGCAGTGGGTCGGGATGGGTGTCGAGCTGCTGTCGGGCTCGGAGCTGTTCGCGAAGCTGATCGGCGAATGCGGCGATGCCCTCGCCGAGCTCGTCGAGTGGCGGTTGGAGGCCGTGTTGCGGGGGGAGCCAGGGGCTCCGGCCCTTGATCGCGTCGATGTCGTGCAGCCGGTGCTGTTCGCCGTGATGGTTGCGCTTGCTGGATGGTGGCGTGCGTGCGGTGTGCGTCCGGATGCCGTCGTGGGGCATTCTCAAGGGGAGATCGCGGCGGCACATGTCGCGGGGGCTTTGTCGTTGAAAGACGCTGCACGGGTGGTGGTGGCGCGCAGCCGCGCTCTGGTTGCCCTGGCAGGCAGGGGCGGGATGGTGTCGATCGCCGCCTCGGTGTCCGATGTAGAGAGCTTGATCGAGGGCTACGGACCCGACATCTCACTCGCCGCGGTCAACGGTCCGCGCTCGGTGGTGGTCTCGGGTGAGGAGGATGCGCTTGATCAACTGCTGCGTGAGTGTGAGCAGCAGGGTCAGGTCAAGGCACGGCGGATCGCGGTTGATTACGCGGCGCACTCCGTTCAGATCGATGCGCTGCGGGAGGAGCTGGTCGAGGCTTGCGGCTCGGTCACCGCGCAGACGGCGAAGATCCCGTTCTACTCGTCGGTGACGGGCGCAAGGTTGGACGGCTCGGAGCTCAACGGCGACTATTGGTACCGCAATCTGCGCGAGACCGTTGACTTCCAGCAGGCGACCCGTGCACTGCTGGATGACGGCTTTGGCGTGTTCGTCGAGGTCAGCCCGGCTCCGGTGCTGGCCGTTGGCGTGACAGAGACCGCGGAGTCGCCAGTCGGCGGCGGGCGTGGGGTCGGGAGCGACTCGGAGGACGGTTCCTCAGAGCTTGCCGATATCTGCACATTCAGCTCGCTGCGGCGGGGCGATGGGGGGCCACGACGTCTGATGAGGTCTCTGGCCGAAGCATGGGTTGCCGGCGTGGACGTGGATTGGGGTGCGGTCTTTGAGGGCAGTGGCGCTCGACCTGTTCGGTTGCCGACCTACGCGTTTCAGCGCGAGCGCTACTGGTTGGAGTCGACGGTGGACATCGGTGGAAGCTCGGGGGACGCCGGCTCACTTGAAGGCGGGTTCTGGGATGCGGTCGAGGCTGAGGATCTGAGTGAGCTTGCGAGCACGCTGGGACTCGAGGAGAACGGAGAGCGCTCGTCGCTTGAGTCTGTGCTGCCGGCTCTGTCGACATGGCGGCGTCGACGTCGCAAGGAGTCGCTCACCGACGGCTGGCGCTATCGCCTTGCTTGGAAGCGTGCCAGCGCCACGCGAACGGGGTTGTCGGGCAATTGGATCGTCGTCGTGCCAGCGGGCTATGCGGAGGATCCGTGGGTCGTCTCTGTGCTCGATGCGATGCGGATGCACGGGGCGCAGGCCTGCCAGCTCGACGTCGAGGAGCACATGATGTCCGATCGCTCTCTGCTGGCCGAGCTCTTGCGGGGCGCTCTGGTTGACGGCGACGGTGTCTGCGTCGCCGCTTCTGAGCAGGAGTCCTCGCCGCCGCCCACGCTCAGCGTGGAGGGAGTGCTGTCGCTGTTGGCTCTCAGGGAGGATCCACATCCTCTATATGGAGCTGTGCCGCTCGGGTTGGCGGGTACGCTCGCTCTGGTACAAGCGCTTGAGCAGATCGAGCTGTCGGCACCGCTGTGGCTTGCCACGCGTGGAGCTGTCTCGGTGGAGCGCTCGGAGGAGCTGCGCAACCCGACGCAGGGGATGGTGTGGGGCTTGGGGCCCGTCGCGGGTCTTGAGTTTCCCCAGCGCGGTGGCGGACTTTTGGATCTGCCGGAGACGCTTGACAGCGGCTCGCGACGCTCGCTGTCGGCGGCACTTGCCGGAGTTGGCGAGGAGGACCGGCTCGCCGTGCGCTCAACAGGGCTGTTTGTGCGGCGCCTACTCGCCGCGCCCGCCGGCGGCAGCTCCGCGCCGGAGATCTGGAAACCGCGAGGCACTGTGCTGATCACCGGTGGCGTTGGTGGATTGGGTGCGAACGTGGCGCGCTGGCTGGCCCGGGCGGGCGCGCCACGACTGGTGCTGGTCAGTCGTCGCGGTCCGGCCAGCGAGGGTGCGGCGAGTCTGAAGAGCGAGCTCGAGGGACTCGGCGCGGAGGTGAGCGTTGTCGCCTGCGATGTGAGCGATCGCGATCAACTCGTCGAGCTGTTTGCCTCGCTGCCCTCTGGGCATCCGCTCGACGCGATCGTCCACGCCGCGGGAGTGCCGGGCGGAGGTCCGCTGGAGGGGATGGGCGTGGACGGGCTCCAGCAGACCTTGGCGTGCAAGGCGCAGGCGGCACTGCATTTGCACGAGCTGACCGAGCACATGGATCTATCGGCGTTCGTGATGTTCTCGTCGGTCGCGGCCAGTATGGGCTCCGGTGGCCAGGGCGACTATGCCGCGGCCAACGCATACCTCGATGCCCTGGCCGAGCACCGCCGCTCGCACGGGCTGCCTGCCACATCGGTGGCCTGGGGTCTATGGGCGGGCGCGGGCATGGCCGACGTGGCCGGCATTGAGGGCCTCCACCGGCGCGGGATCATGCCGATGGAGCCAGAGCAAGCGATCGGTGCGCTCGCCCAGGCACTCGATCGCCGCGAGACCAGCCTCGTCGTGACTCGGATGGACTGGGATCGCTATGCGCCCTCCTACACCTTCGCGCGCGCACGCCCGCTCATCGAAGATCTGCCGCCCGTGCGCGAAGCGCTCGAGGAAGCCTCAGGCCGCTCAGGAGACGACCCAACCGACGGCGAGCTCTTGCAGAGCCGTCTGGTCGGACTGTCCGAGCGCGAGCGTGAGCGTGCCGTGCTGGATCTTGTTCGAGCCGAGACCGCCGATGTGCTGGCGCAGCCTGAAGCGGACGCGATATCTCCCGAGAGAGCGTTCAGGGACGTCGGCTTCGACTCGTTGATGGCTGTCGAATTGCGCAAGCGGCTCCAGGCGAAGACCGGTCTGCAGCTCGCTACGACGGTCGCCTTCGATTACCCAACCCCCATCCTGCTCGCCGAGTACCTGTTGCGCGAAGCCGCCGGTGCGCCGCGATCTGAGCTCGAGGCGAGACCCAGCGGAGCGCGAACGGAGGAGCCGATAGCGATCGTCGCGATGAGCTGCCGTTATCCGGGAGGGGCTAGCTCGCCCGAGTCGCTGTGGCAGCTCGTGCGCTCCGGTATTGATGCGATCAGTCCTTTCCCGACCGATCGCGGGTGGGATCTTGAGGCTCTGTATGACCCCGATCCCGATCGAACCGGTACGAGCTACACGCGCGAGGGTGGGTTCGTCCACGACTTCTGCGAGTTCGATGCCTCTTTCTTCGGCATCAGCCCAAGGGAGGCGCTCGCGATGGATCCTCAACAGCGGATCTTGCTCGAAGTCTGCTGGGAGGCGATCGAGCGAGCCGGCATCGATCCGCTGTCCTTGCGCGGGAGCGACACCGGAATCTTCGCCGGCATCAACCCGAGCGCCTATGGGCTGAGGCTGCCCAGCGAGCTTGAGGGCTACCGAGTGACAGGTAGCGCAGGCAGCGTGGTGAGCGGTCGTGTGGCCTACACGCTCGGGTTGGAGGGCCCGGCAGTATCGATCGACACTGCCTGCTCCTCCTCGCTGGTGGCCTTGCACCTGGCCTGCGCAGCATTGCGTGCGGGCGAATCCGACATGGTGCTGGCCGGTGGCGTCGCGGTGACTTCCACGCCCGATGGCTTCATCGCCTTCAGCCGCCAGCGCGGTCTTGCCGCGGACGGTCGCTGCAAGTCCTTTGCCGACGGCGCGGACGGCACCGGTTGGTCGGAGGGTGTCGGCATGCTGCTGCTTGAGCGACTCTCAGACGCGCAGCGCTCCGGGCACCCGATCTTGGCGCTTGTGCGCGGCAGCGCGATCAACCAGGATGGCGCAAGCAATGGTCTGACGGCTCCCAACGGGCTCGCTCAACAGCGGGTCATACGCCAAGCCCTTGCCAATGCGAACCTGTCGGGCGATCAGGTACAGGCCGTGGAGGGACACGGCACGGGAACGACCCTTGGCGATCCGATTGAGGCGCAGGCGCTGCTTGCGACCTATGGGCGGGAGCGCCGGGGGGAGGACCCGTTGTGGCTTGGGTCGATCAAGTCGAACATCAGCCATCCGCAGGCCGCCGCCGGGGTTGCCGGCGTGATCAAGATGGTGATGGCCCTGCAGCACCGGACGCTGCCCAAGACCCTGCACGTGGAGGAGCCCTCAAGGCAGGTGGACTGGTCGGGCGGCTCCGTCGCGCTGTTGCGAGAGGAGGTCGCCTGGGAGTCCGAGGACGAGCCGCGCCGGGCAGGGGTCTCTTCGTTCGGGGCGAGTGGCACGAACGCGCACATGATCCTGGAGGAGGCTCCTGACGCGATCGATGTCGACGCCCCCCGGCTCGATGCGGACGGTGCTCCCCGTCTCGCGATCGATGTCGATGCTCCCCGGCTCGATGCGGACGATGCCACCCGTCTCGATGCGGATATCGATGCGATTCCATGGATCCTCTCCGGCAAGGGGACCACGGCCTTGTGCGAACAGGCCGCAAGGCTCTCGGAGCGTGTCGAGTCCGATCCGCATGTCAGCACGGTGGATGTCGGGTTCTCGCTGGCGGTGTCCCGCTCGTCGCTCGACACTCGCGCGGTGGTGCTCGGCGAGGATCGGCAGAGCTTGCTGAGTGGCTTGCGCTCGCTGGCGCAAGGTGAGCCGGACCCGATTGTGGTGGAGGGCTCCGTTGCGGATGTCGACACGGCACTTGCGTTCCTGTTCACTGGGCAGGGAGCGCAACGGATCGGCATGGGGCGTGAGCTGTACACGCGATTTCCCGTGTTTCGGGAAGCGCTGGAGGAGGTTTGCCGCCATCTGGACGAGCTTTTGGAGTGCTCGCTGCTGGAGGTGGTGTTTGGTGAGCGCGAAAGCTCCGCCGATGACCGCGATGCCCCCGATGGTGGCGAGCGCCACGAGGAGGATCGCGCCGAGTCCGCCGAAGAGGGAGTGACCGGCGGAGCGTCTCTGGACGACACTGTGTTCACCCAAACAGGGCTGTTTGCGCTCGAGGTGGCGTTGTTCAGGCTGCTTGAGGACTTCGGGCTGCATCCGGATTACCTGCTTGGGCATTCGATCGGCGAGCTGAGCGCCGCTCATGTCGCCGGAGTGCTTGAGCTCGAGCAGGCATGTGTGCTCGTCGCGGCGCGTGGTCGGCTGATGGCTGCTCTGCCGCGAGGTGGTGCGATGCTCGCGATTCAGGCATCTGAGCGGGAGGCTCGCGAGAGCTTGGTCGGGCTCGAGCAGCTGGTCTCGCTGGCGGCGATCAACGGTCCGCAGACGGTGGTGCTCTCAGGTGAGCAGGACGCCGTGCTGGAGCTTGAGGGCCTGTGGGGCGCGCGCGGACGCAAGACCAAGCGGCTGCGCGTCAGTCATGCCTTCCATTCGCCACAGATGGAGGCAATGCTCGATGAGTACAGGGAGGTGGTTGCCGGCTTGACGCTTGCGGCTCCCCGGATTCCGATCGTGTCGAACCTGACAGGCGCACAGGTCTCCGCCGAGCAGATCTGCGATCCCGAGTATTGGGTACGCCAGGTACGTGAGCCGGTGAGATTTTACGACGGTGTCAGCTGGCTGGCGGGTCGCGATGTGTCCCACTTCCTTGAGCTCGGACCCGACGGAGTGCTGAGCGCGATGGCTCAGGACTGTCTCGCGGAGGGCGCGAATGGCACGCGCGGAGCGGACGAAGAAGGTGGACCGGTTGCCAGGACGGTGTCGGCGTTGCGTGGCTCTCGCCCGGAAGCCCACGCGCTGCTGGCGGCGCTTGCCGAGCTTTGGGTTCACGGGATCCCCGTGAATTGGGGTAAGGCGTTTGACGATCTCGGCGCGCGTCGCGTGCATTTGCCGACATATGCGTTTCAACGCCAGCGTCATTGGTTGGATGGCCACGATCCAGCGTTCGGCGATCTCAGCTCAAGCGCCCGCAACGCGAGCAGGCATCCGATATTGGATGGCTCCCTGCCGCTTGCAGACGGTCGTGGATGGCTTTTCACCGGTCGCCTTGGCACCGACAGCCAGCCCTGGCTGAACGATCACGTCGTATTCGGTGAGGTGCTGGTCCCGGGCACGACGTTCGTGGATCTGGCGCTAAGCATCGCCGAGGAGGTTGGATGCGATCTTTTGCAAGAGCTCGTAATGGAGGTTCCGCTCCTGCTCTCCAAGGGTGAGCAGATGCGCTTGCAGGTATCGGTCGCCGAGGCCGACGACGCGGGACGCAGGGCGATCGAGCTCTACTCCGCTCCGCGCGAGCTCCCCGGAGGGGCAACGCAGAGCCCTGACGAATGGACCCGTCACGCAAGCGGCACTCTCGCGCTGGCCGATCGCACGGCCACTGGGACAAACGGCGACGGTTCGCATGCGACGGTGCTCGCGGGCACATGGCCGCCTGCCGGTGCCGAGCCGGTGTCGATCGAGCCCCTCTACGAGCACATGGCGGCGCTGGGCATCGAATATGGGCCGGCGCTTCTGGGGGTGAGGGCCATTTGGCGGCGCGGTGAGGAGTTGTTCACCGAGGTCCGCCTGCCCGAGCACGAGCGGGACCGTGCCGGCAGGTTCCATATTCATCCAGCCCTATTGGATGCTGCCCTGCAGGGCAGCATGGTGCACGCGCAGTCGCTGGAGCAGCTGCCCATCCCCTTTGCGTGGAACGGCGTGAGTGTGCAGGGCGCCGGCGCCCCTTCGTTGCGCGTTCACATCTTGCCGACGAGCTCAGGCGGTATCTCGCTGACGCTGGTCGACGAGAGCGGCGCCCCAGTTGCCTCGGTTGCCTCGCTTGTTTCGCGGATTGTGACCGCTGAGCAGCTTGGGAGAGCTTCTGAAAGGCGCCGGACCCCGTTGCTGAGCGTGGACTGGGTCACCGTCACGGGCGAGCGCGAGCCGTCGAGCCTCCGGGGAGCGCTGATCGGCGACGCGACGGCACGACTAATGGCTCGGGTGCTCGACGACCACGTGTCACTCGATTCCTATGAAGACCTGCCCTCGCTGCGCGAGGCGGTGCGAAGCGGTGCTCCGGTCCCCGAGATCGTCGTGTTTGCCTGTATCGACAATCACGCAGGGCAGGACAAGCTTGGGAGCCTCTCACTCGATCAAGTGAGCAATTGCACTCACGTGGCGCTTGAGCTGACGCAGGAATGGCTTGCGGATAGCAGTCTGGCTGACTCCCAGCTGATCTTTGTCACGCGCAACGCGGTGGCGGTGCGGCCGGGTGAGAGCGTGGACGGGCTTGCGCAGTCCACGGTCTGGGGACTCGTGCGCTCAGCGCAAACAGAGAATCCGCGCCGTCTGCTGCTTGTGGATCTCGACGAGGATCAAAGCTCGTGGGATCTGCTGTCGAGGACGCTTGGCAGTGTGTCGATGCTCGACGAGCCTCAGCTCGCTATCCGTCAAGGCAGCCTGCTCACTCCGCGCATCAAGCCGATCGAGCGCGAGGAGGTTGCTGCTGCCGATTCAACGCCTGCGGGCAAGCGAGTGGGGGCGATCGCCCCAGCTCCATTTGACCCGCGTGGCACGGTGCTGCTCACAGGTGGCACAGGTGGTCTTGGCAAGCTCGTGGCGAGGCATCTGGTGGCCCACTACGAGGTACGCCATCTGCTGCTCACCAGTCGCCGTGGCGCTGACGCGGAGGGTGCGGCCGAGCTGGCGGGAGAGATCGAGTCGATGGGGGCGCAGGTGAGCATCGTGGCCTGCGATGTGGCCAAGCGAGACCAGGTGGAGGCGTTGCTGTCCAATGTGGCCGAGGAGCATCCGCTGTGCGCCGTGATCCACCTTGCGGGCATTCTCGACGACGGTGTGGTTGGCGCGTTGACGCCTGAGCGAGTTGACAGCGTGCTGGCTCCGAAGGTCAGCGGAGCATGGCACCTGCACAGCTTGACAGAGCACCTCGATCTGTCGGCGTTCGTCTTGTTCTCCTCGGTGGCGGGGGTTCTGGGTGGAATGGGCCAGGCCAACTACGCCGCCGCCAACGCGTTCCTCGACGCCCTGGCGGCGTACCGGCGCGCGAGGGGCAGGGCGGCCGTCTCACTCGCCTGGGGACCCTGGGAGACGCCCGGCGGAATGGCCCAGCAACTCGGGGAGATCGACAGTGCGCGGATGACGCGCGCCGGATTGAACTCACTGTCAGACTCAGAGAGCCTCGAGCTCTTCGATCTCGCGCACAGGCGATCCGAGCCGCTGTTGGTGGCGTTGAGTCTGAACAGGTCGGCACTGGCTTCTCAGGCACAGGCCGGACCGCTGCCTTCGATGCTGCGCGGCATGGCGCGAGCGGGGACTCGTCGCGCCGGACGCGCCGAGCAAGGAGCGCTCGCCAGGCGTCTGGCCGGTGCACCCGCGCACGAACACGAGCACATTCTTCTGCAGGCCGTGCGCAGCCATGTGGCAGGCGCGCTCGGGTTCACCTCCGCGGAGGCAATCGACGCCGCTCAGGCATTCAAGGATCTCGGGTTCGACTCGCTGGCCGCGATCGAGTTGCGCAACCGTTTGAACGAGGCGACTGGCATGAGCTTGCCGGCCACCCTCATCTTCGATCACCCGACCCCGGGCGCGCTTGCGGTCTATCTGCTCGAGCGTGTCGCGCCGGACGGCGAGCGAGCCGCTGCTGTCGCATTCGATGCCGAGCTCGACTCGCTGGAGAGACTGCTCGCGACGGCTGTCTCTCAGGGGTCCGATCGCCCGAAGATCAGGGCGCGTCTGCAGGCGATCATGGATGGGCTTGGCGATAGCGGTGAATCGGAGAAGACGACGACCTTGGCTGAGGACATGCGCGCGGCGACAGCGGATGAGGTAATCGACTTCATCAAGAGGGAGTTGGGACCGAAGTGAATGGGTCGATAGCCACACCAATACATCTCTCTCTCTCAGACGAATGGAGTTTGCTATGAGCGACGACGAGAAGATCCTCGACTACCTCAAGCAGGTGACCGTCGAGTTGCACGATACGCGTGCGCGTTTGATGCAGAGAGAAGAGCGCGAGCGCGAGCCGATCGCGATCGTCGGGATGGGCTGTCGCTATCCGGGTGGGGTGTCCTGCTCGGAGGATCTATGGAGACTGGTCGCCGACGGCAGGGATGCGATAGGCGACTTTCCGATGGATCGCGGGTGGGACCTGGAGGGCCTGTTCCATCCCGATCCCGACAAACGCGGCACCACCTACGCACGTGAAGGCGGATTTATCGATCGCGCAGGCGAGTTCGACGCCGGGTTCTTCAGAATCAGTCCAAGAGAAGCGATGGTGCTCGACCCGCAACAGCGTCTGCTGTTGGAAGTGAGCTGGGAGGCACTGGAAGACGCGGGCATCGATCCGGCTGCGTTGCGCGGCAGTCCCACCGGCGTGTACGCGGGCGTGATGTACCACGACTACGCGACCACAATCCGTGGCCCCGTCTCGGTCGAGCTGGAGGCGTCGATGGGCGCGGGCGTGGGCGGTAGCTTGGTGTCGGGGCGCATCGCCTACACCTTGGGACTGGAGGGGCCCGCCGTGTCACTGGACACCGCGTGCTCGTCTTCGCTCGTGGCGCTGCACCTGGCCTGTCAAGCGCTGCACGATCAAGGATGCTCGCTGGCGCTCGTCGGAGGCGTCACGGTCATGTGGTCGCCAGGGGTGTTCGTCGGGTTCTCTCGTCAGCGTGGTCTCGCGCGCGACGGGCGTTGCAAGGCCTACGACGACAGCGCTGACGGCACAGGCTGGGGGGAGGGCGCGGGCATGATTGTGCTGGAGCGCCTCTCCGACGCCGAAAAGCACGGCCACGAGGTTCTCGCGTTGGTACGCGGGAGCGCGATCAACCAGGACGGGGCGAGCAACGGGTTGACCGCTCCAAACGGTCCCTCTCAGCAGCGTGTGATCCGCGCGGCACTGCTCAACGCGGGCTGCTCTCCAGGTCAGGTCGATCTTGTGGAGGGTCACGGCACCGGGACGGCACTGGGCGACCCGATCGAGGCGCAGGCGCTGCTTGCCACCTACGGGCAGGCTCACACCGACGAGCAGCCTCTGTGGCTGGGCTCGATCAAGTCGAACATCGGCCACACACAGTCCGCCGCCGGGGTGGCCGGCGTGATCAAGGCGGTCATGGCCATGCGCCATCGTCACTTGCCAAAGACGCTGCACGTCGAGGAGCCCTCGCGCGAGGTGGACTGGAGCTCGGGCGCCGTGGCCTTGTTGCGCGAGGCTGCTCCGTGGCCCGAGGGCGACACGCCGCGAAGGGCCGGCGTCTCCTCTTTCGGGGCGAGTGGCACGAACGCACATGTGATTCTCGAGGAGGCGCCCGTCATCCAGCCTGGCTCCTCTGCTGGTAGGGGCAAGGGGGATGCGAGCGCTTCAAGCGCCGGCTCCGATGGCGATCGGCCAGGGACAGCGACCGGGGAGCGTGGAAGGAGGGCAGGCGTTTGGGCTCAAGACGCGCTCACCGACCAAGTGGCGCGATGGCCGATATCCGCCAAGGACGAGACCGGCCTGGTCGCCCAGGCAGTGAGGCTGTGGCGACACGTCGAGACCGGGGCGCCGTTGAGCCCGATCGAGATGGCCTATTCGCTTGCTCACCGTCCCGTGCTCGAGCGTCGGGCGGTGCTTGCCGGTGGCAGCCAAGAGGAGCTGTTGGCCAGGCTCGAGGCGCTCTGCAGGGATGGCTCTGCTCCCGGGATGTTGCACGGGGAGGCGCGGCGGGGGGCCTCGGGACAGGCCGTCTTCGTCTTCTCGGGTCAGGGTGGGCAGTGGGACGGCATGGCACGTGAGCTGATGAGAGCTTCGCCTGTGTTCTCGGAGAGCATGGGTGCTTGCGCGGAGGCATTGGCGCCGTTTATCGACTGGTCGCTGCAGGACGCGATCGAGGGCAGGCTGGACGCCGCGAGCCTTGCTCGTCTCGAGGTCGTCCAGCCGCTGCTGTTTGCGATGATGGCGTCGCTGTCCGCGCTATGGCGAGCTTGCGGCGTGGTGCCCGCGGCGGTTGTGGGTCATTCCCAGGGAGAGATTGCCGCGGCGTATGTGGCAGGAGCGCTGTCGCTTGAGGACGCGGCGAGGATCGTGGCTCTGCGCAGTCGGATACTGGCGGCCCTGCAGGGACAGGGCGCGATGATGTCGATCGCCGCACCGCACATGCGGGTCATGGAGCTGATCGAGGGCTGGGAGGGGCGCATCGGGCTGGCGGGCGTGAACGGTCCTCGCTCGATGGTGTTGGTGGGCGATAACGAGGCGCTGTCGGAGCTTGTGGGTGTGTGTGACGCTGAGGGGATCAGCACCCGGGAGGTCAAGAACGCTCAGGTGCCCTCGCATTCGCCGCGGGTGGAGCCGTTGCGGGAAGAGCTTTTGGAGGCGTTGCGCCCGGTCGCTCCGCGAGCGGGCGATGTCGGGTTCTGCTCCACGGTGACCGGTGGGCTGCTCGACGGGCGCGAGCTGGGAGCCGAGTATTGGTATCGCAACCTGCGCGAGCCGGTTCAGTTCGAACCGGCCGTGCGTGGCTTGCTGGAGCACGGCTACCGGACGTTCGTCGAGGTCGGTGCGCACCCGGTTCTGACGGTGGCCGTGCAGGACACGATCGACGAGTTCGCGGAGGACGATGGCGAGCTGGCAGAGGAACCGGGGGGCGCGATCGGCACGTTGCGTCGCGATCAAGGCGGGCCCGAGCGCTTTTTGACATCGCTCGCAGAAGCGTGGGTGCGCGGTATCGAGGTCGATTGGAAAGCGGTCCTGGGCGACGCGCGCGCCAGGCGTGTGAGTCTGCCGGCGTACCCCTTCAAACGCGACCGCTATTGGATCGAGCCTCCGACTGGGAAGGCCGAGGCAGAGCTGTCGGTCGCTCCAGCCAACCTCGCCGAGGCGACGTTCTGGGAGGCGGTCGAGAGCGGCGATCCCCGTCAAGTGGCGACGGCGCTGGGCATCGAGCAGGACGTCGCTGTCGAGTCGCTGGTCGAGCTGCTGCCCACGCTCTCAGACTGGCGCGGGCGTGTGCGAACCGAGTCGCGGATCGACAGCTGGCGGTATCGGGTCGACTGGACGCCGATCGGCAACAGCGCCTCGACGCTCTCGGGACAGTGGCTGCTCGCCGTTCCAGAGGCCTTCCTTGGAGACGAGTGGGCCCTGGCCCTGGCGGCGGCGCTCGCGAGCAACGGTGCGGAGGTCGTGCCCGTGACCATCGACGACGCGGCGAGCGTGGATTGCCAGGCGCTTGTCGCGCGCCTGCAAGATGCGCTCCTTGCGCCACCGGAGGACATGCTCGATGGCTCCTCTGCCGATGCGTCCGTCGCTTCCTCCGGCGATGCCCCTACCGGCAGGAGAGTCGCCGGCGTGCTCTCGCTGCTTTCCCTAGACGAACGTCGTCATTCGGAGCGTGGGGGTCTGTCGATTGGGGTGGCTGCGACATTGACGTTGGTGCAGGCGCTCGAGACGGCCGGCATCGAGGGGCGCCTTTGGCTTGCGACTCGCGAGGCTGTCTCGGTCGGAGCGGGCGATCCCCTCAACAGTCCTCTGCAAGGCATCGTCTGGGGCTTGGGATGCACGCTCGGCTTGGAGCAGCCAAACCGCTGGGGTGGAATCGTCGATCTCCCGGAGAAGATCGAAGATCGCTCGCTGACGCGGTTGTGCGGCCTGCTCGCCGAAGTCGACGGTGAGGATCAACTGGCGTTGCGTCCTGCCGGAGTGTTTGCACGGCGGTTGCGGCATGCTCCCGCCGGCGACGAGCCCGCAAGCGCAACTTGGAGGCCGAACGGCACCGCGCTCGTCACGGGGGGCACGGGCGAGATCGGTTCACATGTGGCTCGCTGGCTCGCGTTGGCCGGTGTCCCCCATCTCCTGCTCGCAAGCCGGCGTGGCCCCGACGCCCCCGGCGCCACCGAGCTGGCGGCGGAGCTGCAAGCGCTCGGTGCACGCGTGAGCGTGGTGGCGTGCGATGTGTCTGACCGCGCAGCGCTGCAGGAGCTGTTCGCGTCGATTCCCGAGGAGCATCCGCTCGATGCGGTCTTCCATGTCGCCGCTGCGGGGACGGCTTGCACGCTTGACACGCTCACGCTCGATCAGCTGGAGGCGACGCTCGCCCCCAAGGCAAATGCCGCGCTGCACCTGCACGAGCTGACCGAGCAGATCGAGCTCTCGGCCTTCGTGCTGTTCTCCTCGATGGGGGCCACGATGGGCTCTGGGGGGCAGGGAGACCGTGTTGCAGCCGACGCCCTGCTCGACGCGCTCGCGGCCTATCGCCGTGCGCGCGGTCTGCCCGCCACCTCGGTGGCATGGGGCCCGTGGGTCCGCGACGGCATGGCGGAGCCGGCTGAGCAGGCAATCGCTCGCAGGGGGGTGCTCGCGCTCGAGCCACAGCTTGCACTCGACGCGTTGCGTGGAGTGCTGGATCGCGAAGAGACGTGCGTGACCGTCGCGAGCGTCGATTGGGAGCGCTACGCCTCGACCTACACGTTGGCGCGCGCGCGCCCGCTGATCGGCGAGCTGCCGGAGGTTCGACGCCTGCAAGTCGAGAGTGAGACGCAGGAGCAGGAGCAGGCCCAGGAGAGCGGCGCTCTGGCTGCTCGGCTCGCGCCGCTGGATGCGAGCAAGCGCGAGCGAGTCGCCCTGGAGCTGGTGCGCGAGCACTCGGCAACCGCGTTTGGCTATGCGAGACCGGACATGGTGGAGTCCGGCAAGGCATTCAAGGAGCTGGGCGCCGACTCGCTGATGGCGCTGGATCTGCGCAAGAAACTCGCGGGCGCCACTGGTCTGCGCCTTCCCAGCACGCTTCTATTCGACCATCCGACACCGGCGGCGCTTGCGAAGTTCCTCGTCGATGAGGCCATGGGCGAGCAACAGGAGCAGCGGCCCGCGACGTCGACCGCGGTTGGGAGCGAGGACCCGATCGCAATCGTTGGGATGAGCTGTCGCTATCCCGGCGAGGTGCGCTCGCCGCGGGAGCTGTGGGAGCTCGTCGCTGCCGGTCGCGACGCGATCGGGGGGTTCCCCACGGATCGCGGCTGGAATCTGGAGGGACTTTACGATCCCGATCCCAACCGCAGTGGGACCAGCTACGTACGTGAAGGCGGCTTCCTTGAGGCCGCGGGCGATTTCGATGCCGGCTTCTTCGGAATCAACCCGCGCGAGGCGCTGGCGATGGACCCGCAGCAGCGGATGCTGTTGGAAGGGTGCTGGGAGGCCCTGGAAGACGCGGCCCTCGATCCCGCGGCGCTGCGCGGCAGCGAGACCGGGGTCTACGTCGGATGCGGCGGCCAGGACTACTCCGCGATTCTGTTCGAGGCGCCAACCGAGGAGCTGGCGGGCTATCGAGTGGCGGGCGGTATGGCCAGCATGACCTCCGGTCGCGTCGCCTACACCTTCGGCCTGGAGGGTCCGGCGGTTTCCGTCGACACCGCGTGCTCCTCCTCGCTCGTGGCGTTGCACCTCGGCTGTCAGGCACTGAGGTCGGGGGAATGCTCGCTCGCGCTGGTCGCGGGGGTGACGGTCATGTCCACGCCCGTGCTGTTCGTTGAAGCGTCGCGTCAGCGCGGGCTGGCGCCGGACGGGCGCTGCAAGGCATTTGCCGACGGCGCGGATGGAACGAGCTTCTCAGACGGTGTCGGTGTGTTGACGATCGAGCGGTTGTCCGACGCTCGGCGTCTCGGCCACGAGGTGCTGGCGATCGTGCGTGGCAGCGCCGTCAACCAGGACGGGGCGAGCAATGGCCTGACGGCGCCGAGCGGCCCCTCGCAGGAGCGCGTTGTTCGTCAGGCGCTTGCGAACGCGGGCCTCGCGCCGGATGAGGTGGATGCGGTGGAGGCCCACGGCACCGGCACGAGTCTGGGCGATCCGATCGAGGCCCATGCGCTGCTTGCAACCTATGGGCAGGGGCGCTCCGAGGATCGTCCCCTGTGGCTGGGATCGATCAAGTCGAACATTGGCCACACGGCAGCCGCCGCCGGGGTTGCCGGAGTGATCAAGATGACGATGGCCCTGCGCAACGACATGCTGCCGCGCACGCTGCACGCGCAGACCCCCTCGCGGCATATCGACTGGTCGGCTGGATCGGTGTCGCTGCTGAGCGAGGAGCGGCCCTGGCAGCGCAACGGCCGGCCGCGTCGTGCCGGGATCTCGTCCTTTGGCGCGAGCGGCACCAACGCTCACGTGATCGTAGAGGAAGCGCCCTTTGTTGAGCCTTCGTCGGAGATCGAAGGGGGACTCGACGGGGGGATCGGCGAGGTGCTCCCCTGGATCCTGTCGGGCAAGGGCTATGGGGCCCTGTGCGGACAGGCTGAGCGGCTTGCGGCCCACGTCTGCGGCTCGCCCGATCTCGACGTGGCCGATGTGGGGTTCTCTCTGGTCGGGCGCCCCGCGTTCGAGGATCGCGCGCTGGTGCTGGGGGATGGCCGGGAGGGACTGCTCAACGGTCTCGGCGCGCTGACCAGGGGTGAGCCCGGAGCCGGGGTGATACGGGGTGCCGCTCATCGCGATAGCGAGCGTGTGGCGTTCCTGTTCCCGGGGCAAGGATCGCAGTGGGAGGGGATGGCGGTTGAGCTGCTTGACAGCTCGCCCGTGTTCGCCGAGCGGATAGGTGCGTGTGGCGAGGCGCTCACGCCGTTTGTGGATTGGTCGCTGGAGGACGTCCTGCGAGGTGTGGGTGGTGCGCCCGAGCTAGATCGACTCGACGTCGTCCAGCCGGTGCTGTTCTCGGTAATGGTGTCCCTGGCCGCGCTGTGGCAATCATTTGGTGTCGTGCCCGATGTCGTGCTGGGCCATTCTCAGGGCGAGATCGCAGCGGCCGCGGTGGCGGGTGCCCTCTCCCTCCAGGACGCGGCGCGGATCGTGGCTTTGCGCAGCCGCATACAGACGACATACCAGGGGCATGGCGGGATGCTCTCGATCGCTGCTCCGCGGGCTCAGATCGACGAGCTGCTCGAGCGCTGGGAGGGACGCATCTTCGTAGCGGCCATCAACGGGCCCCGCTCGATGGTCTTGGCCTGCGAAGGCGAGGAGCTCTCTGAGCTCGTGCAGGTGTGTGAAGCCGAGGGGATTCGCGCCCGTATGATCAAGGGGGCCCGGGGTGCGTCGCATTCGCCTCAGATGGAGTCGCTGCGCGAGGAGCTGCTCGAGGCGTTGGACCCGATCGTGCCGCGCGCGAACGAGGTGGAGCTCTGCTCGTCGGTGACCGGTGGGCTGCTCGACGGGCGGGAGTTGGGGGCGGAGTATTGGTATCGCAACGTACGCGAGCCGGTTCGGTTCGAACCGGCTGTGCGCGGCTTGCTGGAGCGCGGTCAGCGCACGTTCATCGAGGTCAGCGCGCATCCGGTGGTTGCCGTGCCGACCCAGGACACGATCGAGGAGCTGGCCCGAGAGACAGATGAGCCGGTTGAGGATCGGGCCGGCGTGATCGGCTCCTTGCGTCGCGATCAGGGTGGCATGACGCGCTTCCTGACATCGCTCGGCGAAGCTTGGGTGCGTGGGGTCGAGGTCGATTGGGGCAAGGCCTTCGGCGAGACACAAGCGAAGCGTGTCGGCCTGCCAACGTATGCCTTCCAGCGCGAGCGCTACTGGTTTGACGCGGGCGCGGGTGCGCAGAGAACGGCGTTTGCCGGCTTTGGCGAGGCCGACTACGCGATGTCGAGTGCTGTCGTTGGGGGCGGCGAGCCGGCCGAGACACTTCCGCTCGGCGTGCTGGCAGTGCGCATGGCGCAGGCGCCGGAGGATCGACGTCACGCCACCGCGCTGGAGTTCGTGCTGGGCGAGGTCGCGGCGGTGCTCGGATACAGCTCGCCGCAGGAGATAGACGCCAAAAGAGCCTTCCTCGAGCTCGGCTTCGACTCGCTGACGGCACTCGAGCTCAGAAATCGCCTGAGCGCGGCCACGCGACTGCAGCTGCCCAATGCGCTGGTCCTTGACCATCCCACCTCAAGCGCGACTGCCGCGTACATCGTGGAGCAGCTGGCTGATGTGCAGGTCAACGTGGTGGAGGATGAGGGGGATGCGCGCGCGGAGGGAGATGGGTCCGCTGGGGACGCATACGCTGGGGATGCGCAGGCAGGCGGGAACGCACATGGCGTCAGGGACACACGGACTGGCGGGGACGAGTCCGCCGGTGACCCGTCGGCCGGCATTTTGACAACGCTCTTTCGCGAAGCCCACGAGCAGGCAAGAATCGGCGAGTTCATCGAGATGCTGGCAAGCGCTTCTCGCTTCCGCGCGAGGTTCGATGCCTCCGACAGCGATCGTCTGTCAGAGCCCGTCCGGCTCTGCGAGGGAGCGGGCGCGCTTAAGCTCGTGTGCTTTCCCTCTGTTCTGGCGATGTCGGGTCCTCACGAGTATGTGAGATTCACCAAGGGGCTTGATGGAAGTCGCGAGGTGTCGGTGTTGCCGGCGCTCGGGTATGCATCAGGACAACGCCTGCCGCAGAGCTTCGAGGTGATGGCGCAGACGCAGGCGGAGGCCGTCGCGCGCCACGTGGCCGACGCTCCGTTTGCGCTGATGGGCTATTCCTCGGGTGGAATAGTCGCCCACGCGGTGGCGAGTCGTCTGGAGGAGATAGGCGTCTGTCCATCCGCGCTCGTGTTGATAGACACCTATCCATTTGACATGAAAGCGCTCTTTGAGTTGACGGGGACGGCGTTCAGGAGCGAGGGGGCGTCAACGTTCATAAACGACGTGCGTCTGACGGCCATGGGCGCATACCTGGATCTGCTGGCGGGATGGGGGCCGAGCGAGATCGCAACGCCGCTGCTGCTGGCAAAGGCCAGCGAGCCGGTGCCTGGGGTGCCAGCCCAGAGCGATTTGGAGTCGTCCTGGAATGTCACTCATTCAGCGATCGAAATACCAGGACACCATTTCACGATCATGCAGGAGCACGCCGACGCGACGGCGCAAGCGGTTGAAGGGTGGCTATCGACAACGTGTGAAGGGGAGAAGGTGATCAAGGCATGCTGAAGCAGGAGAGGGGTGGATCTGTGGAGAGGGTGGAGAATGCCGTCGAGCAAGCCGCTGGGGGTCTTGGCTTGGAGACGGTTGCGCCTGCCGGCCATTCGGTGGACCTTGTCAAAGCGCTTGCACGCGAAGCGAGCGGGAAGGAGCTGAGTGGCTGTCAACTGCCCTCCAGCTATCTCGCGGCTCACCTCTCGCGTGAGGACGAGGGGATCTTTGGAGAGGAGCGCGACAAGGACGTGCGCAAGTCGATACGCGTTGCCGAGGTGCCGTTGCCGAGCCTGGCTCCCGACGAGGTGCTTGTTGGGGTGATGGCCAGCGCGATCAACTACAACACCGTGTGGTCGGCGATGTTCGAGCCGATCCCGACCTTCCGCTTCCTCGAGCGCCTTGGGCGTCGTGGAGGATGGGATGCACGCCACGACCTGCCTCAGCACGTCATAGGCTCAGACGCCGCCGGCGTGATCGTTGCCGTCGGCGACGCGGTGCGCAAATGGGCGATCGGAGATCGGGTGGTTGTCTTTCCGGGTGTGATCGACTATCAGGATCCGGCGTCGCAGGTCGACGGTCTGCTAGGCGATTCGCTTGCCTGGGGCTTTGAGACGAACTTCGGCGGTCTTGCCCATTTCGCTGTCGTGAAGGTCAACCAGTTGCTAGCCAAGCCGCGGCACCTGAGCTGGGAGGAGGCAGCGTGCAACACGCTGTGCGCGATGACCGCATACCGGATGCTCGTCAGCCCGAGAGCTGTTCAGTTCAAGCAGGGTGACATCGTGCTGGTGTGGGGCGCCACCGGAGGACTTGGCAGCTACGCGGTGCAGTTGATTCGCAACGGGGGAGGGATCGCCGTCGGGGTCGTGAACTCCCAAGCGAAGGCAGAGGTGCTGCAGCGGCTCGGATGCGATCTGGTGCTGCGTCGCGACGAGCTCGGCCTGGATGGGATGAACGAAGTGGAGATGGGTAAGTGCGTCGGATCTGAGATTCGCCGGCATTTCGGTGAAGACCCGCACATCGTCTTCGACTACGTGGGTCGCAGGACGTTCGGTGCGTCGGTGTACATCGTGCGTCGCGGTGGCACGGTGGTCACCTGCGGCTCCAGCACCGGCTATGCCCACCAGTACGACAACCGCCGTCTGTGGATGAGCATCAAGCGCGTGGTCGGTAGCCACGGGGCCAACTGGCAGGAGGCGTGGGAGGTCGGTCGTTTGATCGGGCGTGGGTCGATCGTGCCCGCGCTTTCAAGGGTCTTTCCGCTCGAGCAGGCTGGCGAGGCGACCCGCGAAGTGCAGCTCAACCGTCACGTCGGCAAGGTCGGCGTGCTGTGCCTGGCCGAGCGAGAGGGGCTTGGAGTGGAAGATCCAGAGTTGCGCGCGTCGATCGGGGAGGAGCGCCTCAGGCTCTTCCGTGAGCCGGCATGAGCCGCCCGCCTACCGGCCGCTCCAGCGCGGCGCGCGCTTCTCGGCAAATGCGCTCATCCCCTCGCGCAGGTCCTCGGAGTCAAACGACGCGCGGCGCAGCTCGATCAGCTCTGCTTCGGTGTCCGCCGGCAACCCGCCGGCGGCATCCAGCAGGGCGGCGATGACTCGCTTGTTGCCCTGCTGGGAGAGGGGCGCATTGGCCACCAGCTCGCTTGCCATCTCAAGCGTTGCGGACCCCAGCTCCTCTGGCGTGCAGATACGGTTGACCAAGGTCCAGCCGAGGGCCTTGTGGGCGTCTATGTACGTTCCGAGCAGAAAGAGCTCGCGAGTGCGCGCGGCGCCGATCGTGTCAAGGAAGCGACGCAGGCCCGTATGGGAGTAGACCAGGCCCAGCTTCGCGGGCGGCATCCCGAGCTTGACGTTGTCCGCGGCCAGTCGCAGATCGCAGGCGAGCGCCAGCTCCAGCCCGCCCCCGATGGTATGTCCGGACAGCGACGCGAGCGTCGGGTAGGGAAAGGCTTCGAGTGCTTCGATCGCCTCTGTGAACGGGTGCGCCACCAGCCGCTCCGCCTCGTCCTGAAAACGGCTGTCGCCGATCTCGCCGATCTCATAGCCCGCCGAGAACATCCCGTCGGTGCCGGTCACAACGACACAGCGCGTCTGCGATCGCGGCGATGCCTCCTCCTCGAGAACGGTGGTGATCGCGTCGAGGATCTGCAGATCGAGTGCGTTGCGCTTACGCGGATTGGAGATCGTCAGCCGCACAACTCCGCTCGTGGGGTGGTCAACCAGGAGCTTGCCGTCGGCGAGCGCGCGCACAGAATTGGAATCGGACATGGCGCGCACAGGCTAGCCCAGTCGTCCGCGGGGCCGCACAGCGGCCGCTGTTTGCACGCGCCGCGCGGTGCCCTACGTGTGTCTACGCGGTGCGGTGCCCTACGCGTGTCTGCGACGCGCGCTGCTCTACTCGAGCACGACGAGCGTGTCGCCCTCGTTCACCGCCTGACCCTCCTCGCAGAGGATCTCGACGACCACGCCTTCGTCTTCGGCCTCGACGGGCATCTCCATCTTCATCGACTCGAGGATCGCCACGGTGTCGCCCTCCTCGATCCGATCGCCGACGGCGCACTCGATCTTCCACACCGTGCCTGTGATGTGAGCCTCTATCTCGGCCATGGGGCAAACCTCCGGGGACGTCGATCGGGATGACGGTCAGGGAGAATAGCCGCCGCTCCCGACCGACCATGGCCTCGGACACGCTCATCATCCTCACGGCCCGAGACGAGGCCGATCGCATCGAGGCCACGCTCGGAGGGCTGGCGCGCGCGTTCCCAAGGGCGCATGTGTGGGTGGCCGACGACGGCTCAGTCGATGCGACCGCGGCGATCGCGCGGCAGGCGGGAGCGAACGTCGTGCGCAGCGAGCGCACGATCGGCAAGGGCGGAGCGGCGACGCTCGCCGCGCGCGAGGCGCTTGCATGGCTGCGCCAGGCCGCCGAGGCCGGCGGAGAGGGTTTCGCGGCGGTGGGGGACGCGACTGTCGTGGTTCTCTGTGACGCGGATCTCGGCGGGTCGGCGATCCTGCTTGCCGCGCTGGCCGACGCGGTGCGCGAGCGCCGCGCCGACCTCGCTGTCGCTGTGTTCGCGAAACGTCTCGGCGGTGGGCTCGGCTTGGCGGTGGGCTTTGCGCGCTGGGCGATACGCAGGCGCTGTGGCTTGGATCTTCACGCGCCGCTATCCGGGCAGCGCGCGCTGCGCGCCGGTGCGCTGGAGGACGTGCTGCCTTTCGCCGCGCGCTTTGGCATGGAGGTCGGCATGACGATCGACGCCGCGCGCGCCGGGCATCGTGTGCTGGAGGTCGAGCTCCAGCTCGAGCACCGCGCCACGCGTCGAACCTTCTCGGGCTTCCTCCACCGTGGACGGCAGCTGCTTGACTGCGCTCACGTCTATCTCACTCGCCGATGACGGGGGAGACCACGGCATGGCAAAGATGGGGTGTCAGGATGGCCCGTCACCGGCGCTTCGTGCTGCTGGGCTGGATGTTGGCGCTCATCGTTTGCGCGGCGCTGTACCCAAGCCTGAAGGGGGTCCTGAGCGCACCCGACTACTCGGTTGACAACAGCCAGTCGTTGAAGGTCGAACGTCTGCTCGAACAGGGTCTGCGCGGCGCCGGAAGCGAGCAGGACGCGCTCGTGTTCTACTCGCGCGATCACCGTGCCACCGACCCGGCCTATCGCGCCGCCGTCGCCAGGGTCTTACGCGCGGCACGCTCTCAGGCGGGGGTGGTGGGCGTTGTCGGGCCCTACGGCGGTCACGGCACACGAGCGGTGATCTCATCCGACCGGCGTGCAGCCGTGGCGCAGGTTGCCTTGGCGGGCAACGCCCGTGAGCGCTTCACGAACGCCGCTCTACTGCAGACAGCGGTCGGCCGTGCCGACAGCGATGGCGTGCGGGCGTGGCTTACGGGCTTCTCCTCCTACTCCAAGGACATCGCGCAGGTCGAGACCGTCGATGCCTCGCGAGCAGAGGGGATCGGCATACCGGTGGCGCTTGTGGTCTTGCTGCTTGCCCTGGGTGCGCTCGCCGCCGCCGTGGTCCCCCTTCTGACGGCGGGGGCCAGTCTGCTGCTGTGCTACGGCGTGATCTCCATATTGGCGAGGATCTTCGATTTCGACGTGTTCCTGCTGACGATCGTGACGATGATCGGCCTGGGCATCGGCATCGACTATTCGCTGTTCGTTGTCAGTCGCTTCCGCGAGGAGCTGGCGCGGCGCCCACTCGCGCCCAGGGCCGAACGGCGACGGATCGCCGAGGCGGTGGGCGCGTCGGTTGCAAGCTCTGGTCGTACGATCGCCTACTCGGGCATTGTGGTCGGACTGTCGCTGACCTCGTTGCTCGTGGTGCCGGCGGCTGTCTACAGGGAGTTCGTGATGGGCACCCTGGTGACCGTGATCTGCACGGTGGGCGCCGCGCTGACGCTGCTCCCGGCGATGCTCGCGCAGTTCGGCTCGAGGATCAACGCCGGCTCGCTGCCGGCGCGGCTGCAGCCGTCGGAGGTCAGGGCGGACGTCGCCAAAGGCGAGGGCGGCTGGGCGCGATGGGCACTGGCGGTCATGCGCCGCCCGATCGTCGTGGCGTGCCTGATCAGCGCTCTGTTGATCGTCGCGATGATTCCGGTGCTTGGTCTGAAATACGGGATCGACGTTCCTTTCAAGTCGATCTCGCAAACCCCCTCCGGTCAGGGCGCTGCGGTGCTCAGTCACTCCTTTCCCCCGGGCTTGTCCGGGCCGATCGAGGTCGTGGTCAGCGGCAGCGGGGTGCCCGGCTCGCACGCGAGCCTTACCGCCGCGCGGCAGGGTGCGCGCCTGCTGGTTGCGAGGCTGCGCCACGACCGGCGCGTTGCCGGGCTCGCTCTGAGCAGCTATGCGGGGCGGGTGCTGTTGATGGTCACGCCGGCGGTCTCGGTGGACTCTCCCGCCGCCTACGCGCTCGTCAGAGACATACGCGCGGTGCCGATGCCACGAGTCGATGGCCGAGCGGGCTCGGCGGTGCTCGTGGGTGGCTGGACGGCGCTGTCGGTCGATGCCTCGAACATCGTCACCGGGAGGCTTCCCTACGTGTTGGCGATCACGTTCGCCCTGGCGTTGATGTTCCTGTTGATCGTGTTCCGCAGCGTGGTGCTGCCTGTGAAGGCGATCCTCATGAACATGTTGGCGACGGGCGCCACGCTGGGGCTCGTCGCGCTGATCTTCCAGGACGGGCATGGCGAGAGCCTGTTGGGCTTCACCAGCCCGGGCTTCGTGCAGTCCTATCTGCCAATGGTCATGTTCGTGATGCTGTTCGGCCTCTCGATGGACTACGAGGTGTTCCTCATACGCCGTATGCAGGAGACCTGGCAGGCGACGGGCGACAATCGACTGGCCGTGGCATCCGGTGTCGAGCACACCGCGCGGCCGATCTCGGCGGCGGCGGCGATCATGGTGGCCGTCTTTGGCAGCTTCATGACCGCCAACATCCTCGAACTGAAGCAGATCGGATTTGCGCTGGCCGCCGCCGTGGCGATCGACGCGACACTGATCAGGCTGGCGTTGGTGCCGGCGCTGATGTGCCTGCTGGGCTCTCGCAACTGGTGGCTGCCGTCCGGCCTGGAGCGCGTGTTGCCGCGCCTGGATCTCGACTGATCCACAGCGGTGGGCGAGATCGAGCGTGCTTGGCCCGGTCTCGCCGAAGGGGTAGGCTCGCCGCACCGATGTCAAGCCGATTGCGAAATCGCAGGGCACGATGATCCTGGCGATCGATCAGGGAACCAGCGGCACCACGTGCCTGGTGTTCGACGAGCAGGCCCAGCCCGTGGGCAGGGCCTATCGCGAGCTCGCCCAGCACTTTCCAAGGCCGGGCTGGGTGGAGCACGACGCCGCCGAGATCTGGCAGGTCACACAGGCGGTGGCATGCGAGGCGCTCCAGGACGCCGAAGTGGCGGCGGGGGAGTTGGCGGCGGTGGGGATCGCAAACCAGCGCGAGACAGTGTGCGTGTGGGACCCCGCCACGGGCGAGCCCCTGCACCGGGCGATCGTGTGGCAGGACCGCCGTACGGCCGCCCGCTGTGAGGAGCTGCGAGCCGCCGGCCACGAGCGGCTCGTGCGCGAGCGCACGGGCCTGGTGCTCGATCCCTACTTCTCGGCCACCAAGATCGAGTGGCTGCTGGCCAACGTGGAGGGTCTGCGCGAGCGCGCGCGCGCGGGGCGCGCAGTGTTCGGGACGATCGACGCGTGGCTGATCTTCAAGCTGTGCGGCGAGCACGTGACCGACCCCTCGAACGCCTCGCGCACGATGCTCTACGACATCGCGCGGGGAGCTTGGGATCCGGACCTGCTGGCCCTGCTCGAGATTCCCGAGCGAGCCCTTCCGCGCGTGTGCGCGAGCGCCGGCGCATTCGGCCTGACACAGCCCGAGGCGTTGCACGGGCACCATGTGCCCGTGGCTGGGGTGGCGGGCGATCAGCAGGCCGCCCTGTTCGGTCAGGCCTGTGTGGATCCGGGCATGGGCAAGAACACGTATGGCACCGGCTCGTTCGCGTTGCTCAACACGGGCTTCTCCGCCCCGGCGCCGGCGCCGGGGTTGCTGAGCACGGTCGCCTGGGGCATCGGCGGCTCGACAAGTTATGCGCTGGAGGCGTCGATCTTCGTAACGGGCGCGGCGGTCCAGTGGCTGCGCGACGGCCTGGGCGTGATCGAGCGGGCAAGCGACACCGAAACGCTCGCGGCTTCGCTTGAAGGCAACGACGGCGTGTACTTCGTGCCCGCGCTCACCGGGCTGGGCTCCCCGCATTGGGACCCCTACGCGCGCGGCACGATCGTGGGACTCACGCGTGGCAGCGGCAGGGCTCACCTGGCGCGCGCAACGCTTGAGGCGATCGCCTACCAGACGGTGGACGCGTTGCGTGCGATGCACGACGCGGCGAGCGAGCCGCTGAGCGAGCTGCGCGCCGACGGCGGAGCCACCGCCAACGCGTGGCTGATGCAGTTCCAGGCCGATGTGCTCGGCGTGCCCGTGGTGGTGGCAGAGATCGCCGAGACCACTGCGCTCGGCGCGGCCTATCTGGCGGGGGTCGGCGTCGGTGCCTGGACGGTGTCCGACGTGCGCGAGGGCTGGCGCGCGGGTGCACGCTATGAGCCGAGCATGGACTCCGACGAGCGCGAGACTCTGCTTGGGGGCTGGGCGGATGCGCTCGGTCGCGCGCGCTCCCGATGATGCTGTTC
>JBAWFB010000094.1:0-10162 GCA_049591495.1 Solirubrobacteraceae bacterium
GATCTGTTCAGATATCCGGGGATCCGCTCGGATTCCGACATGTACACGCTCGGCTACTCCTTCCGGCCCTGGCGCGACGACCGCTCGATCGCCGACGGCGGCTCGATCCTCGACTACGTGCGCCAGACCGCCTCCGATCACGCGATCGAGCACAAGATCCGCTTCGAGCACCAGGTCGTGCGCGCCGAATGGTCCACCGAGGAGGCGCGCTGGACGGTTCACGCCACCCGCACCGACACGGGGGACAGCGTGCGCATGAGCGCCGGCTTCCTGTTCATGTGCAGCGGCTACTACCGCTATGACGAAGGCTATATGCCCGAGTTCGAGGGATCCGAGCGCTTCGCCGGTCCGATCGTCCATCCCCAGCACTGGGACGAGAACCTCGACTACGCGGGCAAGCGCGTCGTGGTGATCGGCAGCGGCGCCACCGCGGTCACGCTCGTTCCCGCGATGGCCCCCAGCGCCGCCCACGTGACGATGCTGCAGCGCTCGCCCAGCTACATCGTCGCTTTGCCCGCCGAAGACCCGATCGCAAAGCGGCTACGGCGGATATTGCCCGCCAAGCTGTCCTATCCGATTCTGCGCTGGAAGAACGTGCTGCTCACGATGGCAAGCTTCCAGCTCAGCCGTCGCCGCCCGGGGCTGATGCGCAAGCTGGTGCGCAAGGGCCAGGAACGCCTGCTTCCCGCCGGCTATGACATCGACAAGCACTTCAACCCCGACTACAACCCGTGGGATCAGCGCCTTTGCCTTGTCCCCGACGGCGACTTGTTCGAGGCGATTGGTGGAGGCCGCGCGTCGGTGGTCACCGATCGCATCGAGACCTTCACCGAGCACGGCATCAAGCTCCAGTCGGGCGCCGAGCTGGAGGCGGACGTGATCGTCACCGCCACCGGCTTGAACCTGCTGGCCCTGGGCGGCATCGAGCTCGCGGTCGATGGCGCAGAGGTGGAGCTGGCGAAGACGATGAGCTACAAGGGCATGATGCTCAGCGGCGTGCCCAACTTCGCCTTCTCGGTCGGCTACACCAACGCCTCGTGGACGCTCAAGTGCGATCTCACCTGCGAATACGTGTGCCGCCTGCTCAACCGCATGGACGAGCTGGGCCGCGCCCAGTGCGTCGCCCGCAACAGCGATCCCTCCGTGCGCGAGATGCCGTTCCTGGACTTCTCCTCCGGCTACGTGCAGCGCTCGATCGACAAGTTCCCCAAGCAGGGCTCCAAGGCGCCCTGGCGCCTGCATCAGAACTACGCGCTCGACATCGTCAACCTCAAGTTCGGCGCGATCGAAGATGGCGCAATGGAGTTCTCCGGCACACGCTCGGCGGTGCGCGCCCCTGTGCCCGTCCTCTAAACGGGGATTTCGTCAGCCGACTCGACGACCTGCAGGTGCTCGCTGACGCCCGCGATGCTCAGCAGACGTTGAACCTGCTGCGAGCCGCGTGTCAAGGCAAACGTCTGTCCAAGGCGCTGCGAACGCTCGTGTGCCGCGAGGATCACCCGCAGACCCGCGGAGTCGATGAACGTCAGGTCCTGCAAGTCCAGCACAACCATCGCCGTGCCGTCGAGATCGGGATTCTCCACCTCAGCCTGTAGGAGCGGCGCGCCGACAAGGTCGAGTTCCCCGTGCAGCTCCAGCACCACCCGGTTCTCCCCACGTCGCACATCGACCTGAAGATGCTCGTCAACCCTCACAAGCGCATTTTAGCGCCGGGGCGATGCCGAGAGGGACAGGTGCGCGCGGCACGGGCCGGCTAGGCCAAGCGCATGTGCACGCGCACCACGCCACCAGCGGAAGAGGAGCCGATCTGAACCGAATCGCAAAGACGATTGACCAGCCACAGGCCCCGCCCGGTCTGCTGGTCGGGGGTTGGGCAAACACGCCCAATCGACGGGTCCTCGATGCGGCCACCGTCGAGTACCTCGCACAACAGCGTGTCGCCCTCTCTCCAGATACGCGCGACCCCCTGACCGCCGCCGTGGCGCACGCTGTTGGTGGCGAGCTCGTTGACGGCCAGCACCAGGTCTGCGACGCGGTCCTCCTCAAATGACACATCGCGCGCCTGCTGGGACACAAACCGGCGCAGGGCTCCCAAGTCGGCTCCCGTGAACTTCAGTTCTCTGATCGCTTCGGGGCCGGCAGACACTGCTTCGGGGCCGGCATACACTTCAACATCGGAGAGCGCCCAGCCTCTTTTGAGCGTCACTCCCACCGTCACCTACCAGCGCCCGTACCAGCGCCGCCGTCCACCGCCCTCGGGAAGCCCGCCCACGAAGAAGCCGATCAGCCATAGCAGCACAGCCACGATCAGGATGTACCAAAGAATGTGCACCGCAAAACCCAGCCCTCCAAAGAGAGCCAGAATAAGGACAAGTGCCACTAGAGCAATCATGTTCAGCCTCCCATTCTGTGGATGCCTACGCGATGTGTCTCGCCGATCTCTAGGTCGTTGCTACCCGCCTCAGATATCGCTAACCCTGTCAGGGTGACTAATAAAGATCGCTCAGCGCAAGTGTGAGTGTCTGATTCGCGCCGGAGCCCGCCACGGAGTGGCAATTGGCGAGCTTCTCGATCACTCGTCCGAGACCGTCCAGATGAGAGTCGCCCACCAGTTGCCCAGCTCGACCTTCTCCGAGCGGTCCGATGTGCAGCTCGAGATTCCGCGGTTGCACGCTGACCGCGATCCTGAGGTGATTGGCTCCCAGCGACTTCGGGGCGTGCACGACGAGCGCGTCGGCGATCAGCAGGGTGTCGGAGAGCCGATCTGTCGAGAAGTGGGCACGCGCCGCAAGCGTGCTCAACACTCGCGGAAGCACCGTGCGCGCCAGATCGATCGGCGCGATCGTCACTGTGATCGTCGCGTCGGCCGGTCCCGCTCGCGGGAACGTGGGCGACAGCGCCTCGTCTCGGCGCAACGACTCCAGTGCATCTGTGTTTGCCACCGCAAACTCCATCCACACTTCTGTTCCACCGTTTGACCGGTCTCTCAGCTCGACACGGTGCACGAGCGCTTGGATCACCGGCAAGCCGATCCCGAGAGACAGTCCGTTGGGCGTGCTCTGAGCCTGAATGCCGATGCCGTGGTCGCGCACCACGACCTCAAGCGCATGGGAAGCCAGCTCGACCTCGACCTCCAGTGGTCCCTGCTCGCCTTCATAGGCGTGCAACACGACGTTGTTGCAGGCCTCGGTGACCGCTGTCAGGACATCGTTGAGATCATTCACGCCGAGCTCTACGGCCTCCGCTACCCCCGTCAACATCTCACGGACGAGCAGCACGTTCTCCGGTTTGTTGTCTACATCCAGGAGAACGTTGGGTAGCTCAGCCATTGCGGTCCGGACGGTCGGGGGCGGTCGCAGCTACCGCGGTCGATCCCTCGATCGTGTGTGTGAGGACGATACCGGCCACCCGGGCGTCCTCAGGGCGCGCTCATCCCTCTAGCTCAAGGCTCGCAGCTGGTCGAGTGAACGGCGCAGCAGACGGGACACCTGCATCTGGGAGATGCCGACCCGAGCGGCGATCTCGGTCTGGGTGAGATCCTCGACGAAGCGCATGTGCAACATGTGGCGCTCACGCGCGGGAATGTGCTCGAGGGCGGCAACCACGGTTGCGTCGAGCTCGACCAGCTCGTAGCGCTCGTCCTCCTGGCCCAGTGCATCTCCATAGGTCATCGCGTCGCTGTTGTCCTCGGCTCCCGGTCGTGGCGCGTCCAGCGACAGCGCTTCGTAGGCCTGCACTGCCTGCAGCGCGTTGATGATCTGTTCGGTGTCGAGCTCCAGGTACTCCGCCAACTGATTGACGGTCGGTGCGCGGCCGTGTTCGTTGACGAAGGTCTCCTGCGCGTCGCGCACCCTGAGGGCCCGCTCCTGATCTCCACGGGGCACATGCAGCGACCATCCACAGTCGCGGAAGTACCGTCGCATCTCGCCGAGGATCGTCGGGACCGCAAATGAAGGGAACGGGTGTCCGCGCCCGGTGTCGAAACGGTCGAGAGCCTTCAGCAGCCCCAGCGAGGCCACCTGCACCAGATCCTCGAAGGGCTCTGAGGAGCGGTTGTAGCGACGTGCGAGGTTGCGTGTCAGCGGCATGAATCGCTGCACCAGCGCGTCGCGCGCGCCCTGGTCTGCGTGTTGCTGCCAGAGCCTGAACAGCTCGTCAAGCTCCGCTTCGCCTGCCTCCATAGCGTGGCGTTGGTGGGATGCGACTGTGGCGACAAAAGTCATCTCAGATCTCCTCCACGAACCCTACTCGGTTGCCGACAGGGAGCCAGCGTTGCCGACCCCTCCCAGGTGCTGTACCCCCCTCCGCGAAGAGTCATGCGCCTGATTTTTGCGTCCCATGCTCTGTGCCATGCGTATGAGTGGTCCGATCACGCGCTACGACTGGCCCATATAGCGCACGACGTCGCGAGCCGGCGGTCCGGCGAGCAACTGGGAGGTGAGACGCTCTGCGATCATCGGTCAATCGCCAGTATCGCTAGCAATGGCGCGTCGCGCTTGGTTCTTCGCCCGCTCGCAGAGGGCGACGAGGCCGAGCTGCTGCGCATTCACAGGACGCCCGAGGTCGCGCTCTGGTGGGACGTGCCCGAGGATGGGTTCCCTTGGAGCGACGAGCCGGAGTCGACGCGTCTGACGATCGTGCTCGACGGAGCGATAGCGGGCATGATCCAGTTCCAGGAGGAGCCGTCCCCCAAATACCGTCATGCGACGATCGACCTGTTTCTCGATCCAGGTGTGCACGGTCAGGGCGTTGGTACCGAGGCTGTCAGACGCGTCGTGCGCCACCTGATCGAGGAGCGCGGTCATCACCGAGTCACGATCGACCCATCGACGGGCAATCAGGCCGCGATCCGCTCCTACGAAAAGGCCGGCTTCAAGCCGGTGGGAGTCATGCGGCGCTACGAGCGTCCTGCGGGCGCGCAGAGATGGCGCGACGGTCTGCTGATGGAGCTGCTCGCCGAGGAGGATTGACAGCCGACGCACGACTTGCAATAGTTAAGTGAGTGCTTAACCAATCCGTCGCCCAGCGCCCTCCGCTCGACCTGGCCTTTCAAGCCCTGTCGGACTCGACCCGGCGGGCGATGGTCGATCAGCTCAGCGAAGGCCCCGCCTCGGTGAGTGAGCTGGCCCGACCGCTCGCCATGTCATTGCCGGCGGTCGTCCAGCACCTGCACGTGTTGGAGGCAAGCGGGCTCGTTTGCTCGGAGAAGATTGGGCGCGTGCGCACCTGCCGCATCGAGCCGATGGCGTTGAGTAGCGCTGAGCAATGGATCGCCGAGCGCCGCGCGAGCTGGGAGCAGCGACTGGATCGTCTGGGGGAATACCTGGACCAGAACCCCGAGCACCACAACACCGACCAAGGGAAGACCCTGAGGAGACAGCCATGAGTGACAGATCGGTCCTACACGCCACCTTCGTCATCGAGCGCAAATACGACGCCTCGCCCGCGCACGTGTTCGGCGCCTGGTCCGATCCGGCCGCCAAGGCGAGCTGGTTCGGACCCAAGAACCTGTCGCACGAGCAGCGCGAGCTCGACTTCACGGTCGGGGGACGGGAGCGCTTTACGGTCGACACGCCGGACGGCGCCACCTACCTGTTCGACAGCCGCTACGCCGACATCGTGCCCGAGCAGCGCATCGTCCACACCTATGACATGTATCGCGACGAGACGCGCCTATCGGTGTCGCTGGCGACGATCGAGTTCAAGCCCGACCGCACCGGCACAAAGCTGATCTTCACCGAGCAGGGCGCGTTCCTGGACGGCCACGACACGCCCGCCGAGCGCGAACACGGGACAGGCGAGCTGCTCGCCAGCCTGGGGGAGTGGCTCGCAAAGGAGCACGCCTGATGCACGCAAAGATCGAGCACACCGCCGCAGACGCACGATCGCAAGAGCGCTCGCGCTGGATCGCGCTGTACGTGCTGTGCGTGGGCATGCTGATGATCGTGCTCGACGTGACGATCGTCAATGTCGCGCTGCCGACGATCCAGAACGACCTGCACTTCTCGACCTCGAGCCTCGCGTGGGTGATCAACGCCTACCTGATCGCCTTCGGTGGGCTGCTGCTGCTCGCCGGGCGCTTCGGCGACCTGGTGGGGCGCCGGCGCATCTTCCTGTTGGGGGTAGCCATCTTCACGCTCGCCTCGCTGTTGTGCGGGTTGGCCTCGACGCAGACGCTGCTGGTGGCGGCCCGCTTCGTGCAGGGCATCGGCGGTGCGATGACCTCCGCGGTGATCCTCGGGATGATCGTCACGATGTTCCCCGAGCCTCGCGAGCAGGCAAAGGCGATCGGGGTCTACGCGTTCGTCGCCTCCGCCGGCGGCTCTGTCGGCCTGCTCGCCGGCGGTGTCATCACCCAGTCGATCGACTGGCACTGGATCTTCTTCGTCAACGTGCCGATCGGGATCGTCACGATCGCGCTCGCCCGGCGCCTGCTGCCCGGCGAGCGGGGGATCGGCTTCGCCCAAGGGGCCGACGTGCCCGGCGCCGTGCTGATCACAAGCGCGCTGATGCTGGGCGTCTACACGATCGTCAAGCCGGCCGCCGAACTCGGGTGGGGCGCGGGCCGCACACTTGAGCTCGGCGCCGTCTCGCTGGCGCTGCTGGCCGGCTTCGTGGCACGCGAGGCCACGGCACGCAACCCGCTGGTGGCGCTGCGCATCTTCCGCTCGCGCAACGTCACCGGCGCCAACCTGATCCAGGTGCTCTCGGTGGCCGGCATGTTTGGAGTGTTCTTCCTCGGCGCGCTGTACCTGCGGCGCGTGCTCGGCTACGACGCGCTTGAGATCGGGCTCGCGTTCCTGCCGGTGTCGATCGCGATGGGGTTGATGTCGATCCGCCTGTCCGAGCCGATCATCACGCGCTTCGGGGCGCGTGCGACGCTGCCCCCGGGCCTGGCGCTCGCCGCGCTGGGTCTCGCGCTGTTTGCGCGCGCGCCCGTCGACGCTCACTACATCACCGACATCATGCCGCCGCTGCTGCTGCTGGGACTCGGCATGGGGACCTGCTTTCCCGCGCTGATGACGATCGCGATGTCTGGCTCCACCCCAAGCGACGCGGGCCTCGCCTCAGGGCTTGTCAACACCAGCGCGCAGGTCGGCGGCGCGCTCGGCCTGGCGGTGCTGGCGACGCTGTCGGCCTCACGCACCGCGACGTTGACAGCACACGGACAATCGAACGCGGCGGCGCTCACCGGCGGCTACCACCTCGCCTTCTGGATCGCTGCCGGGCTGGTGGTGGCCGGCATCGCCGTGGCTCTCGTCGTTGTGCAAAGACCACCGGTGCCAGCGGGACAGACGACAGCAGAGGACGGCTCCCAGGCCTACACGCAGGCCGCCGAGCCGGTCTACTCCGAGCTGGGCTAGCCAGCCGCCACGCGGCGGCTGTGGCGTGTCAACTCTCGCACCAGCCTGTTCACCGAGCGCTCCAGCTGCTCGATGCTCGCCGACTCCACGCGCCCCACGCCGACCTCGCGATTGATCCAAGCGTTGATCTCCCGGTGAGCGCTGCCGCTGCGCTTGGCGAGATCCGCAACCAGCCGGCTGCGCTCCTCGCGTAGCTTTGCGCGGCGCTCAAACGCGGCTACCGGGGGGGCAGGCTCGGAGGAGGGGGGAGGCCGCTTGACCTTCTCGGCAGGCACAGTGGGCGCCGGCCCAAACAGGGTCATCTGTGGGACCACTTCCGCGCTCAACGGCACGAAGTCGATGGCGGCCGAGGGCTCGCTCGCACGACGCTCGCGCGGCTCGTCGAGCTCAACGTCCTCCACGCGCTCGCGCAGCGCATGGCGCAGCTCGCTCTCCACCTGCGCGGCGTGTCCGCGCAACACGGGGTCCGCCGGCAGGTACACCCAGCTCGGCTCGGGCATCCGGCCTGGGATCGTGCGCACGAAGCGCCCCACGATCTGCCTGAAGATCATCGGCGTCTTCGCCGCGGTCGCGTACACGCCAACGCGCAGCCTCGGGATGTCAACGCCCTCGGAGACCATGTTCACGGCCACGATCCAAGGCTCGCGCGACCCTCTGAAGGAAGCCAGCTTCTGTGCGGCGCGAGACTCGGTGTGCAGCACGACGACAGGTGGCTTGCCGGTGGCCTCACCCAACAGCTTTGCTATCCGTCGCGCGTGTGTCGCGTCTGCCGCCACCGCGAGCCCGCCCGCGTCGCGATGGCCCGCCTCGCGCAACTCCCGCAGCTTCGCATCGGCTTCCATCAGGATGCGAGGCAGCCCATCCGGCAGCTCGGTCGAGATCGCGGTGCGATAGCGCCGGCTCGCCTCGCGCGAACTGAGCACGGTCTCAAACGAGGACTCGATCACGTCATCGCCGCTGCGCCACGACAGGGTGCCGTCAAACGTCACAAACGCCACGGGCCGGCAGATCCCGTCCGCCACCGCCTGCGCGTAGGTGTAGGACACGTCTGGGACCGCGACTCCTTCGGCGTCATAGCTCACACCCGGGATCGGCGTGGCGTCGGAGCGAAACGGGGTGCCCGACAAGAGCAGCCAGCGTGGCGCCACCGCAAACGCCTGCTGAAAGCTCGAGCCCCACGCCAGCTCCTCGCCGAGGTGGTGGGCCTCATCCACGATCACGAGCGTCTCCCGCGTAACCTTCGCGGCCCATGCGCGCGGGTCGCTCGCCACACGCGCATAGGTGACCGCCACGCCATGGAAGTCGCGCGGGGCGGAGGGCCCCGGCGCATCCGGTTGCAACTGCACACCCAGATCCGCGCCTGCTGTGGCCCACTGACGCGTGAGCGGCGTCGTCGGGCACAACACCACCACGCTGCTCGCCTCGCCGCCCGCGAGCATCCGCCGGGCAAGCTCCAGGGCCGGGCGCGTCTTACCTGCGCCGGGCGCCGCCGAGACCAGGAACGGGCCTTCCCGCCAGCCGTCGAGACGGTCTAGCGCGTCACGCTGCCACGCGCGCAGGGATGTCGATGAGGAGGAGGTCAAAGAGCCCGGCATCCTGCGGCACGGGTCGGACAGATCGCCCCTGTCGCACCGGATCGCCTGTATCCCTCAGGATCGCTCCTGCTCGGCCCGGACCGCTTCTGTTCAGCCAGGATCGTTCGTATTCGGCCAGGATCGCTCGTGTTCAGCCAGGATCGCTCGTGTTCAGCCAGGACAGCTCGTGTTCAGCCAGGATCGCTCGTGTTCAGCTTCGTCGGGCTGCGCTTGATAGCTAGGAGCGGGGCGGGGGCGGCGCGTAGCGGTGGTGCAGCATCAATGGGTTCCCATCCGGGTCGTTGAACAACGCCATGTGACACACGCCCGTGTCGAACGTCTCGCCGCGGAACTCCACGCCTCGCTCTTCAAGCGTCGCGCGCGCGGCCGCCACGTCATCGACGTGCAGCGCTATCTCATGTCCGCGCACGCTGTGCTCCATGCCCATCTTCTCCGCGTCGACCACGCTCAACGTCAGGTTGCCGGTCTCAAACTCTGCGTAGTTGCGCTCTTCGAGATACACCGAGCGGGGCAGGCCGAGCGTGTCCCCATAGAACTCGACGGCTTTCGGGAGGTCGTGTGAGGACACCACCGCGAAGTCCACGCCGGTGATCAGCTGAGTTGCATCGGTCATCGATAAGTCTCCTTGCTCATTTTGTGCTCTAGGCGCTCTCCGCCTGCACGCGCCCAGACTTCACCGCGTCCAGGAGCGCTTGGTAGTCGCGTTCGTTCTGGTCGGCATACGCTTCGGCGAACCCCACGGTCGCCTGATCCCATACGCCGCCGCCGCCGAGATAGCTTGCGATGGCTACACGATCGCCGGTGCGGGCGTGGGCGCGCGCGAGCGTCCACGCGCACAGCGCCCCGTAGCCGCGCAGCAGCTTGTAATCCAACCCTTCGACTTCCACGCTCAGCTTGCCATCCCACAGCTGGCGCACGTAGAAGTCCCTGGGCACGTCGTCGATGCCGACCGCCGGCAGCCATCCGAGGAATATGTCGCTGGCAGCTTGCATCATCCGCTGGCCCTCGACGACCCGTTGACCGTGGTTTGAGTATTTCGAGGCTCCCGCGAAGGGCTCGAGCACGGATGCGTCAGCCTCCTTGGCCTGCAGCACAAGCGGGTCCTGCTCGTCGCGTCCCACCATCAGGATCACCCAAGCGCGTGTGCCCACACTGCCCACACCCACCACCTTGCGCGCGATGCACTGGAAGTCATAGTCGCCC
>JBAWFB010000095.1:0-25447 GCA_049591495.1 Solirubrobacteraceae bacterium
CCTGACGGCACACGGACTCTCAAGCACGTTATTCCCCATTGAAACCACGCGAATACAGCTCCCTCTCAGAAAACGACCGGTCCCTCTCCCAAGGGCCCTGCTCAAACCGGTTAAGCGTCAGACCACAAGGACCAACCCAAAACCCGACCTTATGTCAGCCCGACACCCTTATGGCATGTCGAGTCAATGGCTGGTTATACACGACAACAGAACTCATGTCAACCCCCTTTGCTGCGCAGTGAAGGCATTCCGGCTCAAGCAGCACCCTCAAACAAGCGCTCTGGGCCAGAGCAGCGCCGTCGAATAACAGCTCTAGGACCCGAGCAGCGCCGTTGACTGCACATGCGAGCTCAGATTGCGCAGCGCCCCAGAGGTGCTGTCCGGACCACCATCCAAAGCACGACGAAGCGCATCCAGATGGCCCGCAAAGCGCTCGCGCGCGTAGGGCATCGCCAATTCGCGCGAGACCATGAAGGCCCAGTCGCTGGCCTGCAGCGCGAGCAGCTCACGCGTCGCGCTGGCGCCGGCCGTGGGCCCCGCGGCGAGCGTTTGCAGCTCGGCGGCACGCGCGAGAAAGGCCATCTCGGCGACGGCCGGGCCCGACCACGTCGAGAGGTCACCACCTTTGCCCCAGGTGCTGGCCTGCCACTTGCTGTTGTCCACCGCCGCGGGGTCACGCATCGCCTGGGCTTCGTCTAGCCGCACGAGCGCCAGCCCCTGCCTGGAGCACTCCTCCACGACCGCGCGCAGCCACTCGACGCCCTCGTACCACCAGTGGCCGAGCAGCTCGGTGTCAAGCGCGCATACGACCAGGCCCCCGCCGGGGAGCGCTTTCGCGCCGCCGGTGCCAGCGGAGCCGGCCGCCTCGTTGGCGCTGCACAACCGCTCGATCGCCTGGGCCACGAAGTCGCGGGCGTGCTCGCGTGCGATGCTGAGCGCAAGCTCGTGGTCGTATGCGCTGCCGTCGTTGGCCCACGGCGTGTGGTGGTGGACCGTGTGGTGGTGGTAGTCGCGGTAGCCGCCATGCGCCGGGTAGCCCGCGTCACTCCACACATGGGAGATCGTCAGGCGGTCGATTGGCACGAGCACGACGCCGGCCTCGCCCAGGAGCGGGCGCAGATGCTCGCTCGCGCCAAGGCCGTAGCGGCCGGTGAGCTCCACGCAGGTGCTCCGCACCCCGGCTTCCTCCAAGAGCGGCTCCAGATATGGGGCGTGGGCGCACTCGGGCAGCCAAAAGCCTCCCTGCCAGCCGTTTCCAAAGCGCCGGCGGTGCGCGTCGACGCCGCTCTGCACCTGGGCGCGCACGCCCGCGTCGGTGGCCAGCAGTGCCAGCACGGCGTGCGTGGCCGAGGAGGTCCACTGCGCGTGGCGAGCGAGCCCGCCGAGCAGGTCGCCGTCGAGCCCCCTGAAGCGCTGAAGCGCCCGCTCGTGCTCGCCCCACGAGCGCTCCAACTCGCGCGCGAGCGTCTCGTGGCCACCGTCGCGCAGGCCGGCGATGTCTTCGGCGTGGGTACGGCCTCGCACCTGCTCGACGAACGCTTCGAAGCGCTCCCCCACGCCGGGCGCTTCCAGCTGGTCGCACAGCACCGGTGTGAGCGACAGCGTCAGCGGCGCACCCTCGTCGAGCAGGTCGAGCAGCGGCAGATAGCTGCCGGAGATCGCCTCCCACAGCCACTCCTCGCCGAACGGCCAGGTGCCGAAGCCCTCGACGTAGGGCATATGCGTGTGCAGGACAATCGCCAGCTCGCCCTGGGGGCAGGACCGGCTCATGACCGGTCGCTCACTCGAGACGTCGTCTGCAGGGGAAAACCATCTGCCCTACATGATACCCTATGTGCCGATGCGCAAGACAAGTGTCTATCTGGACGATGCACAGGCCATACGCTTGGCACGACTCGCGCGGGAGGAGGGCAGACCGCAGGCAGAGATCCTGCGCGAGGCCATCGCCGCGTACGAACCCAAGCCTTCTTTTGACAGCAATTTCGCGCTGGCCGCCGGCTTCGAGCGGATCGACGACGACGCCCGTCCAATATCCAAGATCCCAGACGACGAGTTGCTCTCGGGCTTCGGCGAGTGACGCTGATCCTCGACGCCGCTCCCGTCGTGGCGATAGCCGACACAAGCGAGCCTCTCAGGGACCGGATACTCGAGTTGATGCGGGCCAACGCCGGCGCATTGGTGATTCCGGCGCCCGTCACCGCGGAGATCGACTACCTGCTCGGCAGTCGCTTCGGCCGCTCGGCCCGGTCCGCGTTCCTGCGCGACCTTGCCACCGGCAGGTTCGCCGTCGCAGGCTTGGAACGCCAGGACTACAGGGCGGTCGGCGAACTGGAGCAACGGTACGCCGACCTCGAACTGGGCTTGGCCGACTGCGCTGTCGTGGCTCTCGCCCAGCGTTTGGACACCAAACGCATTGTGAGCTTCGACGAGCGTCATTTTCGCGCCGTCACCCCACTCCAGGGCGGCGCATTCGAGATCCTGCCAGCAGACAATTAGAAACCCGTTGTGGAGTGGGTGCCGCTCACGGCCGGCAGACGGCGATGAAGTCGAGCGCCTTGTCGAGATCCGCCTCGCTCGCGGGGCGCAGCGCGAAGTCGCTGGCCGCGATCGCCGGCGTGAACCAGTCATAGAAGGGCTTGGTCAGGCGCAGGCGCGGATGGACCGCGTCCCAGCCGAGCTTCAGGGCAAGCGCGTGCACGTGCAGCTTGCGGGCGTGGAAGAGGCCGTACATCTCGACCGACGCGAACGTGCCGCGACACAGCTGCTCGAACTCTGCCGAGCGGTACTCGTGCACGTGCCAGGGGTTGTCCGAGCGCTCGGCGCCCTTCGGCGCGAGCGTGAGCACGTTCGGCGTGGACACGAACACGACGCCCCGCCCGGCGCTCTGTGCCACAAGCGTGCGGAAGTGCGCGAGCACGGCAGCCGGATCCTGCAGGTGCTCGATCGTCTGCAGGAACACGACCGCGTCGGCCGGCTCGGGGAAGGTCTCGACCAGATCGCGTGCGAAGCGCAGGTTCTCGCGGCGGTAGCGCAGGCGCGCGTGCTCGTGTGCCTCCGGGTTGGCATCCACGCCGACAACGCTCGCCGCGGTCCGCGCGAGCACGTCAGAGCCGTAGCCCTCGCCGCAGGCCATGTCGATCGCGCGCAGCCCACCCACGCGCGCGGCGATCCACTCGTACACGGCGAGATGGCGCCTGAACCAGTAGTTCTCCTCAGGCACGTCCGGCAGCGTGCGCTCGCCCGTCAGCGCGAGCGGCGGCACGCCCTCGGGCTGGTCGCGCTGCTCGTAGGGAGACACAGACAAGGCGCGCGAGTATAAGGTGCCGGGCCATGACACCGACTTTGGACGCGGAGGAGATCCGCGACGTCAACACTCGCTACCACGACGTGGCGGCCGATCACTACGACGCCAAGTGGGGCATCGACTTCGGCGATGTCGGCCAAGCGCAGGTCATCTCGAAGGTGCGCAAGGCGCTCGGCCACGACGTCGAGCGCTTCGAGCGCTCCCTGGAGATCGGCTCGGGCACCGGCTACTTCACGCTCAACCTGATGCGCGCCGGGCTGATCGGGCAGGCGACCTGCACCGACATCTCCCCGGGGATGTTGGCCGCGCTCAGCGCCAACGCGCAACGGCTGGACCTCGACGTGACCACGGTGCCCACCGACGCCGAGCGCCTGCCATTTGAGGATGAGCGGTTCGATCTTGTGATCGGACACGCGATCCTCCACCACATTCCCGACCTGGCGCAGGCGTTTCGCGAGTTCGCCCGTGTGCTGGCGCCCGGGGGCACGGTGCTGTTCGCGGGTGAGCCCTCGCGCTACGGGGATCAGCTGGCGAAAGTCCCCAAGCGCGCCGCGGGCGCCGTCGCGCCGTTGTGGCGGCGGGCGATAGGTGCCCGTCCCGCCCCGCCCGCGGACGGCGGAGCGCCGGAGTCCTCGCTTGAGAGCGTTGTGGACGTGCACGCCTTCTCCCCCGGCGAGCTGTCGGGCTTTGCCGGCCAAGCGGGCTTCACCAATGTGCGCGTAACCGGCGAGGAGCTGCTGGCCAACTGGTTTGGGTGGACCAACCGCACGCTGGAGGCCACCGCCCACCCCGAAGACGTCCCATGGGGCTGGCGCAACTATGCCTACCGCGGCTATCTGGCATTGCAGAAGGTGGACCACACGCTGCTGGAGTCGCGACTGCCACCGGCGATCTTCTACAACCTGATCGTCACGGCCTCCAAGCCGTAGACAGCGGTCGGTGAGCGACACGGCGCGGCAGCTCGATCCAGCGCGCCGCCGAATGCCGCTGTTTCGCGGTACGCGCCCGCTCAAGCGCTGGCGCTATGTGGGGGTGTTCGGCGAGCGGGTGATGATCTGCGCAGCCGCGGTCCAGGTCGGGCCGGCGCACCAGACGTTCTGGGCGGTGCTCGATCGCGCGAGCGGCGAGCTCCGACAGCGAACCCGACTGGTCCCGCGCCGCGGAGCGCTCGACCTCTCCCCCGGACGCTTGCTGATCTGCGACGAGGGGGTCCTGCTTGACCTCTCGCTTCAGGAAAGCACCGGCGTGGAGGCCACCTGTCCCAACGGCCGCTCGTTCGTTTGGACGCGCAAGCAGGCCGGCGTCCGCGCCCAGGGCACGCTCGTCCTCGGAGCCCAGCCGCCGCTTGCAATCGACGCGTTGGCAGCGCTCGACGACACCACCGGCTACCACGCGCGCGTGACCGAGTGGTGGTGGGCCGCCGGGGTGGGCTCAAGCCCGGACGGCACGCCGCTTGCGTTCAACCTGGTGCAGGGTGTCAACGATCCGCTGAGCGGCAGCGAGCGGGCGGTCTGGGTCGCCGGCGTCGCGCACGAGGCAGCGCCGGTGCGCTTCTCCGCGGATCTCAGCTCAATCTCCTCAGAGGACGGCTCACAGCTGCGCTTCGCCCCCGAGGCGGAGCGCAGCCGCCGCGAGAACCTGCTGCTCATACGCAGTGACTACCGCGCGCCGTTTGGCTCGTTCAGCGGCACGCTGCCCGGCGGCATCCAGCTAGCGCGCGCACTCGGCGTCGTGGAGCACCATCGCGCGCGCTGGTAGGCATCAACGTCCCTCGTCTTGTCCTAAGACAGTTGTACGATCTGTCGATGCGACAAAAAGCCTCAGTGAGTCTGCCATCATGAGTACCGTGGCAGAGCGAGTCCATGTAACGCTCAGCGGTGACATCGCTGGAGAGTACGTGGTCGAGGATCGTCAACCAGATGGACGGTTGATTCTTGTCCCCGACACTTCCGTCGACGCAATTTTTGCGCGCCATGGCGCAAAGTTGATGACGTCAGCCAAGTTTGAGCGGCACTTTGGCGATTTGCCCACTGATGAAGAGGGCTGAGATATCTCCAATCGCTCGTCCTCAGCGGTCGTTCCAACCGTCTTCGACGAGTCGGTGCTAGCCACAGATCTGGAAAGTCTTCCGCCTTCGGCCGACAGGGCATTGAGCAACCTGCGCCGGGATGCATATCGAACTGGCGGTATCCCTCGTGACCGGCTAAAGAGATGCCAAGGAGACGCACGCGATGGCACCAATCTGGTGGGATGCGTCAAGACATATGTGCCATGGCCCGATGGCCCTTGGGGCATCGTGTTCCGAGCAGGAGAAGATAGTCGACGACCATTTGCCCTTTACACCATTGCCTTCGGACGACGCCATCCTGGGCCGACACACACCAGCGTCTACGAAACCGCTCACCGACGGATGTGCCACCAGTTACGCTGCAGGCATTCCAGGCGCGATCTCTAGCCCGCCGCACACCGTCTCCACAACCATCTGCTTGGCGCGCTCGAGATCCTCCTCGCCCTGCGGGAGCAGGCCGAAGATCCAGCCGGTGAGAACCTGCTCGATCGCCCCGTAGAACGTCATCGCGGCAAACTCGGCGTCGATCTCAGCCTTGAAGATGCCTTCGTCCTGAGCCTTCGTGACAATCGCGCCGATCATCCGATAGGCCTCTCTGATCTGGCCCAGGTGGGTCTGACCAAACGAGTTGGCTGCGCGCGTGACCTCCACGATGATGACCTTCATCAGGTCGGGATCGTGGCGGTAGCTGTCGACGATGAAGGAGGCGATCGCGCCGAGCTTCTCGCGCACCGGGATCTGTTCGGCGTCGACCGCGCGGATCATCTCGAGCATCACCCCCCAGCGCTCCAAGAACAGCGTGTTGAGGACTTCGTCCTTGGAGGGGAAGTAGTGGTACAGCAGTCCGTACGCCACGCCTGCCTCGTCCGCGATGTCTGAGACGCGACAGGCGTGGAAGCCCTGGCGCGCGAACACGCGCACGGCGGCATCGAGGATCGCGCGGCGGCGGTCGGGCACGGCCTTGGCGCGACCACCGACCGAAGATCGGCCGGCGCTCATCCGTACACCTCCCCACGGCGGTGCTCAAGCAGCGGCACGCGGCGGCGCACCGCGTCCTGCTCGGCGAAGTCAAGTGACGCCACGGCGTACCCAGGCTCCGTGCCAAGGCGCGCCAGCACTCGACCCCACGGATCCACGATCATCGACTGTCCGCCAGAGCGGTGGCCCCCGGGATGCGCGCCAACCTGGTTGGCGGCAAGCACGAACACCTGGTTCTCGATCGCGCGGGCGCGCACCATCACCTCCCAGTGATCGCGCGTCGTCGGCATCGTGAAGGCGGCCGGGATCGCCACCACGCGCGCGCCGCGCAACGCGAGCGCGCGGTACAGCTCCGGGAAGCGCACGTCGTAGCAAATCGAGAGCCCGAGCTTCGTGCCGTCCGCCAGGACGCTTGAGACGATCTCATCGCCCGGCTCATCGGTGTCGGACTCGCGGTAGGGCTTGCCCTCGATCTCCACGTCGAACATGTGCAGCTTGCGATAGACAGCGCGCACCTCGCCGTCGGGACCGACGTGCACGGACGCGTTCCCCAGCCGCTCGCTGCCCGCGACGCGCTCTGAGATCGAGCCGGCAACGAGGTCGAGCTTCAGCTCGCGCGCTGTCTCTCGCGCCCAGGAGACCGCGGGCCCGTCGAGCGTCTGCGCTCCCGCGCGCAGATCGTCGGGGGTGCCCATCACAGTCCACTTCTCGGGCAGGACGACGAGCTTCGCGCCCTCGGCGGCCGCGGCCCGCACGTACCGATCGGCGGCGGCGATGTTCTGCTCCACGTCCGCCCCCGAGGTCATCTGGACGACGGCGGCCTTCACCAGCGTCTGCTCCCCGGCATTCCCGTAGGTGGATAGATTGACTGGTCAGTCAATAGCTCCGATGATAGCGGTGGACCGCATCGCAGACTTCGTGCTTGTGAAGCGGACGGGCTCCTACGCGAGGAAAGAGTCCTGCCTGGCCGCACCGGCCTGGGAGGCCACGGCCCCCTGCTCCAGCAGCTGCGCGATCTGCTTGTCCGAGTAGCCGGCAGCGCGCAGCACCTGCTCGGTGTGCTCACCCAGTGCGGGGCCTGGCAGGCGGTCGTGCGCGCCGGGGGTCCGGCCCAGCTTGATCGGGATGCCGAGCTGGCGCACTCCCCCATCGACGCCGGGCTGGTCGAGCTCGACGACCATCTCACGTGCGCGCACCAGCTCGGAGTCGAGCGCCTCGTCGAGGTCAAGCACGGGCTCAAGGCAACAGTCGTGCTCGGTCGCGAACTGGGCCCACTGGTCGCGGCTGCGACCCTTGAATATGTCAACCACCTGTCCGTGCGCCTCGGAGCCGGGACGCTCGAACTGCTTCTCGATCAGCTCCTCGCGCGCGACGCCGCGACACCACGCCTGCCAGAACTTGGGCTCCAGCGCGCCGAGCGTGACCCACCCATCCGCGCACTCGTAGGGGCGGTAGCAGATCACCGCGCCCGCTAGCAGCTGCTCGCCGCGCTTGGGGACCTCGCCGTCGGCGAAGTGGCGACCGGCGACCATCGCCAGCCATGAGAGCGCGCCGTCGGCCATCGAGACGTCCACCTGCTGCCCCAGGCCAGATCCGTCATGGGCGGCGATCCCATTCCGCGCGGACGAGCCGTCGCGCTCGCGCAGCGCCGCCATGATGCCGAAGGCGGCCATCAGCGCGCCGCCGCCGAGGTCGGCGATCTGCCCCTCGGACTGCACCGGCGGGCCTCCACGCTCGCCGCTGAGGCCCAGCAGTCCGATCAGACCCAGATAGTTCATGTCGTGACCGGACGCGTCGCGCTTTGGGCCCGTTTGGCCGTAGCCTGAGATAGCGCAGTACACAAGCCCAGGGTTCTCCTCACGCATGCGCTTGTAGCCAACGCCGAGCCGGTCGAGCACCCCCGGGCGGAAGGACTCCAGCACGACGTCATGTTCGCGCACAAGCTTCAGCAGCACCTCGCGCCCCGCCTCTTGCTTGAGGTCGATCCGGATCGACCGCTTGTTTCGGTTCAGTGACAGGAACATCGCCGACTTCGCGCTGTCGTGGGCACCCTCGTAATAGGGGGGTGCCCAGCGGATGTAGTCCCCGGCGCCGGTGTCCTCGACCTTCAGCACCTCGGCGCCGAAGTCGGCCAGCAGCAGCGAGCAGAAGCCGCCGGGCAACAGCCGCGAGAGGTCCAGTACGCGGATGCCCTCCAAGGGAAGCCCCATCAACGGATCCTTTCACTTCTGGATCCATTGTGGACTCCGGCGACTACTGCCAGCACATGGGTGGTAGGTGGTAGGTGGTAGACTGGAGGTGTGGTCAAGACCAGTATTTATCTAGACCCAGAAATCGATAGCGCCCTCACCCGGCGCGCCGCAGCCGAGGGTACGACCAAGGCTGCGCTGATCCGCGAAGCGCTGGCGAAGGCGGCCGCGAGCACGCCAAGGCCACGACCGCGCGCGGCAGGTGTTTTCGATGGTCCGGGCGATCTCGCGCGCGATACGGACCGCTATCTCGCTCAGACCGGATTCGGCGAGCGTTGATCGTCCTCGACACGTCGGTCGCGCTCGCGTTCATGGACAGGCGCGACACCGACCACGAGTTCGTGCGTGCGTGGATGGAGGAGATCGAGGACGAGCTCGTGACCACCCCACTCGTGGTCGCCGAGCTTGACCATCTCGTCTCCCGCCAGGGAGGCGCTACCGCCGCGAAGGCATTGCGCGAGGACTTCAAACGAGGCGCTTATGTGGTCGAATGGTGGTCTTCGGCGCTGCGCGAGTCGATTGCCGTGGCGGAACGCTACACCTCGATGGAGCTCGGCCTCACAGACGCCTCCCTGATTTCGCTCGCGGCCCGTGTGAAGACGGTTGAGATAGCGACACTGGACGAACGCCACTTCCGAGCCGTGCGACCGCTTTCCGAAGGCGATGACGCTTTTCTACTCGTCCCCACCGACAACCGCTGACCCGTCGGCAACAGGCATCGGACAGGAGACCGGACGAGAGCCTCCCTACCCCCTCCTCCCCTTCGTGTTGTGACGCCGGCTGGCCCTCGCGCCATCTTCGGGTCCGATCACGCGATCCCCAGCAGCCCGCGCGCCTCAGCCACAGTCGCGGGGCGACGGCCGACATCTTCGGTCATCTTGCGCGCCTGGGCGATCAGGTCGCCGTTGGAGCGGGCCATCTCGCCACTGGGCAGGTACAGGTTGTCCTCGACGCCCGCGCGGATCGAGCCGCCGAGCGTGAGTGCGGTGGCGATCAGCGTCCACTGATCGCGCGAGATGCCAATCACCCCCCAGTGGTGTTTGGTGTGGCCCCCGCCGGGAATGTCGCCGATGTTGTCCACCATCGCCGCCAGGTTGCGCGGCTTGGGCGGAATGCCTCCCACGACGCCCATCACGCAATCGACGTGCAGCGGCGCTTTGAGGATGCCCATGTCCACGAGTGGCTCAAGCGACCCAACGTGGCCGATGTCGAAGCACTCGTGCTCGGGCTTGATGTGAAGCTCGTTCATCTCCTGGAGCAGCTCGACGATCTCCTCGAACGGGTTCTGAAAGACCATCTTGAACACGAACTCCTTGCGCGAGCGCGAATACTTCGCGTAGTTCATCGAGCCCATGTTGAGCGCCGCCACTTCCGGGCGGCACGCGCGCAGGTAGTCGATGCGCTTGGACACCGGCACGCCGACCGTGCCCGTTGAGTAGTTGATGATCACGTCGTCCACGGCGCCGCGGATCGCCTCGGTGATCGCGGAGAAGTCCTCGATCTCATAGCTCGGCGTGCCGTCGGGCTTGCGCGCGTGGATGTGGATCATCGAGGCGCCCTCGTCCACGGCGCGCTTGGCCTCGGCGCCGTACTCCTCGGGCGTGTAGGGGATCGCGGGGCACTGCTCGCGGTTGGCGATCACACCGCTGATCGAACAGGTGATGACCACAGGATCGTCCAGACTCATCTCAGCCTCCGTAGCTGCATACTTTTAGGGACATACAACACTTCATTATGTGAAGTGTTTGGGGCCCGAATAAAGACATTGCCACCACTCCTAGGTCCCCATCAGACGGGCACGACCCCGTGGCGCTTCCATGGTCGCTCGATCTTCTTGCCCTCTGCCAGCTCAAGCCCCCGGCAGATCGTGGCGCGGGTCTCGCGCGGGTCGATCACGTCGTCGATCAGATCGTTGCCGGCGGCGATGTAGACGTCGAACATCTTTTTGAAGCCCTCGATCAGCTCGGCCTTCTTGGCCTCCGGGTCCTCGGCCGCGTCGACGGCCCTGCGGAAGGCGATCTCAACAACGCCCTCTGCCCCCATTACGCTGATCTCGGCTGACGGCCACGCGACGATCAGGTCGGGCTCGTATGCGCGACCGCACATCACGTAGTAGCCGGCGCCGTATGCCTTGCGCGTGATGACCGTGATCTTCGGCACGGTCGCGTTGGCGACCGCGTACAGCATCTTGGCCCCGTGGCGGATGATGCCGGCGGCCTCGACCTTGGTGCCGACCATGAAGCCGGGCACGTCCTGGATGAACACCAAGGGAATACCGAACGCGTTGCAGAGGTTGACGAAGCGCGCGGCCTTATCAGCCGAGTCGTTGTCGAGGATGCCGCCGAGCTGCTTGGGCTGGTTGGCGACGATCCCGGCGGGGCGCCCACCGAAGCGCGCGAGGCAGGTAATGATCGTCTTTGCCCACTGGCCCTTGATGTCGAAGATCTCGCCGTCGTCGACGATGTGGCGGATCACCTCGTACATGTCATAGGGCTTGCGGTTGGACTCCGGCAGCACGTCCAGCAGCTCCTCGTCGCCGCGCTCGATCGGGTCGGCTCCGACCCCGCCTGCCCGGATCGGCACGGGCGATTCGCAGTTCTGTGGCATGAACGACAGGTATTGCTTGATGCGCTCGATGCACTCCTCGTCAGAGGCGACCTCCATGTCCCCGACGCCCGACTTGCGGCAGTGCACACGCGAGCCGCCGAGCTCCTCCTGGGTGACGTCCTCACCGACCGCCGCGCGCACGAGGTGCGGACCGGCCAGGGCCATCGAACCACGGCCCTTGACCATCGGCACGAAGTCGGCCAGCCCCGGGATGTAGGCGGTGCCGGCGGCGCATGGCCCCAACAGCGCTGCGACCTGCGGGATCACGCCGCTCATGATCACCTCCTCGCGGAACAGGTGCCCGGAGCCGGCGAACATCGCGCCTGCCGCCTCCTGCACGCGCGCGCCGGCGGAGTCCAGCAGCCACACGAACGGGATGCGCTTGGTCAGGGCCAGCTCGCGCAGGCGCGTGACCTTGAACTCGCCGGTCATGCCCATCGAGCCGGCCATCACTGTGAAGTCATACGCGCACACGGCGGTCAAGCGGCCATCGACCTTGCCGTAGCCGGTGATGACTCCATCGGCGGGTGCCTCAACGCCGTCCATCGCGCGCTGGGAGGTGTGGGGCGTTCCCTGCATTCCCAGCTCCACGAACGTGCCGTCATCGACGAGTAGCGCGATCCGCTCGCGCGCGGTGAGCGCGCCCTTCTCGTGCTGGCGGTCGATCTTCTCCTGGCCTCCTCCCAGGCGAATCTGGGCGCGACGCTCGTGCAGATCCTCGACCAGCGGTCGCAGCAGAGAGGCGGGCTGCTCGGTCATGGGCGGCTCTCCCATCTCCTCATCGTCCCTTCCACTCGGGCTCGCGCTTTCCGAAGAAGGCGGTGACACCCTCGACGATGTCCTCGGTGGAGACGGCCAGGGTCAGCTGAGCGCGCAGGTAGTCCAAAGCGTCATCCAGGGGCATGTCGAGCTGGCGGCGCATAGCTTCCTTGCCGAGACGCATGATCAAGGGCGACTTGGAGGCGAGCTTCCTCGCCCAATCCTCCACGGCCTCGTCGAACTCGGCAGCAGGCACGACCTTGTTGACCAGCCCCGCCGCCAGGGCCTCCCGCGCCGACCAGCGCTCGCCCAAGAGCAGCAGCTCGTTGGCCTTCTTTCGAGGGACGTTGCGGTAGATGAAGGCCATGATCATGAATGGAAACGCGCCGACGTTGATCTCGGGCGTGCCGAACGTGGCGGCGTCGGAGGCGACGATCAGATCGCACGCGAGCGCGATCCCCAGCGCGCCGGCAAGCACATGCCCGCGCGCGGCGCACAGCGTCGGCTTGCCAAGCGTGCCGATCAGCTTGAAGAGCGAGACGAAGCGCTCGGAGCCGAAGTGCTTGTGCACAAGCGACACCTCGCCGGCGAAGCCGCCGAGGTTGGCACCGGAGGAGAACACCGTCTCGTGCGAAGAGGCCAGCACCACAACCCGCACGGCCTCATCGTCGCGGGCGCGCTCGAACGAGGAGATCAACCCGTCCAGCACCGCGGGCGAGAGCGCATTGCGCGTGGAGGGCTCGTTCAGCGTGACAGTCGCGACGCCGTCCGCTACGCCGTAGAGGATCCTGTCCTCTGGTTCGGCGCCGCTCTCGGTCGCGGCTGGCTGATCGGACATTCCCGGCATCCTAACCGTGGATCGGCCACGAGGACCGCCCCAGACCCGCCGTCGAGGCCCGATCGGACTCGATAATCATGCAGCTCAATCCGGATCGTCCGGGAGTCTATTCCGGATTTTCCGGTTTCCCAATCCGGATCGTCCGATATAATTACCCTGCTTTGTCCGGTGCGGAGATCCCACGGCACGCCGAGACGCGCGTCACAGAAGCGCTCGCCGATACGCGCATCGTCGCGGTCGAAGGCCCACGCCAGGCCGGCAAGTCGACCCTGTGCATGAAGGTCGGCTCCGCGCGTGGGATGCGGATTGTCACGCTCGATGACGCGAGCACGCTGCGCGTGGCGCTCGACGATCCATCCGGCTTCGTCGCCGACCTCGGCGCGAGCGCCTTCGTGGACGAGTTGCAGCGCGCGCCCGATCTCGTGCTGGCATTGAAGAGCGCGGTCGACCGCGAACCGCGGCCCGGGCGCTTCTTGGTCAGCGGCTCGGCGAGCCTGCTGCTGGCTCCGCGCATCGGCGATTCGCTCGCCGGCAGAGTCGAGCGCGTTCCGCTGCGCCCGTTCACCCAGGCCGAGCTCGCACGCAGGGGGGTTCCTACATGGCTGGACGGGCTGTGGGAGGGCGGGCAGCCACCGTACATAGAAACCGCCGAAGAGGGCAGGAGCGCTCACGCGGAGCGCATCGCCGCCGGCGGATTCCCAGCCGTGCTCGCTCGTTCGGAGCGACGTCGTAGGACGTGGTTCGAGGATTATCTGGCCGCGCTGATCACGCGTGACGTACCGGACATCGTGGACATCCGCCGCCCCGACCTGCTCCCGGCGCTGCTCGCCCACCTGGCCGCCCGCTCGGGCTCACCGATATCGATGCTGCCGATCGCCCGCGCGCTTGCCGCCGACGAGAAGACCGTGCGGACCTATGTGCGCCTGCTCGAGCTGCTTCATCTGGTCGTGAGCGTGCCGGCTTGGACTACTGGCTTTACCGCGCGCGCGGTGCGCGCACCGCGGCTGTTCGTAGAGGATTCCGGACTGCTGGCGCATCTCCTGGACGCAAACCCCACGCGAATCGCCCACGAGGACACCATCAGCGGACGCCTCTACGAGTCGTTTGCGGCGATGGAGCTGCAGCGCCTACTCCCCCACACCCTCACCGCCCCCAGGCTACGCCACTGGCGCGGCCCGCACGGCGAGGAGGTGGACATAGTGCTCGAAGACCGCTCCGGGCGCATAGTCGGCATTGAGATCAAGTCAGGCGCCACCGTCAGGCGCAGCGACCTGCGCTCGATGAGCAAGCTGCGGGAGCTGGCGGGCGAGCGTTTCGTGGCCGGGCTGATGCTGTGCACCACACGCAAAACCCTCCCGCTCGGGTCACGCACTTGGGCGCTGCCGCTAGAGGCACTGTGGCTCTGATAAATCCCGCCTATTGGGGCCACCACATCCTGGCTGGCCGCCTGGCCAAGCAGCCCGGTAGCCTCTATCTACCAAGGCGCTAGTTACCCGAGCACACGAGCACGATCAGCGCCGACGACGAACTAGACAAGGAGCAAAGCCACGATGGCCGCGACCGCTGAGAGCGTCTTGAAGCCCGACCACCACAGCAAGCGCAAGCACTTCATCTTCACCGACGAGCACGAACAGCTGCGCGAGTCGATCCGCAGCTTCGTCTCCAAGGAGCTGGCGCCCCACGCGGAGGAGTGGGAGGAGACGACCTTCCCCGACTCGGTGTTTCACCGCATGGGCGAGCTGGACCTGCTGGGCCTCGACAAGCCCGAGGCCTACGGCGGGCAGGGCGGGGACTACTACACGAGCCTCGTGCTGGGCGAGGAGATGACCGGCGCCAACTCGGGTGGCCTGGCGATGGGCGTGGCGGTGCACACCGACATGGCGATGCCCCCGATCCTCGCGTTCGGAACGGAGGAGCAGAAGCAGGAATGGGTCGTGCCCGCGATTAAAGGGGAGAAGATCCTGTGCATCGGCATCACCGAGCCCGACGCCGGCTCGGACGTGGCGGGGATCAAGACGCGCGCGGTGAAGGACGGCGATGAGTACGTGATCAACGGCTCGAAGACCTACATCACCAACGGCCACCGCGCGGACGTGATCGTGCTCGTCACGAAGACCGACCCCGACGCGGGATATGACGGCTTCACGCTGTTTCTCGTGCCGATGGACGCGCCGGGCGTGATCCGCGAGAAGCGCCTTGAGAAGCTCGGCATGCACGCGTCAGACACGGCGCTGCTGGCCTTCCAGGACGTGCGCGTGCCCGAGACTGCCGTGCTGGGCACGGTGGGCAAGGGCTTCTACCACATCATGTGGGAGCTTCAGGGCGAGCGGCTGATCGGCGCCGCCGGCTCGGTGGCGGGAGCGCAGAAATGCTTCGAGCGCACGCTTGCCTACGCCAAGGAGCGCAAGGCGTTCGGCCGCGACATCGGCAAATTCCAGGTGATAAAGCACAAGTTCGCCGAGATGGCCACCAAGATCGAGAGCGCGCGCCAGATGGTGTATGTGACCGCGTGGCGCTTCAACAACGGCGAGTACCCCGTGCGCGAGATCTCGATGGCCAAGCTGCACGCTTCGCGGATAGCGGTGGAAGTGGCGGATGAGTGCATCCAGATCCACGGCGGCGCGGGCTACATGAAGGAGTACGGCGTCGAGCGCGCGTGGCGCGACTCGCGCTTGAACCGGATCGGCGCGGGGACCGATGAGATCATGCTCGAGGTGATCGGGCGTTCATACGGTCTCTGATCCGCCTCGGGGCTATGACAAGCGAACAAACGCCGCGGCTGATCACGCTGCCGATCAGCCACTATTGCGAGAAGGCGCGCTGGGCACTCGACCGCGCGGACGTGCGCTATCGCGAGGAGCGCCACGTCCAAGGTATCCACAGCCTGATGGCACGACGGGCGGGCGGCGGCGCGACCGTGCCGGTGCTCGTGACCGGCACAGGCGTGGTGCTCGGCGAGTCGCACGACATCCTCGCTTGGAGCGACGGGCTCCTGCCTGCCGGGTCGCGGCTGTTTCCTGAGCAGGCGGTCGAGCGCGCGGAGGTCGAGCGGCTCTGCCGGCGCTTGGACGAGGTGCTCGGACCGAGTGGGCGGCGGCTGATCTACGTGCACATGTTCTCCCAGCGCAAGCTCGCGCTCGACTTCAACGATGTCGGCGTGCCCACCTGGGAGGACAAGCTGGCACGCGGCGGCTGGCCGCTGTTTGAGCGGCTGATCTCGCGCGTGCTCGGCATTACTCCCGGTTGTGAGGTTCGCGACGAAGCCACCGTGTTCGGCGAGCTGGACCACGTTGCGCAGCTGCTCGGCGACGGTCGGCCATACCTGTGCGGCGAGCGCTTCACCGCCGCCGACCTCACGTTCGCCGCCCTGTCGGCGCCGGTCGTCGTCCCACGCGAGTACGGCACGCCGCTGCCACAGCCGGAGCTGATGACGCCGCACACGGCGGCGCTCGTGAGCAGAGCGCGCGAGCATCCGGCCGGTCGCCATGCGCTCGACATGTTCGCGCGCCACCGGCGCGCGCGCGCGACCGTGGCGGGGACGCCATGAGCAGTGCGGCGACGCCTCCGTTCACCGAGGAGCACGAACAGCTGCGCGAGTCCATACGCGGCTTCCTCGACCGCGAATTCGCTCCGCACTCCCAGCAGTGGGAGGCCGATCGATGGTTTCCCGACGAGGTGTTTGGAAAGCTCGCCGCGCAGGGTTTGCTCGGGCTGAAGTACCCGGCCGAGCTGGGCGGCCAGGGCGGGGACTACCTGCACGAGGCGGTGCTGGTCGAGGAGCTCTCGCGCATCGGCTCCGGCGGCACCGCGGCGGGGATCGGCGCGCACGTCAACATCGCCACGCCCCCGATCTGGAAGTTCGGCTCAGAGCAGCACAAGCAGGACTACCTCGTGCCGGCCATCCGCGGCGAGAAGATCGGCGCGCTCGCGATCACCGAGCCCGGCGCCGGCTCCGATGTGGCGGCGCTGCGCACAAGTGCCGAGCGCGTGGACGGCGGGTGGGTGGTGAACGGCGAGAAGACCTACATCACCAACGGGGTGCGCGCCCACTTCATGGTCACGGCGGTGAAGACCACCCAGGAGGGAGGCCACCACGGAATCTCCTTTTTGATCGTCGACCGCGGCGAGGGGGTCACCTCCTCCAAGCTTGAGAAGCTCGGGTGGCACGCCTCGGACACCGCCACGATCGCCTTCGAGGACGTGTTCGTGCCGGAGCACAACCTGCTCGGCGAGCTGCACGAGGGCTTCAAGCTGATCATGGCCAACTTCCAGTGGGAGCGCCTCGCGATGGCGCTCGGCACGGTCGGCGCGATGCAACTGGCCTACGAGCGCACGGCACAGTACGCGCGCGAGCGCACCGCGTTTGGCCGGCCGCTGTCAAAGCACCAGGTCACGCGCCACAAGCTGGCCGATCTGGCCACCAGCGCGTACACCGCGCGCTGTGTCACCTACGACGCCCTGCGCCGCTTTCACGAGGGGCAGGAACCGCTGAAGGAGGTGACGATGGCAAAGCTGCTTACCCAGCGCGCGTCGTTTGAGCTGATGGACGAGTGCCTGCAGATCCACGGCGGCATGGGCTACATGGGCGAGCACTGGGCCCAGCGCGCCGCGCGCGACGCCCGTCTCGGGCCGATCGGCGGCGGCTCGGATGAGATCATGCGCGAGATCCTGGGGCGCTTGCTGGGGTTGTAGCGCTGATCTCGGTGTTGATAGCGGCGTGTATCTCCCAGCCTTTGGGGGTCAGCGCCCATGCGTTTGGTCCTCCGCGGGCGTGCCCGGCGCCGAGGTTCTCGACTAGACCCAGGCCCTGTAGGCGCGCCAGCAGCTTCGAAGTCTGACCCTGATCGCTCATGCCGGCAGCGTCCCCAACCGTCCTATTGGAGGATCCGGGGTTGGCCGCGACAGCCGTGAGGACCATGACGGTGCGGTAGGTCAAGCGCATCTCCAGGTCACGCAACGGGTCGGTCGACAAGCCCTGTCGCACAGCAGTGCGACGCCTGGGCACAGGACGTTCAAGCTCGCGACGCGAAGCAGCAGACCCCAGATACGGCAGCACGATCATCGCCATCAACGGGTTCACAAGCTCCACAAACCCACCCGACCGCACCATCCCGTCCTTCGATCCAGGCCCTAGGCCATTTGGATCGACAAGTAGACGCGTATGCAAGACCGACAACACCGCCCCAACAACACCCTCAGCCATCAGGCGCGAAGGACTCTCGCCCCCACCAGCCTCAGCCCATCCCTGGTATATCGCGTCGACCATCTGATCCAACACGCGGCCGCGACGCTCAAGCGCTTGCGGTCCAGCACCAAGCACCTCCACGAACACAACCCGCCCAAGACTCGGCTCACAGTCAAGGAACTCCAACAGCCCCACCAACCCTGCCCGGATCTGCTCGCGCCAACCGGTCTCTTGTACGTACGCGGGGATGACTATCGCCCCGATCTTCGCTATCGCATCCTCAAACGCAGCCAAGAAGCAGTCCTCGCGATCTACGAAGACTTCATAGAACGTGCGCCGCGACACGCCTGAGCGCGCAACGACATGTGCGACCGTCACATTACGCACCCCGTACTCACCGAGAACATCGACCATCGCCGCGAGCATCCTGGCGCGCTGAATATCAGAGACCTGCTCGCGCCCCACCCTCCTGCCCGTCCTACGAACCCCACCACGGACAGGAATCTCGACCACAGCCTGCTGCTTAACGGACATGCTCAAAGCCTCAACCGATTTACAGGTCTCCCTGACTTCGGCCCGGACGACAACATCGCCGTCCGAGCCCTTGACGCCTTCCTATGCCAGGCAAACAGGAACACAAAACTCGTTACCCGGTAACGACCCAGTCACCGATGCCGAGAACGTTATCTCCTTCTTTGACTTCGCCTCCAGGCACTTCCTTTATAATTCCTGATAGGTACGCGCCGGACCTACCAGTTTCTACTCCTCCCGTTTCCCCATTGAGTATTTCAAAGGGAACCAACACTGGTTTGTATTCATTGTCCAGGTCCACTATCGTGGTTAGAAACACGCAAAGGTTTCCGCTCGCCGCCTTTGGTTCCTTACGATTGCCGCTGCAGAGCTTTTCACCATTTTCTTCAGGTAGTTTTTCGTTAGGTTCATTTTCGCCTTCTCCCGTACCAATGAAATGAGTGTGTGCCCCACTGAGTGCTTTAGCCAGCGGTATCGGGAACGAAATACTCGCGGTCACTAGCGGAGCGCTCAGATGTTCTAGACCCTTGGTCAAACTGAACGACCATTGCCCCGTCTCAGACGAGCCTACCGGCAGCGTGCCACCGTCTGTCCATGGCGAGCCCTGCGGTCCTCCTGGTCCCGCTGGTCCTGCGGCGCCCTTGGCACCGGTTGCGCCTTTTTCGCCCTGATCACCTTTTTCGCCTTGAACGCCTTTTTCACCTGGCGCTCCGTTCTGCCCCGCCGCTCCGTTTTCGCCTTTCGCCCCCGCCGCACCAGCGGGGCCCTGCGGGCCCGCTGGTCCTGCAGGTCCTTGTGCTCCGTTAGCACCCGTCTTACCCTTGAGCGCGGTGAGCACTTTGGGGTTGATCTGTTTGGTGGAACTGATCACGTATTTACTCGCGGCGTAGGCGCCGCCGGTCATCGTGAATACCAGTGCGAGCGTCATGATCGCGTTAGCGAACGTAAAATGTTTCCTGATCCTCGACATTACGATCCTCTCGTTCCTTTATCAACCGTTACCAGGCAGGTACTCACGCTCCAGCTCCCGTTCATTTCTTTTTGCTCGCTTTCTTGTGCTTACCCGCCTCAGACTTCTTTGATCTCTTTGCCTTCTTGGGGCAGCCCGTGGCGGTGATCGGCGTGGATTGTTTGAGGCTCACACCGTTAGCTCCGACGAAGATCGTCGGCATCACCAGCTTGCTGGTGCAGAGGTCCCCGTTCGCCGCAAGAGCACTATCCGTCCCCTGAGGCAGTTTCAGTTCAAACACGCCGATCGGTACATCAGGGATCGTCCTGAACGTACTGCTCGTGATCCCTTGCGGGGTGATGAATGTTTCCCCGTGCAAATACACGGTCACTCCCTCGCCTGAGAGTGCGACGATTAGTTCTGGGAACTTCTGACCACCGTGGCTTACGAAATAGGCTGGGCCTTCCAGGTGCACTGGTAGCACCGGTGTGGTAGCTGTCGCTGAACCTACCCTTGAATCGGGCGGGCACGCCGCCGGGTTGGCTTCAAACACGCTCGCGGGACACGCCTTCTGCAATGTAGTCAAACGCGACGGTAGCCGCTTCGGCAAATCCACCTTGACCTTCCCGATATTAGCCTGGGTACCAAACGCCGCTTTGGGATAGGTCAACTTCACGTTCAGGCTCGCACCATTCTTACGCGACGTTTTCCCGCTGGTGGAAACGGTGAGGATCGGTTTGAACTTCAACACCGCACAGTTAGTCACCTGAAACGGAACATGCAGGGTAGATGTTGCGCCCTGGCTACTGGTCAATGCACCCCCGATTTCTTGCGGTGCACAGTTCGTTGGGTTGAACGTGAAATCGGGCCGGTCTATCGATACCTCTACGTGCTTGATCTGCAAAGGGATACCGTCCAGGATCTGAGGAATCGAATACGGACCAGTCGTATCCGTCGTGATCGTGAGTGCCGCGTTTTCGGGGTTGACTTCGATCTTCGCGCGGACGATTACCTTCCCGAGGTTGAACGGGCCGGCCTTCGCGGGGTTGACTATGGACAGTCCGTATGGTGCTCCCTTGTATGGGCCTGTGATGAATACTTCTCCAGCGTTCACGGTGTAGGGGTTTCCTCCTAGTCCTACGCTTACGATCGTGTGGCCGATCAGGCTTTCTGGACCGCAAGTACCAGCATTAGCTTGTGCTTCTTCGCAGAGCTTGACCGACGATAGGGTCCCCAACAAACCCGAAGGCATCTTCAACTGGATCCCATCGAGGTTCTGGTTGCCGTCTTCGCGGCTCATCGTCATTCGAAACGGCGTGAACGCACCAGCCTGAATATTCAAACTCCCCGTCGTGAGCGTCGGATCAAACGGCAACGGGTTTGAGCACGGCGTGTCGTTAGGACCACTAGTGACCTGGAATTCGGACGAGGAGTCAACAGCAGCATTCCCAGACCACGGTTCCACCGACGCCGTCGTCGTATACCCACCACACAATGCCGGCGTGCTCAACGGAGCCCTCGATCCACCGAAGAAGTTCAGCTTCAAATCTTCAAACGGTAGCTCTGGTGTTTCCTTGAACGTGGAGACCAACTGTCCGGTCACTGGGTTCGGTTGTACTTCGCCTGCGACCTTGATCCGCACACCGGAAATAGGATCGTAGACGACTATGTACATCGCGATCAAACTACCGAACGGGTTATTGTCCTGTTCAGCCAAATACGCCGCACCAACAAGTGGGTTAGGCAACAATGGTGTCTTGATTTCGACCGTCCCGATCTTTGACGATTCAGGACACGACTGTTCACCCGGACTATTCAACGAAACCTCGCCCTGACTACAAGCAGACAACCCATCCGCCCCAGAGGGATCTATCGCCACGCCAGCGGGCAACGCTACGAGCGTGTTCTTTACCGAGGACTCCGCCAACCCGGTCGGATTCAAACTCTCTTCCTCAGGAACATGCTCATCCACTGTCAAACCAGTCGGGGTACTACCCTCCTGCCCATCGGGCGTCAGGCTCACAGACGGTTCAAAACTCAACCGATTGCACCCATCCTCACTAACCGGTTCACCCTCACTATTCTTGAAGGTGTATCCGAACGGTTCGGTGAACTTGCCCTGTTCAGACCACGAGTCGGCTTCGATCGTCGTGTACAACGGTGCCTCACAAGAAGTCGGCATGATCACAAACGGTTGCTGTTTTTCACTCACAGAACACGACGATTCCGGACCGCCGGTAACGGCAGAACCCGTTTCTTCTGTCAAGCATTGAACATTACGCGAAGTATCGTGACGTGAATCGTCAGGGACACCCCAAAGCGTCACAATGTTGCCGATCAAGCCGAGACCCTCAGTGATGTTCGGAACAGTAACCACGACGCCGTAATCCCCACCCGTACGCACAGACGTATCGAGAATCACCGGACCGATAGGCGACTGGAAACCGAACTTCGCCGGTTCACCCACAGACGGTTCGAGACTGTACAACGGTGTCGTATAAACTTCCGGCGCCCACAGCTCGCTGTCAGTCGTAGTCAGGATCGGTGAGGCGACACCAACAACCGTGTTATTTGGGCATTTAGCTTCCGAATCTTTTGCGAGCAGTGTGAATTCGCGCAGGCTACACTTCGGTAGCGGCGTCGGATTGCCAATCAGACCGGCAGGCAGGTTGAAACGCAAATCCTTCGTCAACGCCAACGGTTGAACTTCCGGACCACTTTCATGTTCAGCTGCTATACCCCCAGGTTCCTTTTCTACATATACCGCTTGAGTGTTGAACATGAGCGTCGTCGTCAACTGGAATGGGTGAGAACCAGCCTGCGTGTTCGCCAAACCACCCTCTTCTTCGGGCGCCAATTCATAGGTCTGCACCCCATACGGTGAACGTGATTCCACGGCCAACGGACGACGCGAGAGGGCCGATGGTGCACCACCACCAGACACATTCACTTCGTTCTCACCATTACCGGCTCCCTGCGTGACCGTGACCCTGATCACGATCTCGAGGTGTTCATACGGTCGTACCGGAACACCGTCATGACATGTCACCGTCTGTTCTTCGATCGTGCATACCCGCAACAACGGGTGTTCGCGCCGTCCATACTTGTTTAGCGCCCCTCCACCGCCTTCGGCGTACGCGTGCGTCGCCGTCACCCCAGCCGGCAACTGATCTACCACAGTAATCGGTGTCTTCCCCGACAACAGGTTTTCATCGAGCACGCCACCAGCCGTCGTGTCCCCGAGGTTGGCGATATCCAACTCGACCATCGCTTCACTGTCATTCGGGCTTGCTGGCGCCGAAATAGTTGTCACATGCCACCACGGCTCAGCAGCAACAGCCTGCCCCACATTACCAACCAACACAACGCATACCGCCAAGGCGACCGTCGCGAGCACACTACGATTGATCTTCCCCATCACGATCACCGACCCTTCCCACTAGTAGTGTGCCCCGCACGAGCCCTACCAGCCTTAACGGCCTTACGCTTCCTTTGCTTCACGCGCTTCCCGACCTTCGACTTCGACTTCGATTTCTTCGATTTCGATTTGGCCTTCTTCTTTGTCTTGTACTTTACGACGATCGTTTTTGCTTCTTCGGTCACATTGCCGATACCGGAGAACGTTGCGCTCGGTGTGGGACCATAGATTTCCGGTTGCGGCGACGGCGCAGGCTTGCACGAATCGCCACTCGTACACGGTGGCGGCACCACGGGTTCGCTACGACACGGTGCTTCCGCCGAACACACGTGAGCATCGTAAATATCGTATGACGTATCGTAATCTTCGCCAGTCAACCTACTATTAGTGTCAAAGAACACGTCATTCCCGTTTTCGCTCGCGTCGACAAAGAACGATTCGCCCGCAGACTGGCCAGACGAAATCAAATTCACACAACCACCAGAACGTTCGCTGAACGTCGCGCTCCCAGACGTACAATTATCGCTCGCGACAGTTTCACTATTAGCCACAGGCTCATACTCATACGCATCCTCCAACCCGTTTGTATCCTGCGGCACGAGCGCATCGGGACTATCAAAAAACAGTCTCCCATCATCAGACAAATACCTCGGCTGATACGCCATCACATCAAACTCCGTGCGCTCCCAACCGGGAAGGCTACCCGCCAACCAGTGATCCCCACTACCATCGCCTGCGGACCAGGCAGCTTCAAGGTCGACGAACAACGAATCTTCGGGCTTACGATTGTCGTACACGCCCACCGGTCGCGCACCAGTCGGATCACACGACGCGCACACCAAACGATTGGACACAGCGTCATACAAGTAGACCTCCTCATCGGGCTGCCCACTCACCGCATCCAAATTATCATACCCCGTCAACGAACGCTCGGACATAAAAGCCAAATAACGACCATCAGATGACACCCTCGAACTCACCAAATTCAAATATGGAGAAACATTACTTTCCACGGTAGGCGCTTCAAAATTTCCCGCCCCACGCCAGCTTTTGGAATCCCCGTCCGACAATGTCGCGATAAAGGTCGTCGCCGACCCAGTCGCCGTATCATGCGCCACATACACGTTATCCGCACCTTTCACAGCACCATCAGCCAACACACCAGTCGCAACGAAATAAACGTACGAACCATCTTCGCTAGCGCCCATCACAGCATCCTGAACCCCAGCATTCGGTTCGCCGGCACCATGATTCCCCGTCAGATCGGTCTGCGACCCCGTTTCAGTATCAAACGCGTACAGATCCCCACCACTATCAATATCGGTTTCCACAAAGAAGATGCGCGAACCATCGCTACTCATCGTTTCAAAACGCGGATAATTACCCCCGATCCTAAACGTCTTCTTCTCAACCATGTCACGAACATAAAGACCGACCGGTTTAGGATCGTTAGCAAGCAATTCACCGTTCGTCCACACAACCCAACGACCATCAGTCGAGACAGCACGCGCAGTCATCCCCTCAGCTTCATTAACACGACTACCAAGCTGAGCGCCAGTTTCAGTCTTACCTTCCGGAGCTTCAGGCGTACCAGGCATAATATTCACCAACTGCAACCGACCCGCACTCCACTCATACAAATTCTTAGGAACTGCCGTAGGTTTTTCCGCGAGTCGCTTGGCAGATGTTTCGGTTGCTTCCGGTGTCAACGCAATCGAAGACTGAAAAATCACATGGCTCAAATCAGGTGTACCGGCAAGAAACCGCATATGAGGATCGCCGAATTTCTTGCCTGCCACGACGTCAGCCTGGGTCTCAAGCGGTAGAAACGAGCCGGTAGCACTATCACGCAAATACAATGTCCTTTCCGTAGCTTCGGGAGACTGCGGCGGCGGCGGTGCCGTTTTCCCTGACCCTGCTTCATACAGCTCCAGTGAGAGATCGGTCGAAAACGCACTAAACGGTCCAGAGCCAACCGCGACTTCCGTAGCGGGATTACCTTCCGGGGGAAGGGAATCACGTGCGGCCACGTCCCGCGAGCTCCAACCATCAGGCCCCCGCGTCGAAAGGGTCTCAGCAGAAACAAAACGACCCACAGCACCTTCCCCAACGGGTTCACTAGCCTCATACGCAATCGCGTCGCCGTCACCCGCAGCCTGATCAGGTTCCTCAGACTTCACCATCGGCCCAATCAAAGCGCCTTTTTTATCAGCAGGAGAAACCAATTCCCACGTGCGCTCATCCGGCAACGAAAGCTCCTCGCTACCCGGGGCTTGCGTTGTGAACGTATGATCGGCCGTCGTATCAACCCCGGCTTCGTTAGACACCGTCAGGCGGTAGTGGTAAACGGTGCCGGGGGTCAGATTCTGACGATGGAGGCTGATCGGCAGATAGCCTTCGCTTTCGCCCATGCTTCCAGAGAGCGTCTGTCCGTAAGCTGTCGTGGTGCCGTATTCAAAACGATATTCGGTGTTCAAGCCCAACGGGTCGATTTCCGCCGCGAACGTCGCACTGGTATTGGTTACGCTCGTAACCCAAGGCCCCTCGATCAAAGCCGGAGG
>JBAWFB010000096.1:0-8181 GCA_049591495.1 Solirubrobacteraceae bacterium
GGGACGACCCGAGCCGCGGTCTCCGCTACGGGGAGGACGGCCACCCTCGCGGCCATTACGGTCACCGCTGCGCGGGGGGCGACCGCCGCCGCCACCGCCGCCGCCTGAGCCGACCGCGGCGAGCTCCTCAACGCTCTTGCCCGCGACCTCTGGGTCCTCGGCGAGACGCAGTCCGATGCGCCCGCGCTCGCGGTCGACCTCAACCACGCGCACGTTGATCTCATCGCCCTTGTTGAGCACGTCCTCGACGGCCTCCACCCGCTGTCCGGGAGACACGTTTGAGATGTGCAGCAACCCGTCGGTGCCCTTGGAGAGCTCCACGAACGCGCCGAAGGTCGTGGTCTTCACGACCTTGCCGGCGAATTCGTCGCCGACCTCGACCTCCTTCATCATCGTGCGGATGCGCTCCACCAGGGCGTCGCCGAGCGTGCCGTTGGCCGAGTACACCAGCACCTGACCCTCGTCGTTGACGTCGATCTGCGATTCGAACTCCTCGGAGAGCCCGCGGATCGTTTCGCCGCCCTTGCCGATCAGCATGCCGATCTGGCTGGGGTCGATCTGGATCGTCTGGATACGCGGAGCGTGCTCGGAGAGCTGCTCGCGCGGACCTTGAATGACGTCGGCCATCTTGCCGAGGATGAACGTGCGCGCCTTGTGCGCTTGCGTCAGCGCGTCTTTGAGGATCTCAAACGTGACGCCTGAGATCTTGATGTCCATCTGCAGCGCCGTGATGCCCTGCTCGGTGCCGGCCACCTTGAAGTCCATGTCTCCGAGGTGGTCCTCCACACCGGCGATGTCGGTGAGCACGATGTAATCGTCGCCCTCCTTGATGAGGCCCATCGCGATGCCCGCCACCGGGCGCTTGATCGGGACGCCCGCGTCCATCAGCGACAGCGAGGAGCCGCACACCGAGGCCATCGAGGAGGAACCGTTTGACTCGAAGATGTCCGAGACCACGCGGATCGTGTAGGGGAACTCCTCGATCGAAGGGATCACCGGCACGAGCGCGCGCTCTGCCAGCGCACCGTGACCGATGTCGCGGCGCTTGGGGCCGAGACGGCCGGCCTCACCCACCGAGAAGGGCGGGAAGTTGTAGTGGTGGAAGTAGTACTTCTTGGTCTGCAACCCCAGCGTGTCGAGGCGCATCTCCTCCTTGAGCGTGCCCAGAGCGGCGGCGCTCAGAGCCTGTGTCTGTCCGCGCGTGAACAGGGCCGAGCCGTGTGTGCGCGGCGTGACGCCCACTTCGATCGTGATGTCGCGGATCTCATCCTCCGCGCGACCGTCGGGGCGTTTCTTGTGCACCGCGATGCGCTCGCGGATGATCGCCTTCTCGAGCTTGTCGAATGCGAGCTGCGCCTGCGCGCGACGCTCTTTAGCGGCTTTCTGCTCCTCCTCGCCCGCGCCCTCAGGCGCCGGGGCGCCGTACTGCTCGAGGATCGCGCCCTCGACGGCCTTGCAGGCGTCCTGGCGCTCGAGCTTGTCCTCGACCTGGGTGGCCTGATCGAGCGCCGCGCCGTGGGAGGCCTTCACGTCGGCGAGCAGCCGCTCGTCGACTTTCGGGGCCTCGATCGCGGTCTTCTCCTTGCCGACCTTCTCGCGCAGCTCGTGCTGTAGCGCACAAATCTTCTTGATCTCCGAATGCGCGATGTCGAGCGCGTCGAGGATCTCGGCCTCTGAGATCTCGTTCGCGCCGGCCTCCACCATCAGGATCGCGTCCTCTGAGCCCGCGACCACCAGGTCGAGGTCGGAGCTCTCCAGCAGATCCTCCTCGGGCGGGTTGACGACGAAGTTGCCGTCGATCTTGCCGATCCGCACCGCGCCGACCGGGCCGGCGAACGGGACGTTTGAGATCATCAGCGCCGCGGAGGCGCCGTTCATCGCGAGGATGTCATACGGGTTGACGTGGTCCACCGAGATCGGGATCGCCACGAGATGGGTCTCGTAGTTCCACCCCTTGGTGAACAGCGGGCGCAGCGGGCGGTCGATCATGCGCGCCGTGAGCGTCGCCTTCTCGCCGGAGCGCCCCTCGCGCTTGAAGAACGAGCCGGGGATCTTCCCGGCGGAGTACATCCGCTCCTCGACGTCAACCGTCAAGGGCAGGAAATCCACGTCGCGCTGGCCGCCGGCCGTCGCGGTGGAGAGAACCATCGTGTCGCCCTGGCGGACAACCACTGCGCCGGAGGCCTGCTTGGCCATCCTGCCGGTCTCGAAAGAGATCTCACTACCTGCAATCTCCACGGAGACCCGTGTAACGGCGTTGCTACTCATATTTGAACTACCTTCCCTCTCCACCCGTCGGTCGGCGGAGCCGTTTTCTTTTTATCCTTGTATCCGAACGCAAGGAGCTTAGCGGACGCTAGACGTTCTTCAGTCCGCCAAGAATCATGTGTACCGGGGGAAGGTCTGCTGGGGAAGGAGCTTGATAGCTCCAGCGCACGACGCCGTCGTCGCCGACGATCACGAGCGCGCGCTGTGGGAAGCCGCCGGGGTGAAGCACGCCAAACGCGGCGCACGCGGCGCCCTTGGGCTCGAAGTCTGAGAGCTGCGGGATGTTCACGCCGAGCTTCTCGCGGAACGCTTTCTGGGACCAGGTGGAGTCGCAGGAGACGCCGTAGATCTCAGCGCCCTGCGCGGTGATGTCCCCCAGCGACTGCTCGTAGACCTGCAGCTGGTCGGTGCACACCGGGCTGAACGCAAACGGGTAGAACACCAGCACGGTCTTCTTGCCCTGCAGGTCGGTCGCGGTGAAGTCCTCGCCACCTTCGGTGGCGAGCTTGAACTCGGGGACCTTCGTGCCCGGGGCCAGCACTGTGGAGGCTGAGTCGGTCGCGCTCATCTTCTGATCGCGCCCTCGGGCTACTTGCGCAGCCCGAGCTCCTTGATGAGGGCGCGGTAGCCCTCAAGGTCCCTGCGCTGCAGGTAGTCCAGGAAACGACGACGCTGTCCGACCAGCATCAGCAGCCCGCGACGCGAATGGTGGTCCTTGCTCTGCTCGCGCAGGTGCTCGGTGAGGTGGTTGATGCGCTCGGTCAGCAGCGCCACCTGAACCTTGGTGTTGCCGGTGTCCTGCTCGCCCGAGCCGAACTTTGCGGCGATCTCGCGCTTGCGCTCTGTTGTGATCGTCATAGCGGTCGCACAGGCTAGCAGTCCGGGGACTACGTCCCCTGCCCGGGTGCTTGAGCCGCAATGATCTCGCGTGTCTTCTCGACGTCGCGGCGCATCTGCTCGATGAGTTGCTCCGCCGACTGAAAGCGCCGCTCACCGCGCAGACGCGCGAGAAAGTCCAGGCGCAACGATTGTCCGTAGAGGTCGCCGTCGAAGTCGAGTATGTACGCCTCGATCAACTCGCCGCGGCCCGTTTCGAACGTGGGACGCACGCCGATGTTCACCGCGGCGGGGCGCCCGTCCGCGAGACACGCATACACGCCATGGCCCGGGCACACCAGCGCATCGTCGGGGATCAGATTGGCGGTCGGGAAGCCCAGTTCGCGGCCGCGCTCGTCGCCGTGCACGACCTCGCCGCGCAGATGAAACGGCGTGCCGAGGAAGCGCGTGGCCTGGCCGACCTCGCCGGCCAGCACCAGGCCCCGGATGTGGCTGGATGAGACGATCTCCCCGTCCACCTCCAGCAGCGGTGTCACACGCGTGGAGAAGCGCTCGTCTTCGGCGAGCATCCGCGGGTCGCCCTTGGCACGGTTGCCGAAACGGAAGTTCTCGCCGACCGAAACGTATGTCGCCCCGAGTGCGTTCACGAGCACGTCGTCGATGAACTCCTTGGCGCTGCGCTTGGCAAAGGCGGCGTCGAAGGGGATCACGATCATCTCGGGCACGCCGAGCGCCTCGATCAGCTCAGCCTTGGCCTGTAGATCGGTGAGCAGCTTCGGGGTGTGCTGCGGAGCCACGACCGCCGAGGGATGCGGATCGAAAGTCAGCACGCTGTCAGAGCCGCGGATCACCTCGCGATGACCGAGGTGGACGCCGTCGAAAGAGCCCACCGCCACACGCCTTGGTCTGCTCTGAACATCCGCCAGCCGAGTGACCTTCACACCGAAAGCCTATGCGAGAAGCGCCAGCACCTGCTCGACGCTCAACAGGGGAGCGTCTCCCCAGGTGCTTTCGCGTGGCGGCGGGGGCACCGCGTCGTCCACCGCAAACGGTCCGATGGCCGTGCGCCGCAGCTCCTCGCAGTAGGCGTCGCCCAGATCGGCGATCAGCGAGCGCACGTAGGTGCCGGAGGAGCATTCGATCTCATAGCCGGCTCGCACCGGTCGCTCATGAGCTGAGGGTGGTCCGCCGGGTGTTCCGGGACGATCGCGCCAAAGCTCCACGAAGCGGCTGACGGTCACGATTCGCTCCGGCATCTGAAAGCTCTCTCCGCGACGAGCCTTGCGGTAGGCCCGCTCCCCTTTGATCTTGATGGCCGAGTAGATCGGTGGGCGCTGGCGGATCTCACCGGTGGGAAGCTCGGGCTCCTCGGGCGGGAAGCGTCCTGTCTCGGTCACCTCGCCCTCCGGGTCGCCGGTGCTCGACAGCGCTCCAAGCCGCGCGACGGTCTCATAACGCTTGGGCAACTCCATCACGTGCTGCTGCATGCGCGTCGCGCGTCCCACCAGCACGATCAGCAGTCCGCTCGCGAACGGGTCGAGCGTTCCGGCATGACCGGTCTTCGCCCCCCCGAGCGAGCGCCGCACGCGCGCCACCACATCGTGTGAGGTGAGCCCGACCGGCTTGTCGATCAACAGGACGCCGTCGATCGAAGGGCCTGTCGCGGTAGGGGCGTGCGGGCCGATCGAGATAAGCCCTACGCCAGTGTCGGAACAGGCGATCCGTTGGGCGTTGGATGCAGCTGTGCCGTGATCTCGCGACGCAGGAACACGATCAGCTCGTCCACCGCGAGCGTTGTCGAGAAGCCCGCGGCCCGACGATGTCCGCCACCACCCTGGGTGCGCGCGACCACCGACACGTCGACGTCGTCGTCGGTCGCGCGCAGCGACACCTTGCGCTTGCCGCGGCTCTCAGGCGCCGTCAATTCACGAATCAACACGGCCACCTTCGTGCCCTCGATGCAGCGCAGATGGTCGACGATCCCCTCGGAGAAGCTCTCCTCGGCTGCTGCCCGCCCGAAGTCCTCGGCGTCGAGCGCGACGAGCGTCAACTCACCGTTGTCGAAGCGCCGAATGCGCTCGAGCGCGACCCCGAGCAGCGTCAGCTTGGCGAGCGGCATTTCCTCGTAGAGCCGTCTGTAGACAGCCGGCACGTCCACCCCGGTCGCGATCAGCTCGGCCGCCATCCGATGAGCGCGAGGACCGGTGTTCTCGTACATGAAGCGTCCCGTGTCTGTCACGAGACCCACATACAGGGCCTCTGCGATCGCGACGCTCGGTGTGACCTGTAGACCGTGCATCAGGTCCCACACGATCTCCGCGGTACACGACGCGGTGGGGTCCACCAGGTTGAGCGTGCCGAACATCGTGTTGTCGTGGTGATGGTCGATGTTGAGCAGATGCGCTCCGTGCTGCAGCACAGCCGCCGGGTTGCGGTCGATGTTGCCGCAGTCGAGCATCACCACCGTGCGCTCTCCAATGTCTGCCGGCGCCGCCTGAATGGCTTGCTCGAGCGCCGCGCAGCGATACTCGCGCGGAAGCGGAAGGTCGCTCGCGGAGATGAACATGTCCGATTCCTTGCCGAGCGCTGTCAGCAGGCCGTGCATCCCGATCAGCGATCCCAGTGCGTCGCCGTCGGGGTTCTCATGCGTGGCCACGACGAAACTGGCGTCCCGGCGAACACGCTCGAGCACCAACTCGCGCGTCTGCGGGTCGATTGTCGACTCGTCGCTCACGCCCGCGACTCCCTCCCCAGCTCGTCTGCCGCGCCCGCCTGTGGGTCCCGATCGGCATCCGGTGCCCCAATCGTCTCGATCTCCGTCTCGATCAGCGCGTCGAGGCGCATTGCACGGTCGGTCGTGTCGTCATAGGCGAAGTCAAGCGTCGGGGTGCGCTTCAGGTGAAGCTCACCAGCGATCCGGCGCTGCAGGTAGCCATGGGCGCTGTGCAGCCCGTCCATCGTCTCCTCGCGCGTGTGCGAGCTGCCCAGCACGCTCACGTACACGCGAGCATGGCTCAAATCGGCACTGGTCCTGACGTCTGTCACGGTCACGAATCCCACCCTTGGGTCCTTCAAGTCTGCAGCCACCGCGTCCCCGATCACCTGCCTGATCGCCTCATCGACGCGACGCATACGGTCCGATCTCATCCTACCCGTCCCTGTCTCTCGAAGCCTCCGAGTCACACGGCCCCTTGCATGAGCAACTACCCATGCGCACAAGCTCAGCTTCAGGCTAGCTGACGCTCCTGCAGGCGTGTCTCATACGTCTCGAGGATGTCGCCCTCGCGCAGATCCTGGAAGTTGGCGAGCACGATCCCGCACTCGTAGCCGGCGGTCACCTCGCGTGCGTCCTCGTTGAAGCGGCGCAGGCTTGCGATCGTGGTGTCGTAGATGACGGTGCCCTCGCGCACCACCCGCACGCGTGCCCCGCGTGTGACCTTGCCCTCGCTGATGTGCGAGCCGGCGATCACGCCTATCTTCGAGGCTCGGAACAGCTGGCGTACCTCCGCCTGGCCGAGCGAGCTCTCGACCTCGGTGGGCTCGAGCATTCCCTGCATCGCCGCGCGCAGCTCTTCGATCGCGCGGTAGATGACCGCGTAGGAGCGGATCTCGACGCCCTCACGGTCGGCCAGCTGGCGTGCGTCGCCGACGGGACGCACGTTGAAGGCGAGGATCAGCCCCGAGGATGCCGAAGCCAGCATCACGTCGGACTCGTTGATGCCTCCGACGCCGCGGTGGATGATGTTCACCGACACCTCGTCCTGGGGCAGCTTGGCGATCTCGTCCTCGATTGCCTCAAGCGACCCGGCGACATCGGCCTTGATCACCAGGCTGAGCTCCTTCACAGTGCCTTCCTGGGCGAGCTTGAACACGTCCTCGAGTGAGACCTTGCGTCCGGAGCGGCGCGCGAGCGCCTCGGTCTTCAGACGGTTGGCGCGCTCGCCCGCGAGCTGGCGGGCGCGACGCTCGTTCTCCACGGCACGCACGAATTCCCCGGCCTCGGGGACGCCGTCGAAGCCGAGCACCTCGACCGGCTCTCCGGGTTCAGCTGTCTTCACGCGCGCGCCAATGAAATTGTGCATCGCGCGCACCCGCCCGAAGCTGGCGCCCGCGACAAGCGCGTCTCCCACTTCCAGGGTGCCGCGCTGGATCAGGATGCTCACGACCGGTCCGCGCCCGGGGTCGAGCTTTGACTCGATCACGGTGCCGGAGGCCATCGCGTCGCGGTTGGCCTTCAGCTCCTCGAGGTCGGTGACGAGCTGAATCGTGTCGAGCAGGCTGTCGAGACCTTCGCGGGTCTTGGCGCTGACGTCGACGAACTCGATCTCCCCACCCCACTCGGAGGGTTGCAGACCGTGCTGGGTGAGTTCGGTGCGCACACGCTCGGGCTGCGCGCCCTCCTTGTCGATCTTGTTGACCGCCACGACGATCGGCACTTCGGCGGCCTTCGCGTGGTCGATCGCCTCCTCGGTCTGCGGCTTGACGCCATCGTCGGCCGCGACCACGATCACGGCCAGGTCGGTCACCTGCGCCCCGCGGGCGCGCATCGCGGTGAACGCCTCGTGGCCGGGCGTGTCGAGGAACGTGATCACCTTCTCGCCGTGATGGACCTGGTAGGCGCCGATGTGCTGGGTGATGCCACCCGCCTCGCCCGCCGCGACCTCGGTCTGGCGGATCGCGTCCAGCAGCGAGGTCTTACCGTGGTCGACGTGACCCATGATCGTGACCACCGGAGGACGGTCGACGAGGTCCTCCTCGACGTCTTCGAACACCGGCTCGACCTCGACGTCGTCGGCGGCGTGGACGATCTCGATCTTCTTCTCGAATTCGTCGGCCAGCACCTGGATCGCATCGTCTGAGAGCGTCTGGGTGAGGGTTGCCATCTCGCCGAGCATCATCAGCTTCTTGATGATCTCCGGCACCGGTACACCCAGGTACTCGGCCACGTCCTTGACGGTCGAGCCGGAGTTGACGCGAATCAGGTCGGTGGCCTCCATCGCGGTGGTGTCGATCGGGGCGATCGTCTCGTCGTAGGTGCCACGCCGGCGTCGGCCGCGGCGCGGACGACGCTGTGGC
>JBAWFB010000097.1:0-5382 GCA_049591495.1 Solirubrobacteraceae bacterium
GCGACTCCAACGCCGAGACTCAGGTCCAGACGGCGCAGACCGCGGCTGAGACCTACGCGACCGAAAATGAAGGCAGCTACCTCGGTCTGAACACTGAAGGAATCAAAAAGCTCCAGGAAATCGAGCCGACGCTGAAAGAAAAAACCGGCACCGAACTCACCGCCGTCACTGCAACAGCGACCACCTATAAAATCACGGCTAAGGCAACTGCGACAGAAGACACGTTCACGATCGAACGCAACGCTTCCGGCGAATTCAAAAGGCCGTGTACCGCTCACCTTGCGAGCAACCACGGCGATTGCAAGATCGAAGGATCCGGCACGACCGGAACCTGGTAGGACCATCAAAGCTGACGTGAGCAGTCCTGCCTCATCCTCTGTGAGGCTCAACATAGGACAATGATGTTTTCGCAAAGCGGGGGCGGCCTTGGGGCCGTCCCCGCTTTTTGCTTGGGCGGGTCATGATCGAGGCGACGACATTCAGCCCGCCTCCAGCGCCATTTGGGCGCATGATTGCACTGACGCTCAAGTGTGGACGCGCAAACGCCGATCATCCGTCCATGGAGACCGCAGCGGCAACTTTCACCGGCGTGTTTGGAGCGATCATCGGATCGTTTCTCAACGTCGTCGTCTACCGGCTGCCCCGTCGTGAGTCGATCGTCAAGCCAGCCTCGCACTGCACGGCGTGTGGCGCGAGGGTGATGCCCTACGACAACGTGCCGGTCCTCTCGTGGCTGCTGTTGCGCGGACACTGCCGCAACTGCTCGGCCCCGATCTCAAAGCGCTACCCGCTTGTCGAGGCGCTCTGCGGACTGCTGTGCGTGGCTGCGGTACTCGCTGGCGGCTCCACGGCCACAATCGCACTGAACGTCACCTTCATTCTGCTGCTCGTCCCGGTCGCGCTGATCGACCTGGAGCATCGCATCATCCCCAACCAGCTGACCATGCTTGGTGCCGTGCTGGCGCTCGGCCTCGGAACCGCGCTCGACCCAAGCGGCGAGCCCACGCGTCTGATCGCCGGTCTCGCTGCCGGCGGAGCTTTGCTGGCGGCGGCACTCGCCTACCCGGGCGGGATGGGCATGGGTGACGTGAAGCTGGCGGGCGTGATGGGCCTGTTCCTCGGAAGCGCCGTCGCCCCCGCGATGCTGATCGCGCTGCTTGCTGGTGTGCTCTACGGGGTACTGATCGTGGCACGCAAGGGCACTCAAGCAGGACGCAAGACGGCTGTCCCATTCGGTCCGTTCCTCGCTTTTGGGTCGATCGTCGCCGTGTTCGCCGGCGATCCGCTCGTCAACTGGTACACGACCACCTTCCTGCGCTGATGAGCCCCAAGGAACCTGGACAGATGACCAACGACAGCCTCGGCCTGCTCAGGCCGACGTCGATCGTGGTCGATATTCCACCCGAGTTGCCGACTCTCGAAGCGGATGTGGTGGATGGCGATCCCACGCCCACGTCGAACCGCAAGATGCCCTCACTGCCCAAGCCAAACCTGAAATTCGATCGCCGGCGTGGGTCGAGGTCCGGCCCGACGCTGGTCGGACTGGACATTCAACCCGGCTACGTGACGGCGGTGCAGGCCCGTGTGAACGGTTCGATCCTTGTACAGAAGGCTGCCGGCGCGCCATTGCCGCCCGATACGGTCCGCGAGGGAGAGGTGCTCGACGGTGTTGCGCTAGCCGACACGCTTCGAACGATGTTCGGCGATTCGCATCTCGACAAGCGTGTGCGCTTGGGCATCGCCAACCAGCGCACCGTGTTGCGCACGCTCGAGCTTCCCCCGCTGACCGACAGCAAGGAACTCGACGCCGCCGTGCGCTTCCAAGCCGAGGACCAGGTGCCGATGCCACTCGACAACGCGGTGCTCGACTACCACGCGCTCGGTATCACCGACACCCCGGCTGGACCGCGCCAGCACGTGATCGTCGTCGCTGCCCAGCGCGACATGATCGACCGTCTGCTGAGCGCCGTGCGCGAGGCCGGGCTGCGCCCGGAAGGGGTCGATCTATCCGCTTTTGCGTTGATCCGCTCGCTGTGCCGTGCCGACGAGCAGCACGCCGGCCGCGTGCTGTACCTGAACGTGGGTGGGCTCACCAACATGGCCATCGCTGAGGGGAGCTTGTGTCGTTTCACGCGCGTTGTCAGCGGCGGTCTCGAGTCGATGGCCACCGACATCGCCGAGCGCTACGGCATCACACTGCTGAAGGCGCGTGAGCTGATCGCCTCGGTCGACCTGGAAGAGCCCACGCCCACGGCAACATTCGAAAGCACGCCAGGCTTCGTTGCACCCGAGAGCGCATCGTCCCCGGAGCCGGTCGAGGAGCCCACGATCGATGTGCGGCCCGTGCTCGCCGGCGGGGTGCGCGAAATAGCCGGCGAGGTACGCAACTCGCTTGACTTCCACCGCTCCCAAGACGGCGGGGGAGAGGTCTCGAGTGTGATCCTTAGCGGTCCCGCGCTGCAGATCTCGGGCTTTGCCCGTGCTATGCAAAGCGAGCTCGGTGTACCGGTGACGCCGCAGACGGTCGGCTTGGTAAACGAGAGCTCTGCCGGCAGCGTGTCACCCGAGAACCTCGCCGTGGCCGCCGGCCTTGCCACCGAGGAGGCACCGCGATGAAGGCCGTCAATCTGATCCCAGGCGAGCGTCGCAGGCGAGCAGGACGTCTGATCGGACGCTCCGGTGGCGGCGCTCTAATCGTGCTTGGCCTGTTTGTGGGGCTCGTGGCGCTTGCGATTGCATATGGCAGCGCACGCCACCAGATATCCGACCAGGCGGGGGAGACCGCTTCGCTGAACGCGCAGACAAGCGCGGTGCAGGCCCATACCGGTCGCCTGACGCCCTACACCAGCTTTGTGTCCATGGCGGAAAAGCGCATGCAGACGGTCTCCCAGCTGGTCGAGTCACGCTTTGACTGGTCGCATGCGCTGCACGAGCTCGGACGTGTGCTGCCCGCTGGCACGGCACTCGACTCGCTACACGGCACGATTGGATCTCAAAGCGTGACAGCCGGCGCCGCCGCGGGCGCAGCAGCAAGTACAAGCGCGACGTCGAGCACGCCTCCCGGGGCCGTCCCTGTGTTCACGCTCTCGGGTTGCGCCACGAGCCAGTCGGAGGTTGCCCAGACGCTGCAGCGCCTGCGCCTGATGAACGGCGTGAGCGAAGTAGAGCTGCAGAGCTCGACGAGTAGCGATTCGAGCTCTGGTGGATCGGGAGGCTGTCCTGGCAGCGATCCGTCCTTTGCGGTACAGGTCAGCTTTGCGGCATTGCCGGCAGCGCCCGCACTGAGCGCACCGGCCGGTACACCGACCAGTTCGACCACCGCTGCACACACACACGGAGCGACAGAGCAGATTTCAGCTCATCGCAAGGGGACGCTGCGATGACCTTGCGCGACCGGCTCATGTTGATGGGAATCGCTGCACTGGCAGTGCTGGGTGCCGTGTGGTTCATGGCGGTATCGCCGGAGCGCGAACACGCGACGAAGGTGAGCGCCGAAGTGGAAACCGCGCGTCAGCAGCTGGCCAGCGCGGAATCCCAGGCCAGAGAAGCGCGTAGCGCGCAATCGCGCTATTCGACCGCGTACACCTCGCTGGTGACACTCGGACAGGCGGTACCTGCCTCAGATGAAACACCGGCGCTGCTCTACACCCTGCAGGCGGCCTCAAGCAGCCACGATGTCGATTTCTCCTCGATTACAGATGGCTCTTCGACGTCTGGCCCGAGCACCTCCGCCTCATCGTCGAGCGCCACGTCAGCCGCGCAGGGCGCTGGGCTCTCACAACAGCCCTTCACGTTCGTGTTCAATGGAAAGTTCATCGCCCTGAGCAAGCTCCTGGGCAACCTCGAAGGCTTTACCCTGCTGAGCTCCTCAGGCCCATTGCAGGTGAGCGGTCGTCTGCTGACGATCAACAGTGTCAGCTTGGCCCCCAACACGACCTCGGGACAGAGCACGTCTGGAGCCAGCGGGTCGGGTAAGACCAAAGCGCCCGAACTGACGGGCACCGTGACGGCAACGGCCTATGTGCTTCCCACGGGCGAGGCCACACTCGGAGGCGCAACAGCCGCCGGACCCGCAGGAGCCCAGTCGGCGGCGAGCAGCACATCCAGCGGCTCCAGCGGAGCCCCCACCGCGGCAGTCATAAAGGCAAACCCATGACCGAGTTCCTGCGATCGATCAAGTCGGACCTTCTATCGCGGCACATGCTGCCGCTGGTGGGAGTGGTTGGCGTCGCGCTGCTGGCGGCCATCGGCTACGCGCTCACCGGCGGCTCCGGCGGCTCCACTGCGGTACCGTCGGCGAGCCTCCAGAGCGCTCCCGCAACGGGTGCGTCGGCCGGCGGGAAGGTCTCCGTCGCCCCTGAAAATCCCCATATTGCCGTCTCAGAGACACCAGGCGGAGCTCGCTACCAAAGCCAGGGTCCCACGCGCGACCCGTTCACACCGCTGGCCTCGCCCGCGGAAGCGAAGAGAAACACCACGAATAGCTCTTCTGGCTCAAAAAGCTCCGAATCCTCCTCCGGGAGCACCGGATCGTCGAGCGGTGGCTCCAGCACTGGATCGTCGAGTGGCGGCACAGGCACAGCCGGGGGAACCACACCGGTGACACCTCCGGCTCAGCCCGCAAAACCCTCATCGCCGTCGTATGTCGTGGTCGCTGCTTTGGCCAATGCGCCGACGAGTCCGACCGAACCTGTGGTTGTCACTCCATATGTTGGCCTGAAGGCAAACCAGCCGCTTCCCTCAAAGCAGGATGTGCGTCTCTCCTTCGAACGAGTCAGCGCAGACGGCAAGGGAGCGATCTTCAAGCTCGTCGTCGCGCCGATCCTGCACGGCCCGGGAACCTGCCTTCCCAGCACCTCGGATTGTCAGTCGATCGATCTCGCTGTCGGGCAGGTCGAGGAACTCGAATACGTCGAACCCAACGGCCAGACGGTCGGCTATGCGCTGAGGGTCGTGAGCATCAACAAGGTGGTCGTTCGTGCCAGCACCGCGCGAACGAAGCGCAGCGCGCGCACGGCAGCCGCCAGGCAAAAGGCGCAAGCGGCACTTGCCGGGCCTAAGGCGCGTGCGGCGCGCGGCTAAGGGCTCTCGACCTCAAGCAAATAAGCTACGGCGGAGATGACCCTCCGCCTGATAACCGCTGGCGAGTCCCACGGCCCCGGTCTCACTTGCCTGGTCGAGGGACTGCCGGCAGGTCTGCGCCTCACGCCTGAGGATCTCAACGAGGACATGGCGCGCCTCCAGCTCGGCCACGGCCGCGGCGGGCGCATGAAGATCAAGAAGGACACAGCCCAGGTGACGGCCGGCGTGAGGCATGGGCTGACGCTCGGCGGCCCCGTTGCGCTGCAGGTCCAGAATCGCGACTACGCCAACTGGGAAGAG
>JBAWFB010000098.1:0-2957 GCA_049591495.1 Solirubrobacteraceae bacterium
CAACGAGAGGACTGCCGATGACACCCGAGCAGCGACGACAGTTCGTGCTCGACCATCGCACCGCGATCTTCGGGTACGGCCGCGCCGAGCACGGGCCGGCGATGTCGATCGTGTACTACTCCGCAGAGCCCGAGGAGATTGTCGTCTCCACGATGGGCGAGCGCGCGAAGGCGAAGGCCGTGGCGCGCAGCCCCAAGGTTTCGCTCTGTGTCCTTGACGAGCAATGGCCGCCGAGCTACCTACAGGTCTATTGCGACGCGGAGATAGACACCGACTTCGACTTCGTGGTTGACGTGATGATGCGCATTGCCGGTGTGATGGCCGGGACGCCCATGTCTGAGGATGTGCGCCCGATGGTGGAAGCAGGCGCACGCGAGGAGAAACGAGTCGCGGTTCGACTACGTCCCTACGCGACGTTCTACACCCCGCCCCGGCACGTCCACCAAGAGTCAGACATCAACCCGGGCCTGCTGCACCAAACAAGCGCGTCGGTCCCGTGGTGATGAGTTCCATGACCACGCACCCGATCATCAGGCCGGCGCTCCATCACTTCAACCTGAAGACCACCCAGCTACAGGCGCTGATCGACTGGTACGTGGTCGTGGTCGGCGCTGAGGTCGCCTTTCAGGACGCGACCGGGGCGTGGCTGACCAACGACGCCGCGAACCACCGGATCGCGCTGCTCTGCTTCCCCGGCTTCGCCGATGACCCCGACAAGGAGACACGAACCGGGATGCACCACAGCGCCTTCGAGTACGAGCGCTTCGAGGACTTGAACGCGACCTATCTGCGCCTGCATGAGGAGGGGATCACGCCGGATATCTGCATCGACCACGGGATGACGCTCTCCTACTACTACAAAGACCCGGACGGCAACCGCGTCGAGCTGCAAGTCGATACCTTCGGTGACTGGCTCGCCTCGAGCGAGTGGATGCGCTCAAGCCCTGCGTTCGAGGCGAACCCGATCGGCGTGTTCGTAGACCCGGAGAAGGTCGCGGAAGCTGCCGCTGCGGGCGAGCCATTCGAGGCGATCCATGATCGTGCGATGGCCGGCGAGCTGAGCCCGGCCATCGCCCCGCCAACGGAGAGCGCCGAGTGAGGCTGTGCAGATTCCAGATCGACGGCCGCACGCGAGACGGCATTGCCCAGGACGGTTTCGTGGTGGAGCGGGACGCTCCCGACGAGCGCCACGCGCTCGCCAGTGTCTGCCTTCTCGCGCCCGCGACACCGCGCAAGTACCTGGCGATCGGGCTCAACTACAAGGACCACATCGCAGAGAGCGGCCTGCAAGCGCCAGAGGTTCCTTTCTTCTTCAACAAGCAGGTGACGTGCATAGTCGGCCCGGACGCGTACATACACATGCCGCGCGTGTCGAGCCTGCTCGACTACGAGGCCGAGCTTGCAGTCGTGATCGGCACGCGCTGTCGTCATGTGCCCGTCGAGAACGCCCATGAAGCGATCGCCGGGTACACGATCGCCAACGACGTGTCGGTACGCGACTGGCAACTGCGCACGCCGACAATGACGATCGGCAAGTCCTTCGACACGCATGGACCGCTCGGGCCGTGGATCGTGACCGCCGACGAGCTTGGCGATCCGCACGACCTTGGTATCAGGGCCTACGTGAACGATGAGCTTCGCCAGGACTCGAACACGGGCGAGATGATCTTCAACTGCTTCGAGCAGGTCGCCCATCTCTCCGAAGCGTTCACGCTAGAGCCAGGCGACGTGATCGCTACGGGCACACCCGCAGGCATCGGAGCGGTACGCCAGCCGTTCCCCGAGGGATTGCTCAAGGTTGGCGATGTCGTCAGAGTCGAGATAGACGGGATCGGCGATCTGCGGAACACCGTTGTCGAGGAGCCCGACGGCTACCTCGCGCCGCCGGTCGAGTAGCGCCGCCTCAGTCGGGTTTCATGGAGCCAACCGACCTCGAGTCGAACCGCTACGCTCGGGTGCGTGGCGGACAGATGTTCTTCGACGACGTCGGCTGCTCTGACAGGAAAATAAGCGTTTAGGCTGCCACTGCTTCGAGCGTTACGTGGTGTCCGAGAGCTTCGAGTTGGTGTACGAGGCGTGTTGTGGTGCGTTGGGGGTCGCGTTTGCGGAAGTAGTCGCCGCCGAGCACTATGAGTGGTCGTTCTCCTGGGGGAGCTTTCCGCGAGCAGAGTCCGCGAAGCTGTTCAGGGGATGGACGGGCAAGACCGATGCGGCACAGGATCTACGCGACTCCTTCAGCCGCCTCGTCGAGCCGTCGCGCGTGCTCAGCCGCGAGCGCCTGGCACGCTGGGTTGCGGGTTAGCTGTCATTCCCACAAAGGTTGTGAAAGCAGGAGGAGGTATTCGTGGTCGTGGGTGGGAGCGAGCCGATGGACGCGTCGCGGTAGGTTCCAACATGGTTAGCCGACATCGTCGGCATACGGAGGACGTGCTTGACATGCTCGCCCGTCGAGGATCTCCAAGAACGCCGCAGCAAGCGGTGACCAGTCCTGTCGGGTGAAGGCGACAAGCTCGCGAACCAGCGGCGGTTTCAGGCTCCGGACGGTTGCTCGCAGGCCTTCGGGCACAACGTTCTTTGGGACGAGCGTCACGCCCAGCCCAGCTGCTGCCAGATGGACGGCCGCTGCAACCTGCCCAGTCTCCACAGTCCTGCGCGGAGTAAATCCCGCGCGCGCGCATGTTGCAAGGATCAGCTCCGACAGGCCGTGCTCGGGCTCGAACAGAACCCAGTCTCGGTCGGCCAACTCCGCAAGAGGGATGCTGTGCTTGCTCTTTGCGAGTGGCTCAGAGGCCGGGAGTATGGCGACGAACTCCTCGCAGCCGAGCTCGACAATCGGACCGGTCCACTCTGGTGGTCGAGGGCCGATTGCGATGTCGCTGACGCCGACGCGAACAGCGTCGGCGAGCGCTCGCCGGGGCGTGTATTGGCGGTGTGTGTTCGTCGTCGCCGGGTTGCGC
>JBAWFB010000099.1:0-3008 GCA_049591495.1 Solirubrobacteraceae bacterium
GGCCTGGTCGTTACCGGATTGCTCGCTGCGGCCACGGCGCAGGCCCAGATACCCATGAGCAGCGGGGCGTATTCACAAAATTTCGATGCGCTCGCCAGTTCCGGCAGCAGCAATCCATGGACTGACAACACCACGCTGCCAGGGTGGTATGCCACCAGGGGCAGCGCCGAAGTCGCGACTTACAACGCCGGGGCCGGCACCAGCACGGCTGGGAGTCTTTATAGTTTTGGCACGAACGGGGTGAATCCGGCCTCCGACCGGGCGCTGGGTTCGCTGGCGGCTTCGGGAAACACCTATGCCTACGGTGTGCGGCTCTTGAACGACACTGCCTTCGCCCAGACCAACATCGCCGTTTCCTACACCGGCGAGCAGTGGCGCAACGCTAACGGTGCCAGCGCGGTCACCAATACGCTGGCATTCTCGTATCGAATTGCCATCGTGCCGCTCATCAGCGCCGATGCCGGCAATGCGCAATCCTGGGCAAGTTTAAGTGCGCTGGACTTCAATTCCCCGGTGGTGAATGTGAACGGAAGCGGCATGGCGCTGGACGGCAATGACCCGGCGAACCGGCACGTTTTCACGAACATCGTCCTGACCGGCGCGGTGGTTCAGCCGGGGGAGGAAATTTTTCTGCGCTGGCGCGATCCAGATGACAGCAGCAGCGATGCCGGGGTGGCCGTGGACGACTTGACGGTCCGTTTCCAGGCCACAGCCAGTTCGGAAACGCTCACCAATGCGCCCGTCATCCTCTTGCAGCCGCAAAGCCAGGCGACGGGCAGCAACGGTTTCGCAATTTTCTCCGTGGGCGCGACTGGTCACCCGGACCCCTCCTTTCAATGGCAGTTCAACGGTGCCGACCTGCCCGGCCAGACTGGCCAGACGCTGTCGCTTTACGGAGTCACGCCGGGCCAGGCGGGAAATTATTCCGTAACGGTGACCAATGCCGCCGGGGCGACCAACAGCCTTCCGGCCGCGCTGGTTGTGACGCCGGTTTCTATTGACGCCACGAATGGCGCAATCCGTTTCCTGACCTACAATGTGAACGGCAACGGCGTGTCGGACTGGAGCACTAATGCGGCCCAGGTGCAGGCCATTGGCCGCGAACTGGTCTATCTCAATGCCGACATCATCGCCTTCAACGAAATCCCCTACACGAACACCTGGCAGATGGCGAACTGGGTGAAGGCCTATTTCCCGGGGTTTTATCTCGCGACCAATTCGGTTACGGACGGTTATATCCGCAATGCGATCGCCAGCCGGTTTCCCATCATCCGTTCGCAGAGCTGGTTGGGCAACTCCAGTCTGGCCCCCTTTGGCGGCAGTGGCTCTTACCCGCGCGATCTGTTTGAAGCCCAGATCGCCGTGCCCAACTGGCCATTGCCGCTGCATGTTTTTGTGGCGCACCTCAAGGCCACCACGACTTCCGCCCAGAACGACGCAAACGAGCGGGGTGCCCAGGCGGTGGCTATTTCCAATTTTTTTGTGAACACCTTTCTGACCGGCACCAACGCCACCCATCCGTATATTATGGCGGGCGATATGAATGAAGACGCCTTTTTCCCCGACTCCACCTACAACAGCAGCCAGCCGATCCAGAGCATTACGAGCGGGCCGACCGGACTACAACTCACCACGCCGGTCAACCCCTTCGGAAACGCGCCGTCCAACGCCTACACCGAATCCATCCGCAACCCGCTCGACACCCGGTTTGATTATATTCTGCCGTGCGCGCAGTTGTTCACCAATATCGCCGCGTCCGAAGTATTTCGCACCGGCCTGCTCCCCGTTCTGCCGTCCAACCTGTTGGGCAATGACGACCAGACCGCCTCCGACCATCTACCAGTGCTAATGGTTTTCAACAATCCCTTCAACACGCCGTTCAAGCTACAGTCGGTCGTATGCACCGGCTCGAACCTCACGCTGGCTTGGGAATCGCAGGCCAATCGCATTTATGATGTGCAAGCCTCGGCAGATCTGGTGACTTGGACGCCGTTTGCCACCAACCTCCAGAGCGTCACCACGAATTCGCCTTTTGTGTTTACGACGAACAACGTGATTGGCGATTTTCAATTTTTCCGCATCCACCGCGCGCCGTAAACCGGTGGGGATGTTTTCGGGCGTAAGGGCCGGTTTGAAAATTGCAGCGGCAGGCATCCCTGCCTGCCGTAGAGGGCGGCAGCTTGCCGCCCGGAAAAGCTATCCGCAGGGAGGAACGCTCAAAAGAGACTGTGGTTTTCTCGTTTCTGACGCCATGCCGCCGGGCTGGAAGCCTCGGCTTTACGTCAGCCAAGATGGCCGACGCTACAATTTTCAGACTGGCTCTGAAGGTTTGAACCCGGATTTTGGGTGAGGACAACCCTGACAGCGGGACAGGCAAGCTGCCTGTCCCGCTGTAATTGCCGACACAATCCGCTTCGGAATGGCCGGTTATCGGTTCAAGGAAACGTGTTCCAGACGAGTTCCGGATTGTTGGTGACCACGTTGCCCGTTGCGTCGCGGTAGGCGGATGCCTGGAACCGTCGGGCATGACCGTCCAGAAACACGATATTCGCCCCGCCGTTGTGGAGGTTGGTGTGGACGTAGGTTTGCGGCCCCCAGGCGGGCAGGTTTTTGCTGTCAAAGAGCCAGACCACCCGGGCCGGAGAACCGGGGATGGCGGTGAGCCGAATGTCGGCATGGTCGCTGACGCCGATGCCATCAAAACCGTCGTTCAAACAGTAATGGAACAGGTTGTTGCCGTTGCTGCGCCGGGAATTGCTGGGGCAACTCCACAGGGTGTGGCCCAGGTCGGCTTCGGCGTTGGTGCGCCATTCATTGGCATAATACCAGGGCAGGCCGATCGCCAGCGGGAGCAGGCAATACCAGTTGTTCGAATGGGCGGACGTGGTGGGAACGTTCGGCGGGTTGGCGCTGCCTTCGCGCGGCAGAAAATCTCCGTTGTCCATCACATAAATCTGGGTGGCGACGCCCCATTGCTTGAGGTTGTTCAGGCAGGACACCGTCAGGGC
>JBAWFB010000100.1:0-4431 GCA_049591495.1 Solirubrobacteraceae bacterium
CCGGCCACCGTGGTCGAGCGGGTGGCGCGCGACGTGCACCCCGATCTCACATGGGTGACCCCCAGTGGAGCCAGCGAAGTGCTCGTGAGCGACATCGACGAGCCGGTGGTGGCGGCGGTTACACGCACCCCGTTTGAGTCCACGCGCAGGGTGTTCGTGATCGAGGCCGCCGGCACCATGAACGACCAGGCGGCCAACCGGCTGCTGAAGACGCTGGAGGAGCCTCCCTCCTTTGCGCACCTGATCCTGCTGGCCGAGCACCGCGAGGACGTGCTGGCCACGATCGCCTCGCGCTGCCAGCAGGTGCGCTTCGATCCGTTGCCGAGCGAGGTGGTGTGGCAGCGTTTGGTGGCCGGCGAGCAGGGCGCGGAGCTGCGCAAGTGGGCCGAGGACTTCATCGCGGGTGCGCTTGCGGCGCGCACCGATCCCGCGCAGCGCACGGCACTGGTGGAGCTGGCCAAGGTCGCGGGCGCCAACGCGGGCGAGGCGGCCCAGCAGCTGCTGCGGGAGCGCGCCGAGCTGTTGCCGAGCAAGGAGCGCCGCAAGTTCGAGCGCGAAGGGGTCGATGTGGTGCGCCGTGCGGAGCGTCGCGCGCGCACCGCCACGCTCGACCTCGGGTTGCGCCTGGCGGAGCTGTGGGTGCGCGACGTGTGGTGCGTGGCCAGCGGCGCCCCCGAGCTCGCCCACGCGCTCGATCGCTCCGAGGAGCTCGCCTCCAACGCGCGCGGGCGCGACGCCGGCGCGCTGCTGCGTGGCGTGGAGCTCGTGCGCGACACGCGCCTGCGCCTCGACCTCAACGTCTCCGAGGAGCTGGCCCTCGAAGCGCTCGCCTACCGGCTCACCGACCTGCTGGGGTCGCAGGCGGCTTGATTTTTTGGAGGACGACCCTTCGGGTCATCCGGCACGTTCTCACGTCGTTTGCTCGCCCCCGGTGAGGGTGTCGCTAGGGGGTTTGGGCCAGTGTGGCGATCGGGCCGAGGTTGGGCTGCAGGCCGTGGGTGTCAAACGCCAGGAAGCGTGAAAACAGCCGGTTCTCGGGACCGTGGAAGTCGGCTGAGCCGGTGCTCAGGATCGCGAGCTCCTCACAGCGGCGCGCCAGCAGCTCGGTCTGCTCGCGCGTGTGGGTGACGTAGAACGCCTCCACGCCGTCGATCCCAAGCGCGCGGAAGCGGTCGATCGTGACGAGCACCTCCTCCGGATCCGACACGTCCCAGAACGGGTGCGCCCAGATCGCCACGCCCCCGGCCGCGTGGATCGCATCGATGGCCTCTGCCACGGTGGGCGTGATGCGCAAACAGAACGCTGGGCGGCCCTCGATCAGGTAGGCCCTGATGAACGAGCCGATGTCGTCGATGCTCTCCTGCGCCAACCGCTGCGCATTGGCCGGATGGCCCAGCGCCGCTTCGGCGAGATGCGGGCGGCCGATCGGCTCGCCGGCGCTCACCCGTGCGTCGATTGCCCGCTGGTCGAGCTGGATACCGAGGCCCTGCAGGTTCTCAGCCATCCGCAGCGTGCGCTGCTCGCGGTCGGCTAGAAACCCGGCGAGCGTCGCCGTGAAGTTGGGGTCGGTGTGGTCCACCAGATAGCCGAGGATGTGCAGTTCGCGCGCCGTGCCGCTCTCGCCGCCGTCGTCGATCGCGGAGATCTCGATTGCGGGCACCACGGTGACTCCGTGCTCGGCGCCGGCCCGCTGCGCCTCGGCGACGCCGGCGAGGGTGTCGTGGTCGGTGAGCGCCAGCAGTTGCACACCCGCCTGCGCGGCAGCGGCAACGACCGCGGCGGGCTCCAGTGCCCCGTCAGAGCGGGTGGAGTGCGATTGCAGATCGAAGCGCGGCATCCCCGTGGCGGTTGGCTCAGACACGCCGCCAAGCGTATGCGATTACGCCGCGCGCGGAGTCCAGCCGTTGCTGCTCGGACGCGTCCCATTGGAGCGTGCGTCCTGCGCGCGCAGCCCGCCGCGCGCCGCCTTGACCTGTTGGTCCCCGAGCTCCAACGGAGACTCCACGAGCGGTGTGACGCGCTCGGCGAGGACCCCGCGCAGGACCCGCACCGCCGCGTGGTAGCGCCCGGCGGTCCCCGACAGGGCTTCAGTCTTCTCATGACGGGCACGCAGGTGAGCGTGCGCGGCGTCGGTCTCCCGCGCGCGCAGCATCGCCTCGTTCCACATCGCCTCCAGGTAGGCCAACGCCGCCCCAACTTCCTCATCGGGGAGCTGCTCGCGCGTCTCGAGATGCTGCAGCGCGGGCAGCACCTCGCGGTGCAGCCAGCACTGCTCGGCGTCCGCGCGCAGCAGCAGCCGCATATCTGAAGGTATAGATGAGTTGAATGAGTCATACATAATGATTTGCATCCCAATCGAGGAACAGGGCCTGCCCATGCTTTCGGCGCGGTCCCGAGCCTGCTTTAGGACGATGGCCGCACGTTCCACGCCTTTTCTCATCAGCCCGCGCAAGAGGGCTTTCCCGGTCGAACAGTCGGCTATTTCCCGCGGTGGCCGGTAAGGCTAAAGCCGACGCCGGGCGGCGGCCGATGGGATGTGTAGATGCCGATCGTCGACGATCACAGCCTGCGTATGCCCCGTCGCCGTGATCCCGCCGCCCGCATGCCGGGTCAGCACGCGCGCGCGAGATTCCTACGCTTGAGTTTGCGCACGCTGGGGACGCTCGGCGTGCTGGCCGTCGCCACGGCTGTGCTGGGTCGCGCGTTTGGGTTGCGCAGCCCGCTGTTCATCGGCTCCGAGCTGGCGCTGCTGGTGAGCATGTTCGTCGTCTCGCGCTACGTGCTGCCGCTGGTGGAACGCCACGACAGGGGCGCCGCCGGCGAGGAGCACGTGGGGGGTCTGCTCGACGAGCTGACCAGCAGCGGTTGGAGCGTGATCCACGACGCCAGCTTCGGTCGCGGCAACGTCGATCACATCGTGCTCGGCACCGCGGGCGTGTTCAGTGTGGAGACCAAGAGCCATCCGGGCCCGGTGCGGGTGCGCGCCATCCACGGTGGGGTGCTGCGCCAGGCTCAAGCCCAGCGCGAAGTGCTCGAAGACATCGCCGCGGAGCGCGTGGAGCCGCTCGTGGTGTTCAGCCGCGCGTGGGTCGACAAGCCGCTCGCCCGTCGCCGCGGTGTGCGGGTGATGCCGGCGCGCATGCTGCTGGGCTACCTGCGGCGCCACTCCCACACGCTCACCCCCGAGCAGGTCGCGCAGATCCATGAGCGCATCGTGGTGGCGCTCGCCGAGAGCGAGCCGTCACCCGATAGGCTGATCGGGTGGCCACCGCCGTCGCGTCTCCGCGCATAGAGCCGCCCGCAGAGGCTTCTGCCTCCGCGCTCCCCCGCGGCCCGCGCATGCCGCCGATCGTGCTGACGCTCGCGTTTGCGCTGGCACCGACGTGGGTGATGGATCAGTGCGCGCGTCGCTACGGCGACACGTTCACCCTGACCTTTGGGCCCAGTGGGCGCAAACTCGTCGTGGTGAGCGATCCGGACGCGGTCAAGAGCGTGTTCACCGCGCCGCCCGAGGTGGCGCCCTCGGCGGCCGACACCTCGCCGATCGCGCCCGTGATGGGGCCGAGCTCTGTGATCGTGCTGACCGGTCCTGAGCACATGCGCCAGCGCAAGCTGCTGCTGCCGCCGTTCCACGGCGAGCGCATGCGCGAGTACCAGGATGTGATCGTGCAGGCCACCCGTCGCAGCATGGCCGAGTGGCCACTGGGCGAGCCTATGAAGCTGGCCGAGCGCACCCGCGCGATCACCCTCGAGGTGATCCTGCGTGCCGTGTTCGGCGTGGAGGCCGATCGCATGGGCGCGCTGCGCGAGGCGATCGGGGGCCTGCTCGGCCCGGTGCAGCTACCGGCGCTGCTGCTGTATTCGCTGCGGCGTCCCTCGATGCAGCGTCCCGGAGGTTCGATCGGCCGTGCGCTCGCGCATCTCGACACGGTGATCTACGCGGAGATCGCCCGCCGCCGCTCCCAGCCGGATCTCGCGGAGCGCGCCGACATTCTCTCCCTGCTGCTGCTGGCGCGCGACGAGGACGATCGGGCGATGACCGACGCCGAGCTGCGCGACGAGCTGGTCACGCTGCTGCTGGCCGGCCACGAGACGACCGCCACAGCCGTGGCGTGGGCGGTGGAGCGGCTCGTGCGTCACCCCGCCAAGCTGGCGCGACTGGTTGCGGAGATCGACGCCGGCGAGGGCGACGAGTACATGCAGGCCGTCATCTCAGAGACGCTGCGCGTGCGCCCGGTCGTGCCGCAGGTGGTGCGGGTGCTGCGCGAGCCGCTGCGCGTGGGCGGGCGTGAGCTGCCGGTGGGCACGCGGGTGGTGCCGTCGATCTACCTCACCAACCGCAGCCCGCGCGTGTACGAGCAGCCAGCTGAGTTTCGTCCCGAGCGCTTCCTTGAGAACGGGCCCGAGACGTTCTCGTGGATCCCCTTCGGC
>JBAWFB010000101.1:0-29397 GCA_049591495.1 Solirubrobacteraceae bacterium
CTGAACATCATCAAGAGCCTGCGCGACGGCACCGTCCGCCCGAACAACCCGGAGATGTCATGAGCGCCGGCCACATGCGCGACGAGGGTGTGACCGCGTTCGACCGCGCCTACCTGCTTGCCCTCGATGACCACAACCAGGGCGCCGCCAAGGACATTGGTGAGTACCTGCGATTGGTTTCGGCTGACGAGCAGGCCGAGCTCGCGGCGTTGATCGCGGCAACGCTGACGGCGCGCACCGATGCGGGTGCATCGGCGGGCGAGTTCACCGAGGGATACAAGCTCGCGATGTCCGCAATCGGCGCGGTGGAGGCCTCCGCAGGTCCGACGGGTGTTCTCCCTGGTGCGCTTGAGAGCATGAGCCGCGCGCGTGGCATCGAGCCCGAGCATGTCCTAGCCACGCTTGCCACCGAGTTCGACATCACAAGCGACGAGGGGATCGCGACCCTTCGTCGCTACTACCATCGCATGCGCAGTGGCCAGCTGCTTGGCTCGCGGATCGCCCACCGTCTGCTCGCCGCGCTTGCCAAGGTCTTCGGAGCCGAGCCCGAGGACTTCATCGCCGCCGTGCGACCGGTCGGGACGGAGCCACGGCTCAGTGCCGCGCCCGCGATGCCCCGCCCGGCAGGTGACGCGCGCAGGACGGCGACGCGCGCAGTGGCGGAAACCTATGTCTCCCAGCCCGAGGAGGAGTTCGTCAAGAGGCTCTTCTGCGGAGGCCCCGACGCTTGATTCGGTCGCATCCGCGCGCGAGTTGCTCGCCGAGTTCGAGGCCTACTACCAGATCGGCGACGTCCCGCCGGTGCCCGTGGAGCGAATCGCCGAGTCGCTTCTCGGACTGCTCATCGAGGAACACGACGACATGAGAAGCCTTCCCAACGCACCCACCGATCTGGGCCGTCTTTCGGGCATGGTGGACCCGCCGACCAAGACGATCTGGCTCGATCGCATCGAGTGCGAGAAGAGCCGCGGGCGTCGGCGATTCACGATCGCCCACGAGTGCGGCCACTGGGTCTTGCACCTCGAGCGAGGCGCGGGTGTCGGCGTTTGCTGCCGACCGACCGACGTCGTCGACCGCCCGTCGCTCGAGCTCACGCGGCTGGCCGTTCGCGAGCGCGAGGCCAACGACTTCGCGTCAGAGCTCTTGATGCCGGAGATTCTTGTCACAAGGCAGGCCCGGGAGACCAAGGGCAATATCTCTGCGCTCGCCGAGCGCTTCAACGTCTCGGTACCGGCGATGCGACTGCGGGTGCAAACGCTCGGCCTGGTCGCCGCCTGGAGGCGCTGATGAGGCTTGTTCACCTCTCCGACACCCACCTCGGGTGGCGCTCCCTCCATCGCGTCGACGAGCGCGGCCGCAACCAGCGCGAGTCCGACGTCTATGAGGCATTCGACCGTGCGATCGACAAGACGATCGAACTCGCGCCGGATGTCGTTATCCACTCCGGCGACCTCTTCGACGGCTACCATCCGTCCTCGGCTGCATTGAAGGTCTGCTTGGATGGCATAGCTCGTCTGCGCGACGCAGGTATCCCGTTCGTCGTCATCGCGGGTAACCACTCGACGCCGCGCATAGCCTCTGCCGAGCACGTCTTCTGCCTGCTGGAGCGCTTTGATCGCAACGGCCTCGTCCACGCGGTCTTCGGCGAGCCCCGCCGCGTCCAGATCGGCAAGCTGACGATCCTCGCAGTTCCCCACGTCAACGACGAGGCGGCCGTGCGCGACACGCTGGTAACGGCGGCACCGGATACGGACGCCGACTACAACGTCCTCGTCGCTCACCTTGGCCTAGACGGGCTGGGACACGTCGGCGGGTCGGAGGCAGGCTCACTGACGCTCTCAGGAGAGACCTTGGAGACCGCCGACCCTTTCGATTACGTTGCACTTGGGCACCTGCACCGCTTTCAGGACGTCCGCGACAACGCCGCCTACTCAGGGTCCCTGGAGCGACTCTCGTGGGCTGATGATCCTGACGGGCGCAAGGGAATCCTGGAGGTCGACCTTGCGGCTGGTTTCACCAGCGCTGAGTTCGTGACCCTGCACGAGATCGCCGTCCGCCCCCACACTGCCCTCCCCACGATCGATGCGTCGGCAACAGACGACTTGGAGGCCGAGGTCATCGCCGCCGCCGAAACCGTCGATGTCTCGGGTTCTGAACCGATGGTGCGCCTAGTCGTCGCCAACATCACCTCGGCCGACTGGAGTGCCATTGATCGCCGTCGTATCGGCGCAGCGTTCGAAAGTTGCCTGCATGTTGAACTGGTGCCGGAGATTGTCGGCGAGGAGCACATCACGCTCACGCCTCCGGACCTCCGCGAGTTCCTCTCCTCCTGGCCGGGCGCCAAGGGCATTGACACCGAGGACTTCATCGCCCGCGCCGAGCATTTCCTCGCTCTCGCTGACCAGGAGATGTCCGCATGAGACTTGGACGACTGCGCGGAGAGAACTTCCGCTCCTTTGAGGACTTTGACCTCGATCTGAACACACGGGGCCTGATCGCTGTCGTTGGTGATAACGGCGCCGGTAAGAGCACGATCTTCAACGCAGTCGAGTGGGCCCTATACGGGAACCAGCGTGGCCGCGGCGCGATAACCGCGCGACGCGACGATGCTCCTGAGAGCGCGTGCTGCTGGGTCGAGTTGGAGTTTGAGTGCGCTGGGCGTCTCTACACCGTCAGCCGCGAAGATAGGGGGACCGCCAAGCTCATCGATGTAGCGACGGGCACAACCCGCGCCGACACGATCACCGGGGTCACCCAGGAGATAGGCGTCCTGCTCGGGCTGGACCGTGAGATGTTCTGCGGCACGTTCTATGCCCGTCAGAACGAGATCCAGGCACTCGACAGCCCCGAAGAGGCCAAGCGTCGGGAGCAGCTTGAGCGACTACTGGGAATAGAGCGTCTGCGTAGCGCCGAGGCGCTGGCGGCGGCCGCCGCCAAGGAACAGAAGGCAGTCGTCGCGATGATGATCGAGACGCTACCTGACGTCGAGGGATTGACCGCGGAGCTCGAGCGCATTGAGACAGCCGCCCGGCAGGGCAACCCTGAAGTACAGGCCGCGCGAGCGCGTCTCGACGCCCTGGCTGAAGGGCGCCGCAACGCACGCGCACATTTGGAGTCGCTGCGCGTCCAGTCCGAGCAGGCGCACGCGCAGACGCTCGAGGCCCAGCAGGGCCGCGCCGCCGCGGACCGCGAGCAGATTATCCGCGACAGTTTCGCCGAGCGGGTTAGTGCCGCACAGACTGCGAGTGCGAAGCTCACCGAGCTCCAGCCTGTCGCCGCTCAGGCCGAGGAACTCTCCGTGCGCGAGCGCGAGATGCTGGTGCTGCGCGATAACCACCAAAGGGCGACGACATGGCGCGGCCGGCTGAACGAGGCAATGACTAAGACCGCAAGCCTGGCCGATCAGCTCGCCGCGCTCCCAGCACCGGGCGACGACACCAACCCCGAGTCTCTTGCCGCCGCCGTGACCCAAACCGAGCAGCGTTTGGACGAACTGCGCCAGACGCTCGCCCAGCGCACCACCGAACTCCAAGCCGCTCGCACGCACCTGGATCGGCTAGAGGCATCGCTTCAGACGGCCCGACGCGCGCAGGACCTCGATACGCAACTGGCTGCTCTCGCCGACGCCCCGACGAGAGCCGACCACATCACGGCATCCTGGCAGAAGGCAAGCACGCGCCGCAGCGGGCTCGCCACCCAGCTTGGTCACGATGAGGAACACCGCGGCGCGATCGTCGCCGATGGCGCCCACGCGGCCTGCCCGCGCTGCAAGCGCAGCTACGGAGACGACTGGGAGCAGATCCTCATCTCCTTCGAGCGCGATATCGAAACCGCCCGCAGCGAGATCGCCGAGCTTGACGCAAAGCTAACCGAGCTCGTCGAGCAGGGCAAGATCGCCCGTACCGACGCCAATAGAGCCCAGCAGCTTTCGGGCGAGCGCCAGGCACTTGGCGATTCCGTCGATCCCAATGAGATCGCGTTGCAGATCGAAGCCGCCCAACGCACAGTGGCCCAAGCCACCGACAGGTACGACGAGACCCAGCGTGCCATCGAGACCCTCTCGGGCGAAGTTCCGCAGCGCCGTGAAGCGGCCCAGCGCGCCCAGCAGACCACCCGTGAACGTGATGCATTGGCGACCGCGCTCACGTCGGCGAAGCGCGACGTCGAGATGTTCTCCGCTGAGCTCGCCCAGGTTGACTCCAATGGCTATGACACCGACGCCCACGCGCGCCTGAGCGCGGAGCTCATCCAGGCCACCGAAGCGTCACAGCGTTGCGCCGGTCTACGTGACACCGCGGCGTCGCTTCAGCTGATGTCAGGACGCCTAGCCGAGCAGGATGAGAAGCTAGCAGCGGCCAGGACCGTTGCTGACCGCCTCACCGAGGCTGCTCTGGCCGTCGCGCTGGATCCCCAAGCCATTCCCGGCGCCCAATCCGAATGCGAGCGCCTCGATAACGCCGTCGATGCCGCCAACGCGACACTCCGCGACGCTGAGGTCAAGGCGACGGCCGAGAGCCGTGCAGTCGAGGACGCCCGAGAACGTCTCACCAACGCCCGTCGGACTGAGAAGAAGCTGGCTGATGCCAGACGGGAGGAGCGTGTGCGCATGGCGGTGCACAAGGCGCTCGGTGAGTTTCGTGCCGACGCCTCGCGTCGCGAACGGCCCACACTGATAGCCGAAGCATCACAACTACTAGGTACCGTCACCAAGGGCCGCTACAGCGCCATACGCATCTCGGATAAGTACACTGTCGAGGTCTTCGACGGCCGCATCGCCCATCCGCTGAAGCGGTTCTCCGGCGGCGAGCAGGACCTCGCCGGGCTCTGCGTCCGTCTGGGGCTGTCGCGGATGGCCGCCCGTCAACGCGGCATCGAGGCCGGCTTCACCATCCTCGATGAGGTGTTCGGCAGCCAGGACGAAAAACGCCGGCGGCTGATCACCGAGCAGCTGAAAGCCCTGCTCGACGCGGAGTTCCATCAGATCTTCATCATCACCCACACCGACGATGTCTTGGAGCACTGCGACTTGGCGATCTATGTCACGCGCAGCGAAGACGGCATCAGCCGAGCAGACGGGCCACGATGACTGTGCCCAGACCAAAGGTCAGCTTCTCGTAGAAGCCAGTATCGGGGCTGCCGTGCCGTCGAGCTGACGCGCCCCTAACAGTCGGATGGCAATGGAACGTCAAGGTGCGCAAGCTCACGCGGGCGTCCTTCAAGCCCTGCAGCCAGCCCGCCCGCCCTTCCTTCCCGGGGAGACAGCGTTGTTTTGGCCTGCTGATGCGGTTTTGGGGGTCTGCGGTCTTTTTGCGCTCTCCACGCACGAGAAGCTCCGCTGCGGTGGGACTCGAACGACCGAAACCAGGGCGCCGCGGCTGGCCGGCTTACCAGCGTGTCGGCGAGCAGATTTCGGCAGCAGGCTGGGTGGGATTGCTCGCGCCAAGTGCGGCGCGTCCGACCGGCGCCGTCCTCTGCCTGTTCCGCCGCGACCCCAATGTGGAGGACGCCGAGCCGCGTAACCCATGTGATTCGCGAGTCGAACTCTTCGAGTTTCTGCCTGCGCGCGGTCGTCTTGAAACCCTCGTGCATCCCATGTGGCCGACCGCATTCGTCCCAGGCGACCCGGGCCCGGGTCTTCGGGATCGGCCCTTTGATCGGCCCTGTGCCCTCAAACTAGACCATTCACGAGCCGCCGCACCCAACTCGCCCGGCCCGTCCCGCCGCTCTGGCCCAAGCGCTTTCGCTGGAGCTATCAGATGTTCGGGTTCTTCTGCGGTCCCTTCCGCCCATCGATGCGGTCCCTTTGCGGTCCCAAATGCCGAGAACAGCCGGGAACACGCGAGAGCAGCCGTCAGCGAGCCCCAGTGTTTTCACGGTTTTCGCCAGCAATCGCGGCGAGGTGCAAGGTTCTGAACCTGCGACTTTTCATCGGGGAGACAGGGTCGATTTGGCTTGCTAGTGCGGTTTTCGGGACTTCTGCGGTCCTTATGCGGTCTCAATCCCAGGCTCACAGCTATCTCGGCTCCGGGTAGGAAGAGAACACCATAAGTAGAGCGCTGTCGATGACGAGATCATGGGTGAGCTGCGATCGCCGTGGCGGGCGGAGCACGGGCCGCTTCTGCCCGAGCAAGCCGCGGCGCCTGCTCTCGGCCATGGCGTACAGACAGGACTGTTGCTTGCGTCGCCTGGAGCGGCATCTTCGCTTCACAAAAGCGATGTCAGAGGAATGGCAAGGCCGCTAGCCATGCGCAGCGCTCCTAGCCGCGAGCAGCGATAGGCTGCAGCCGAAATGTCGCTCCAAGACGAGATAGATACGGCTTCGGCGGAGATTCATACCGATGCCTATGCAATGTCGATCGGAGAGATCGTCAATCTCTATCGAGACGAAGAGCTTGTGATCCGGCCCGCGTTCCAACGACTGTTTCGTTGGACGCAGTACCAGAAGAGCCGACTCGTCGAGTCGATTCTGCTGGGCATTCCCATTCCTTCGATCTTCGTGAGTCAGCGTGACGACGGCATCTGGGAGGTTGTTGACGGCCTTCAGCGGCTATCAACCATTCTTGAGTTCATGGGCGAACTTAAGGACGCGGATGGCAATCTTACTTCCCCAAGTGTCTTGGTGGGCACCGACTATCTGTCCGACCTGGAGGGGCGATCTTTTGACAAGGGATCGAAGACCTTGGAACCCTCACAGAGGATCCTCTTCAAGCGTGCCAAGCTCGATATCAAGATCGTGAAGGAGGCCGAAACCGCCAACACCAAGTACGATCTGTTTGATCGCCTTAACTCTGGCGGATCTGTTCTCTCCGATCAAGAGTTTCGCAACTCGCTCATCGTTATGACTGATCCGTCATTCATGGACTGGCTTGAGCGATTGCGCAGCGCAAGCGCCTTTCAGGATGCCGTCGAAGTGAGTGACAAGCAAACGGACGAGCAATACGATCTTGAGCTAGCCGTCCGCTTCATCGTGCTCCTGAACCGCGAGTCTGCGGCGCTCTCCCAGTTCAGAGATCTCCGCAAGTTGCTTACGGATTCCATATTGGGCTACGCTAAAGACGCTAGCTTCGATAGAAGTGGACAAGCCGATCAGTTCATGAAGACGTTTTCAGCCTTGGCGAACGCAATGGGCGGCCAGGCGTTCCGACGATATGAGCCTGCGACCGACCGCTTCCTTGGCAAGTTTTCCGTCAGCGCATTTGAGGTTGTGAGCATCGGGGTGGCCTCTCACCTATCCGTGTGGGAAACGGCATCGAATGACGCTCTGCGAGGAAAGATCGCTTCCGTGTGGACCGATCCTGAGTTCACGCAGTACAGTGGCGGAGGAGTTCCCCCTACGACGCGAATACCTAGAGCGGTTGGCCTCGGGCGGCGACTATTCGAGACAGCCAACTAGCGTTGGACAGTGGCTCGACGTCTAACCCGGGAAGCCCTTCTCGACGAACTCGACGCTGATTTGGCCTGGCGGCGAGTTGAGCTGGCCGCCATAAGGACGACGCTGAATCGGGCAAAAGGCCCAGCCACAGATACAGCGGCGCGCGCAGCGGTCGCATTGGCTTATGCGCATTGGGAGGGATACGTCGTGTCCGCGGGCCGATTGCTTGTTCGGTATGTCCGGGACTTGCGTTTGACCTACGCGGAACTTTCAGATTGCTATCTGGCACTGTGCCTTGCCGGAAGACTGCTACAGGCGGACCTAAGCGCCCGTCGCATCCAACGGCACCTTGACCTTGTCGCGGTGTTGCGCAACGAGGGAGCACAAGCAGCGTTCCCTTCTCCGGAGAGCGCGGTGCAGGCTGGGGGCAACCTGAAGTCCGAGAAGTTCGCCGACATTGTGTCGCGATTGGGCATCGAGGCGGCGCCCTTTGAACTCCAATACCGCTGGATAGACGGGGAACTACTGAGGCGGCGAAATAGCATCGCCCATGGGTCGAACGGCCATACGGACGTCGTATTTGCTGACGAGGCGATCGAGCGCGTCGCTGGACTAGTAGACGCATTTCGATCTGCTTCTCAAAACGCAGCTGTGCTTGAGGTCTTCCGTAGGTGAGGTCAAACCCCTTAGGCATGAGACGGCGGCGACAGTCGTCTGTTCTGCTCGATGCCGATATCTTGACGGTTTCACGCCGGCGTGCTAGCCTTCTGCCATGGCCCTTGCATACGCTGAAGAGGCGATCCACGTCCACAACACGGGGCATCTCTCCGACCGAGAGATTGCGCGAGCAACCGGAGCGGCACCAAGTACCGTCCGAGAATGGCTAGCCCGTAGGAGCGCTCCGAGCGGAGTACGTGCCGAGCGACTGGCCGAGCTCTCATCGCTGGTCGAACGCCTAGCGCGAGTGATCCGCCCTTCCTACATCCCCGTCTGGCTCAGCAAGCCGGTCCCCGCGCTCGACGACGACAAGCCCATCGATCGCATCGCCCAAGGCGACTATCGCTCAGTCGCACACCTGATCTCTGGCATCGAGGATCCGGGCGCAAGCTGACGTGACGCTCGACGTCACAGCGCTCGCCGTGCGCGGACGCTGGGTCAAGCACACCTACCCGGGATCGCCGCCGTTGCCGGAGCGGGACCCACCGCCGGACAACCGCTGGCAGCGAGGCGAAATCGTGGACGCCATCTACCTCGCGGATAGCGAGGAGACTGCTTGGGCCGAGTGGTATCGCCACCTTGCTGAGCGCGCGATCCCTCCGCTCGCACAGATGCCGCGTGAGCTGTGGACATGGCAGGTCAAGGTTCAGGTCGCCGACCTCTCCACTCACGAGAAGCTCGCTGCGGTGGGACTCGAACGACCGATCCCAGGCCGCCGCAACTGGCCCTCCTATCAGCGTGTCGGCGAGCAGATCTCAGCAGCAGGTTGGGCGGGACTGCTCGCGCCAAGTGCGGCGCGTCCGACCGGCGCGGTCCTCTGCCTGTTCCGCCGCGACCGCGATGTGAAAGGCGCCGAGCCGATTCCTCCCCCGCGCCAAGTGCGCGAACCGCCGCCACCACCAACGGGGCTGGTGACCTGATTGGTCATCGGTTGGTAAGCGACTCCGCTGCATTGATGACTTCCACCATCTCTTCCGGAACCTCGTCGCTTGTCAGCCTGCGCGCAAGCTGATCGGCCCCGACGGCGCGAAACCCGCTGCTGGTCAGCCATTGATTGAGGCCCGCAAGGAGCGCCTTGGCGTTGCACATATAGGGCCGCTCATCAACGCTTCGCCATGCTTTATCGAAGTCGCGCTGGTGTGACTCCGTGATGTTAACTGCATGTCTTCGCGCGGAGACCTCTGTCGCAGTCCGCTCCGCTAGCTGTCGTGCGAACACGGCGGCCTTTTGGTACTCTGCACACCGCAGGAGCGCTGAGCGCACGTCCTCAGTAGAAGCACCCGAGATCCGACCTATGGCGGCCGGCTCAAGAAGATAACTCTCAAGTTCCTTGCGAAGCCATACATGACAATCGACTCCGACGTCTCTAAGGCGCATCCGCACAGCCTCACACTGGCGTGGCGTCCGGTAGTCTCGATCGAGAACTACTAGCACCCGCACCGAATCGTCGAGTAGGTCTCGCACCAGCCAACTGAACGGCTCGACATGCTCCCAGTTTGAGAAGCCGCGCAGCGGGACAGTCACAAGCGCGGTCTCGCGTGTCAACTCCTCGGCTCCCAGCGTACGCGCGACATGTCGCAGCATCGAGAGATCATCTCCCTCGACGAAGAGCACTCCGCGAGCGCGCAGTGCGCGCGCGAGCCGAAGATTGAATTGGCTGCCGATCGCGTCAGACAATTGTCCGAGCAATCGCTCGTCAGGCGCACGCACGGCCCGTCGCCGCTCCTTCGCAATCCACGTTACTGCCCGCGGTGTCGCCTCGGTAAGCAACTCTGCCGAGTGACTTGCGGCGATTGTCTGGACGTCAAGACTCTCAAGCATCCTGACCAACCTGCGTTGCAGGTCAGCGTGCAGATATAGATCGGGCTCGTCCAGGATGATTGTGTCGTGATCCTGGGCGCGGTAAAGGTGCGCAAGAAGTTGAAGCCAGACCTGCATGCCGTCGCCAATCCAAAACAGCTCGCGATCAGTGTGACTACCGGTCTCTTTACAGAACAGATCTAGTAGCCGTCCTTTGTCCCCCTGACGCGTAGCGAGATCCCCAACAACGAGCCCAGGGATCCATGGCTCTGCCCAAGAGATAAACGTGGCCAGCTCGTCCTCGCCAGTGTCGGGCAAAAAAGTACAGGCAAGCAAATAGAGGTGGTTCCTGAAATGACGACTAGTAAGTCGACCGCTCATCTGTGATCGGACATACTCCGGGTCGAGGATTCGCTCCTCGTGCTCGACCGGACCAAGGGACGGCACAACCGCCACATCTGGCATCGCGCGCTTTACGTCCTTCGGACGGTGCAGGATCACTTTGTCCGTGTCTCGCAGGATGAAGAAGGGCTCAGGATCAGGCTCGTCCTCATCATCCTCGTCGACGGGCCACACTGCCGTGAGTGATGAACCCCCTTTGAAGCTCACTTCGATCTGAGTCTCGACGTTACGAAACTCATGCCGGAGGTTCTCAGAAACCAACTGAACGCCTTCCGACGAGAAGCCATAGCACCGCACGCGACCATGTGCTGCGGACGCGACCCGATCAGCAGACCGATGTCGTGCCTGACGCATCATCTGAGCAGAGGCACGCAACGCAGCGATAATCGTCGACTTGCCCGCACTGTTGGGCCCAACGAGCAGCGACTCATCTCCAAAGGTTACGGAGAAGCTCGAAAATGCCTTGAAGTTTCGTAGTTGGAGCCGCGTGATCACATTAGGAACGTATTCCGCATGCCGGATGGTGCTTGTCGACTCAGCGGGCCGTCTACGAGCTGTATATGCGTGTAGCTGGCCGTCCGCTCATGGCAACGGTGATACGGTCGAGCGCGCGCTCGTGGTCTCGGTGTCCATAGAGCTTGCGGGCCAGGTCGCAGCGGTCAATGTGCCCGAGCGCGATCGCCACGTCCCGGAGGGCAGGTCGAGCACGTTGACCATGTACCAGCCGACAAAGTGCCGGGTGGTCACGCAGAGGCTCCCCTCAGAGTCCAACGTCACGCCCGTCAAGATCGCCGCAGGCGAAGCCATACCGCGGGCTCCGGGACCGCAGGCGTCGCCGCTGCGGTCCTTTGCGGTCCAGCGTGCCGAGAAAGCCGGGAATAGGCGAGAACAGCATTCCGCGATCCCCAGTGTTTCTGCGGCTTTCGCTCCCATGCGAGGATCTCTCAAAGGTTCTGAACCTATGACCGAAAATCGGGGAGTAAGGGTCGGTTTGGCTTTCCTATGCGGTTTTCGGCGCCTCTGCGGTCTTTCTGCGGTCCCAATTCACGAGCGGTCCCGTGCCCCATCGTCGAGCAGCGTCTTGGCCCATCGGCAAGCACTCGTGGCGGCAGCGAGCGCGGCGGCGCGATCGAGGGCCGATGTTGGCTCGTCGTAGCGCAGCGCGACCGCCCAAGGCGTGAGCCAATCGACTCCCGCAAGCTCCTCGGGGAGCGGCGCGCGGGCGGAGGCTTGCTCGCTGAGCAGTTCCAGGTCGTGCGTGCGCGGCAGTTCGGCTTCGGTGAGGACAATCGCCGTCTTGAGAGCCTTCTCGACGGCTTGCTGTGCGTGGAAGCCCACAGCGCCGTCCGCAACGTCGCTGGCGTCGGCGAGCACGCGGCAAGCCTGCAAGTCCTCTTCGGCGAGCCGCAACAACATCTCGGCGTACTCGAGGTGCTCAGGACTCGGCGACAACGCGGCCCTCGCGTAGCGCTCGCTCGACCATCGTGCCCCGGACCTTCGCGCGACGGCTCGCAAGCGCCTCGTCCATCACGATCACGTCCACCGGAACGCCGATGCCCCGTAGCGCACCCCTCAACCTCACAGCCTCGGCAAGACGATCATCAACGTCATGCTCGATCACGAGGAAGTCCAAATCACTGCCCTCATCCGCATCGCCGCGTGCGTGAGAGCCGAACAGGATCACCCTCGCGGGCGAGGGCGCAGCATCGAGCAACGCACGGCCGGCACGCTCGATCACCTCCTCGACGGCAACGCTACTCACGAACGGAGCGTACTCGCCCCGCCTACGGGACGAGGGCAAATCAATAGCGACCTTCGAGCTTGAGCGCAGAAACAAGCATCTACAGCACGAAGGTCGAGAGGCCGACCGCCACGGTACATCTCACGGATCCCCCGCGTAAGAGCGGGCACAGCGCGGGAGCACCATGCCCGCCGACCGGCGCCCGCAGTGGAGAAGGCACGCGGCCCATTACAGGCCGCTCACCCCGGGCTCAGGCCTTCCACACGGACATATAGCGATCCCGGTGTAGTGCCCCGCACCACTTTCGGCGTGCCGGCCGTCGGGATCGGCCGCTGCGGTTCATGCTGGACGCGGCGTGCCGTTTATTGCCGTGTTTGAGGCGCTACAAACGTCTCCGGCCTGATGGCGCAGGTTGGTCGCAGCCAGCGAATGGCGCTCTCACCGCTTCGGATGGCTATGCCGCACTCGGCGCAACCGCTTGATTGGAGGCGCCAGCCGTTGGCGTGGCTGCCTGACGGGGGTGCCGGTGAGGCTGCAAGACGAATCGAGGCGACATCTTCGACTCGGCGAGCCTGCCAACGAGCAGCGCGCAACACCGGACGAGTGAGACTCAGATGCCATCCGAAGCGGCAGCCGCCCGCTCTACGTCGCGACGTAGGTCAGCAGCACGCCGCAGGTGCATGTAAGCGACGGCCCAGCAGTCACGCGCCTCACCGATCCGAACAGTCGTCTCGACCTGAGCACCGTAAACAAGCAGGCCGGCATCTATCGCCGTCTCGAATCGCTCGTTCAGGTCACGTTCGGCGTCTATGTGCCCAGCCGGTCCTATCTCGCCATAAATATCGCCCCAATCGCGGGCGGACTGCAGGAGGCTCGCCGCAGCATCTTGCTCGGCATCAGATTGAAGCCTGTCGTGGTCCATCTGGAAGGCCAGCGCCCCACCAACAACATCGAGCACACCCTTGCCGTCAGTCAACAGCGTCATCCTGGCGTCCCGAGGCAGCTCGAACACTATGCCGGAACGCTGGCCGTGTTCGGTACGTCCCGTCATCAGCTCCTCGTGATCGGCCTTGCGACGCAGCAATCGCTCCTCCGGCCAGTCCCCTGGCTGAGCATCAATCAGTCGATGGTCGTTAGGGCACAGCAGAATCCGATTCTCGTACGACGCGGACCACGCGCGATCAACAGATCGGTACCTCGCCGAACCCGGCCGCTCGCCGACTATGTGCGCCTCCTCACCGATCACGGCCTCGCGATCCGTGACGGTCTCTGGCTTAGTCAGCACCTCGTTACAGATCGCGCATCGTCTGGCTGCCTTGCCCCAAAGAAGCTTGCGATCGTGGTCGGACATGACCATGTCGGCATTGTTGCGCCCCGAGCGAGGAGCCGTAGCCTCGTCGCGGTGATGCCAGTCAGCGGCGCCGAAGGATTACTAGCCGTCTCGCTGGTCAATCCGCCGGTGTTTCACGTCGGCCGCGCCTGGCTATAGCCCCCTGCAACAGCTACGAAGTAGGCGCGCCAACCATCTCTAACACCCGCAGTGCAGCTCGGTGGCGCTACCGGATCACTGCTCGCGCCAGCGGTAACGGTAGCCAGCCGGGGCCGCGGGCTTCGCCGGACGAGCGGGTTTGGCGGGTTTCGCCGGTTTGGCCCCGGTCGGGATTTTTTCGAGCTTCCACGGCATGACTCACCCCCTTATGGTTGCTTGGAACCTTTGATCTGCTGGCCTTCTTGGAACTTGCCGTGTTTATCGGCGATCCGCACCTCGCCGCCGCCCTCGTTGGTGACGATCTCGCGGGCGCGCTGCACTGCCTCGGGCTTGTTGTCGGTGTGGGCGCTCGCGCGCTTATGGTCCTCCTTGACGACGTCCCAGCCACCGCGGTGCTTGTTCGGGACGACGTACCGGTCTGTGTCATTCCCGCGATCTTTGTCTGGCATCACTGCAGCTCCTACTCGTTCGACATGTTCGAGTTTCTCGCTAAGTCTAGATCAGGCTGGTCCGGTCCGCCCGAGCGCTCGAAGACCCTCGTTCATGGCGGCTCTTGCGATCCCCCACGCGAGTTTCTGCTCTGATCGCGAGCCAGCCAACAATCCAAGTGGCCAGGACGAGCGACCTGTGCGGCAATGCCTTGGTCGTTGCCGACCTCAGCGCTGATGACACCGACCTGCTCTCGCGCTTGAGGTACGTCCGCACCGCGAGTGCGGCGGCGCGATCGAGTCGCGTCGTAGAAGACCACGACCCCGGCCTTGATGGTCGGGGTCGTGGTGTCCGCGGGCTAGTCGGCGATTGCGCGCTGGGCCGCTTCGCGCGCGGCCTTGACGTGCTTCTCGCAGCAGGCCCTGATCTTGAAGTCGACGCCGTCCGCGGTCTTCTCCCGGCGCACGGACGCGCGTTGGCCGTGTTCGGCGCAGGTGGACTGCATCGCAGCCCGTTCCGCTTTCGAGAATTTCTCCTCCAGGATGCGGTCCACCCCGGAGCGGATCATGCTCCCGGCGTCCCGGTACTCCCGGCCGTCGCTCCCTTCGTACTTCACTTCCATCTTCAACATCGCGGGCATTCCTTCTGTTCGTGCCGCGACTGGTCGCGGCGGGGACACGGATGTTGACGGCCCTGCCGGACGGGAACGCCTGTTCGTATGCGGCGAATGCCGAGCTAAGTGATTGCCCCGCGACGGAACAGCTCGACAAGCGCCACCGCCATCATGACGCCCGCTCTCGGCCTGCGTCTGGGTAATCGGCACCGGGGGTCGCCCTTACGAGCACATCAGCGCGAGCGGGCTCGCACCTGAGGACAATGAAGTGAGCTGCCGGGCGTCCGCGTGACCTCGTCCACTTGGAGCCCATCACCTCGCGCCCAATCGGCGCGGCTGGCGGCCTTGGGACCCGTGCGCCCTGGCCAGGGGACCGCAGCGTGCCCCCTGCGGTCCTTCTGCGGTCCCGCGTGCCGGGAACAACCGGGAACAGGCGAGAACGGCCAACCGAGAAACGCAGTCTTTTCGCGGTTTTCGCCAGCAATCGCGGCGAGTTGCAAGGTTCTTAACCTGTGACCGAAAATCGGGGAGACAGGTTCGAGTTGGCTTTCCTATGCGGTTCTTTGGACCCTCTGCGGTCTTTTCGCGGTCCCGATTCCGAGCGTATGCCATCAATTACGTGTGTATGTCGCGCCGGTGTATCGCCGGGTACCAACTGATGTCAGAGACCGTTGTCGCTAGGACGCGACGCTTTGGCGGGTGCGCGTTTGGTGCGGCTGGTGGCTTTGGTGGCAGCTTTCGCTTTCGTGCTCCTGCCCCGACGCTCACTCGGCGCGAAGCTCGGCCCGAACGTGCGTCGCATCGAGAACGCTGACACCGGTCTCCCGCTTGATGTGCTTGCGCTTCTTCGGCTGCATATCTTGGTAATCGTAGGAGCCGAGGATCTGCTCCTCGCTGTTGTGGGCAACAGAGAGGAAGGTTCTATCCCGCTTTGTTTTGACGCACTGGTCGATGCACTTCTTGACAGCAGGCGGCGTCGCCCTTGAAAGCAGACGGACTCGGTCATTAGCGAACAGGTAGGCGATGAGACCCGTCGCCGCATGGGTTGCGGTTAGGCGCGCGTAGTACTCACCGCCGATGAGACTTCTGTTCTTTGCCTCATCAATGTCGAAGCCTTCGTCCACGCACAGCGCGGTTTCGCCAGTGCGCAGCTGGTCTAGCAACTTTGCGCACTCGTCTTGATGCGCCTGCCGCTCGTCGTCCGCGTGCATCAACAGGTTCGTGTCGAGAACTACGTCGACAAGCATTACGGGGTGGCACGTGCATCATCGGAGGCGTCGAGACGAAGCTGACGGGCGTCCGCATCCGCTTCTCGGCGTCGGCGCTTTCGGTTCTTGGCTTGGGCTTGAGCAAGCCTCATAGACTCGCGCAGGGAGTCCTCAAAAAATTCACGTGGCCATGCTTCGGGATCGATCCGTCCATCTCCCTCGAGCGGGACCTCGCGAACATGCGAGATACCTGAGCTTTGCTCCAAAAAATAGAGACCCACCGCCGGGTGGTCTCCCCTGCGCTCTGCGACGAGGCGTCGGAGTCTCATGAGCAAGTGCTCGCTGTGACTCTCGATGACCAAGTTCACACCGCGCTCCGCGATGCTGGCGAAGAGATCGGCAAGGGCGGCCTGCAAGCGCGGATTGAGGTGCACCTCGGGCTGCTCGATTATCAGCCACTCGCCGCTCTCCGCAACGAGCCCTTGGACGACTAGAGGAAGAACTTGCGACAGACCAACGCCCGTGTCTACAAATGTGCTAGCGGCTCGAGCCCCCTCCCGCATGAGCGAAAGCGAGAAGCCCCCGGTGCCAACGGAAGTAAACTCCAGTTCATCGCTGAACCCGAAATGCAAAAGCCATCGCTGGATTTCACGCATGCGACGTCGGTTTTTTCGCCACCGATAAATGATCTCAGGCGCGTACTCGCCACGGGTTCCGACCTCGGCGGGCGTCTCCCCTGAAAGCTCATAGACCCGCCGGGGTTCCTCTCTTAGGGGCCCGACGAAATGAAGACCATCGAGAATTGACTCAAGGCCCCAAAGTGCGTAGTCCACGATCGAGCAATAGAGCCGGGTTCGGTCGTCGTCGATTACGGTCGTAAAGTTCGGCTTATCATCACCGGCTTGGGCAGCATTGCCAGCTTGCCGGACGTCCCGACTCAAGAACATGAAATCGGCGGGTCTTGCTTGTCTGATCGCGCGGCGCATGGCGCGGCGTCGCTCTACGTTCTCGGTGGCGGTTGGACGGCCGATACCCGCGTTTTTTGGAGAGACCATCTGGATCGTGTAGTTGCCGTCAGGACGCCGCGTACGCGAGAGCATGACGCGGCCGTACGGGTCGTACACCCTGAACGACTCGACTATCACCGACTGCGGGTCCTTTCCTTGACCGAACGCCACCACCAAACCTCCTGGCGCATAGCGTCCGGTTGGGGCGAGATCCTGACCGCGGGCATGGGCGTGCCAGCGGACACCGAGCTCGACAGACCCAGACTTATCGTGGTCCCGGACGAAATCCTCGAAAATGCCCACGTCGATTAGGTCACCCTTCGTTAGGAGCCCATTGGTTCCGGTGCGCGATTCCAATGATTGCTTGAGGAGCAATAGCGGAGCGATCAAGCTGCTCTTTCCGGCGCTGTTGGCGCCGAGCAAAAGCGTAAGCGGCTTTAGGCTGACCCAGCCGGTGTCCTCGTACGCCCGAAAATCCCGCCAACGGACAGCGAACGAGTTGTGTCCGAGTTCAAGACCACCTTGCGCCATCGTCCCTCCTCAGTCCGGTGTCGGCGGCCAGTCTACGCGCGATCGCGCGGCACGACCCGCCACGGCGCAGTTCTGTCGCTCGCCAGGCGCGGTCTACCCAGGTGCTTCACAGAACACGCTTGCCAAAGACGGCTTGAGCCAGGCCTCTCCAGCGCCGTCGTCCTCGCTCTTGGGGCCTTTCGACTCTCGAAGTGACCGGGTCACCGCTGGGCCGCCCGGCCATAGCCATAAGATCACCGACACGCCGAGGCGGCTTCTCATAGCCACCAGCCCATGAACTTACTGGCCGCAAGGCGCCGCGCGTCGGGTGTTATCTGGAGGCTAACACTCGATAAGAGCTCTTATGGCGAAGGCCCCGACCGATTTGGCGCTTGAGCTGCCGTCGTCTTGCGGTCCCTTTCGCCCGTCACTGCGGTCCTTCTGCGGTCCCGCGTGCCGAGAACAGCCGGGAACAGGCGAGAACAGCCTTCCGCGATCCCCAGTTTTTCGCGGCTTTTCGCTCCTATCCGTGGATCTCTGCAAGGTTCTGATCCTGCGACTTTTCATCGGGGAGACAGGGTCGGTTTGGCTTTCCTATGCGGTTTTCGCGCCCTCTGCGGTCTTTTTGCGGTCCCGATTCCGTCGGGTCGATCCGCCTGTGAGTTACTGCCCACGCCGTAGCGAGCGACGCTCGCCAACAGCAGCACGTCGCCAGAGCCACTCTGGCGGCACGCCGGCAAACCCGCGACACCGAACTCGTCACCGAGTCAAGGGGTCGTGCATATCCCTCAAAGCCTCGCTGTAGACAGAAGCCGACCTTTTGGGGAACGGTATAGTCAGCACACGGGAAAGTGCTGAACCCGGATCACTACATCGTCGGCGTATGCACAGCACAGCGCGCCGAGAAGGGAGTGGCAGATGCCCTCCGTCGAGCCATCCATTGAAGCCAAGGCAAAGCCGTCGAACGCTACGTACGTCGCGCAAGTTGACATCAACCCAGACGGACAGATCAAGCTGACGCAGGCTGACCAGTCCGAGCAGTCCCATGCATTCGCCGACGTCAACATCGCTTGGTATGGAGCTGACCGGATCAAGATCACGCTCAAGGGCGCAGGACCAGCTGCGATCAGGCAGGCATTCCTACCGGGCAGCGGTAAGGACGTGATCCTAGACCTGATCGCGCTGCCTGGGGGCGAGTCGTAATGGGTGCGCCGACTGTGATAAGGCGCGCTTATGGAACCGGGGCGCTGACTGTGTTCAGTCGTCACAGCGCTCCCGGCCTCAAGATCGCAATCCACTAGGCAGCATGCAGCCGTTCTGGAGATCCCCGGATGTTGCGCTTGAGCCAAACCCGTGGACCCGGGATGACAGGCCTTTTGATGAGCGAGAGCGAGAAGAGTCACGTCCACCCGCGACCGAGACTGTCGAATGGCATCTCACGTTCGCCGCCGAGGCGTACCTGCCGTCGCATTCGGCGGAGCTTGTTAGCAAGCTGCGAACACTCGGATGGAGCCCGAGAGGACCGTCACAACGCGGTCAGGATCTAGTAATCGGAATGCGGCAGGCCACGTTGGGCGGCGGCTGGGCGGCGCTAACCACCCTAGTTCCAGAACCGCCCACTTTTTTGGGTGCGCTCCAGAACCGCAAGGTTGAAACCCTACCCTCAGGCGTCTCGAGCATCCAGCTCTGGCTGTGGTCTGCGACCCCTTCTCTGACGATACTCATTGCCGGAGTCGAATGGGACGAGGACCGGGGTGACGCACTGGACAGGATCGCCAAGAAGGATTATCCCTCGATCGCAGTCCCCTCAGGCACGGGGCATTCGATTTACTCACCGTTTTTTCACAAGCGGCTTGAAGCAGAGCGGTGTCGGAAGCGCGCGCACGAGGACGTAGAATCGTGGCTGCGCGAACGCGTTCCCGGGGCGTTTACAGACCTAGGCGCCCCGATGCCCACCCTCGACGTAATTACCTCCGCCCGATATCGCCCATTTGCTGACGAACCCGCGCACTACCATGATTATCGAGAAGCACTTTCGCTTGGACGGCGGTTTCGGGTCGGGAAAAGCCAATCGCTACCGGTCTGGACGCTCGACCTCGGAGAAGGCGGAGAGCCGACAAACGTGCTCACTCTCGGCGCGCGAACTGTCGAGGCGGTCGAGTCAGTCGAGTATAGGAACGGGCGTGTGGAGGAAACACGATGGCAACTCCTCCAGACTTTCGGCTCGGAACTCATGGGATTGCTCTCGGGATGGACGGTCTTGTCGCTCATGGAAGCCTTTTCAGCAGTACTTCTCGCTGACTCGCGACCGAGGACGCGCCAGCGGTGAGAGCCTACGGTCGTTTGCGACGCGCCTGTCAACGGATGAAATGGCGGTTCTACGGCGAGGCTCCGACGTTTCGTCGCTCTGTGCAGACATGGAAACCTGGCCTGAGAACTTCGGCCCGGCGCTCCTCTTTCGGAACCTCGACTTCATCATTTCCGACTCGTCGGGTCGAAGCTACAACCTCCGAGAGAATTGGCACCAATTGCTCAGCGAACGGGCTGAGCGTGTCGCCCGTAAGGAGCGCGACGAACGTCAGCGCCTCTCCACGAGCGCGGAGGTCCTCGGGCTTGCGCAGAACGTTCGCGTGCAGTGGCAGATCAGAGCACTGACGGTCGCTCTGCTCGTAGCCGCGATTCTGACGATCGCGCTGACAGTGGTGTCGTTGGGTCACGACGGGGGCAATTCGAGTAGGGGCCCAGCATCAAACACCACGACCAAATAGTCCCGTGGCACCACTTGAGGTACCAATCCGAGCGAACCTCAGCTGATTTACGCGAGCGTATAGCCCCGTATTTGCGGGCATGAACTGGATATGGGCGACTCCGGCCAATTCGAGCTCATCGCCCCTAGCGGGCAAGTACAACAAGAAGCCCTGCTGACGCGAGGCTTCTTGTTGGCCACCGAGCGCTTGCCGAGTCCGAATAGCGGAGATCAGAGGGCTTGGACCCCATGGGACCGCGAGGCACACTCTGCGAGAAGGCGAAGATATGACGCGCGCTTGGATCGGCGTCAAAGCTCTGATCCGACAGCGAAAAGGACCGCAGCGCCTCTCCTGCGGTCCTCAGTGCCGAGAACGGCCGGGAACAGGCGAGAACAGCCTCCCGCGACCCACAGTGTTTCCGCGGCTTTCGCTCCTGTTCGTGGATCTCTGCAAGGTTCTTAACCTATGACCGAAAATCGGGGAGTAAGGTTCAAGTTGGCTTTTCCTATGCGGTTTTCCTGCCTTCTGCGGTCTTTTTGCGGCCCAAAATTCAGTGGCCATGATGTCCCAGGTTCGCGCGTCGAGCTCGCTGATGGACGCCTCATTGAAATGCCATCGAAACGTCCAGCAGCGCCGAGCGCTCAAACGACGGCCGTGGTCGAACAGTCTGGCTGGTCACGCTCAGGCGTCTGCATGGCCCGCGAGCGCTTGGGCGAGCATCGAGAGCAACTGCTCGATGCGAGCGGTCGAGGACGGGTCGAGCGTGATCGCCTCACGTCGCGCGTATAGCTCGACGATTGCCTGACTGAGCGCCTTCTTTGGGCGAGGCAGCTCGTCGCGCTCAGCGAATACAGCTTGGGTCGCCGTTTGCTTGTCGGCGGCAGTGAGGAGATCCTCGGCCTCCAGCACCTCACCGCATAGATCGGACAGCAAAACACAACAACCAGAGAGGATGGATCCGAAGCTCTGTTCGTAACGTTTCTGCTGCAGGCGCCCCTCCTTATCGCCGTCGAGCAGCACGACGAAGCTCTTGCCCCATCCGATGTGCAGCTGGATCAGCGGCGCCAGCGAGCCCGCACCGGTCCCCGGTACGAGATGAACGTCGCTGGGAACCCCGAGCACATCGATTGCATATCGCAGTAGGTAGAAGTCGCTCTTCCCCTCTACGAGGACCACGCTTGGGATCGGCTCGAGCAGCGATGGCCGATAGTCGAGCAGGTCAAGAACGGGCTGGAAGTAGGAGGTCTGGTCGGGGTGGTCGGCCACAAAGCGGCGGTATCGCGTCGCTGAGACTGCGGTGTTAGCGCCCACGCGGGTCGTCATGTAGTCGCCGAAGTCCAGCGAGTCGAGCGCCGCGTTCTTGACGACGTAGGCCGAATCGAGCCAGCGGACGTCGATCAGGTGGTGGCTGTGAGTGGTGTAGATGAGATAGCAGCGGTCCACAAGGTTGCTAAAGCTCTTAAGAAGCTCGGCCTGGGCGCTGGAGTGCAGGTTGGAAGCAGGCTCGTCGAGCAGGAACAGGGAGCGCGACCCGCCAGCTTCTCTGCCGTGGAAGGAGGTCATGAGCAGAAACATGAAGAACCAACGGAACCCGAGGCTGCGCTCGGATAGGTCGTAGTAGCCATCGGGTCCCTTGATCTTGAGCTCGAGCGCGCCGCCATCGCCTTCCGCCTCGGCAGCCAACTCAACCTCCTGGGCAGCGGGTGGGCGCCCGAAGATGCGTGCCCACCCGTCGACGATCGTGGTGGTTATGACGCGACCCATGTCGAGCAGCAGCGAGTTCAGAGATCGCTGGTCCGCTCGGTCGGGAGAGTGCAGGCGCTCGACGACGTGTGTCTGCAGGTTGGCGCCTATGCCGAGCTCCGCGAGCACCTGCTCGAAGGTCGCGCGATAGAAGCGACTCTTGTCATCGGCCTCCTCGGAGTCCAATGCGCCCGAACTGAGCGCGAAGCGCTCGGGCAGCTCGAACAGGAAATTGGGGAAATACCAGATCCGAGGGAGCCCCGTCTTGAGGTGGCTGACGGCGCCCTGCCACTCCGCGGAGTCGGCGCGATAGCTACGCCCGTTGCGCTGCCTGCCCTTTGTACCGCTAATCGTGAGTGCCCATTTTCGCTCGGTGTCGGTGTGACGCGAGTTCACAAATTTGTACAGTTCGCGGATCGTGATGGCTTTGGGTGCGGTGTCGAGGGACAGCCCGAAGGACTCGGCCAGGTGACGGCGCAACCCTTCGCGATCGCTGTCGGACAGGTCGAGTTGCGCAGATATCTCAATGGTGTCGTTGAAGTTGGCGCGCCGTGAGATCGGGATCCACTGCTCGGGAACGCGCAGAGATGCCATGCCGGGATTGATCACCTCCAAGTCCTCCGCGCCGTAGGAGAAGCAAAAGATCGCCTCGAGAATAGTCGTCTTGCCGCTCTCGTTCAGGCCGATGAGCGTTGTGACATCGCCGGTGAGCTCGATCTGCATGTCGGCGATGCCCTTGAAGTTGCGAAAGCGAAAACTGGTGTAGCGCATCAGGAGATACTACTTGCGGGCAATGTCCTGATCGCGAGGGCGCAGAACCCAGAGGCTGTGTGCGTCGACTCGCCGACCCGCGAACTCACTCTCTCGGCTGTCGCCCGCAGCAAGCGACCCGCGCAACGAAGTCAGATCCTCTGATCGGGGGCAAAAGGACCGCAAAAACCTCCGCTGCGGCCCTTTGCGGTCCCGCGTGCCGGGAACAGGCGAGAACGAACCCCAGTCTTTCCGCGGCTTTTGCTCCTGATCGTGGATCTGGAGGTTCTGAACCTGCGATTTTTCATCGGGGAGAAGGTACAGGTTGGCTTCTCATGCGGTTTTCGGCGCCCCTGCGGTCTTTTTGCGGTCCCGAGTCACGAGCGCATTCCCGCGAAGAAGGTCGGTCAGGACGCGCGGCCTCCGAGAGTCGCTCTCCACCACCCGCAGCCTCCCACCGAGGCGACAGCCCAGATCGTCGGCGGAGCCTGTCAGAGCTTGCGATAGACGGCGACGCGGCGGGGAGCAGCGTCGAACTTTGGCTGGTAGTAGAGGTCAGCCACGACGTCGACGAGCACGGTCGCGTGCTGGTCCGTGCCCGCCCTCAGCGGCCCTCCCTTGCCGAAGTCTGTGAGCGATAGACCCGTACTCGGCAGCGCGGCACGAACCGCAGCAGCCGAGACGTTGCCAAGCGTTTCGTCTCGGATCAGGCGTTCGACGCGCCGTGCGACGTTCGCGTTGTGAGAGCAGACCCGTTCGATCGCACCTCGCGTCGCAGGGGTGAGTTTCGCCCCGAGCGCAGCGTCGAACCCCGCCGCCGTTTCTGGGGCGCGAGCCTTGACTGCCTCCGCGTCGACGAGCAGCCGCTCGACTTTGCGCGGATCGATGACTAGGACACGCTGGGCGATCACCACGAGGTCTGCGACATGGTCGAATGCAAGGAGCGGCTCCGTCAAGGGCCGCAGTTCTCCACCGACGACTCGGGTGACGAGCTTGCCGGCACTCTTCAAGCCGAACGAGGGGCTCTTCGCGCGAACGAGGATCGCGTCTGTGTTCTTGAAGGGAACCCGGATCGCGTAGAAGGTCCATCCCCCGTCCCTGATGTCTGTGGCACCGATTGGAGCCGGCAGCGTCAACGAGCGGAGCTCTTCAGCGACACGCTCGAGACTCCACGGGGCGTTCGGCTGAAACCACGCATCGAACCCCTTGAGGGGGGCAACGAGAACCTCTCCCTGTTCAGGCTCGTCGTCCGGGTGAAAAGGCACTTCTTCCTTGGCCGAGAGGCTGGACGCGATGCCCTGCACGACCGGCTCGAGATGTTCGTGGGCGGCTTGCGCAAGGTCCACGTGCCCGAAGGGAGCCATCCCCGTCTTGTGCGGTCGGCGTGCGAGCATCACCGTGGTAGTTGCCATCACCCTTCTCCCTTGGTCTCGACCACCAAGACGACCCCGGCGGCTTGCGCGACCGTCGCGACGGTTCCGTCATCTGGAAATCTGCGGGCGAGGATGATAACCGCGTCGTCCCCGACCTGCGCACGGGCAACTCGGAACCCAAACAGATACACGATCGGGTTGATCGACCCGAGGTCGGCTGCGAACGCGACCACGAGGATCAAGACGCCACACAGGACGTAGGCGACAACGTCGCCGACGCTGGGGGAAGGCGCGGCGAGGATCGGCAGCAGATACGAGGCGATATAGGCTGTCACCTCGGAGTCGCTCGGCTCGACCAGCGACACCGATACTTCCCGTTGCTGAGCTCGTCCGAGCCGGAGAAGGAACCAAGCCCAGAAGAACAGGCCCGCAACACCTACTCCGATCACGGGCCACGCATAGCAGTGCGGGAGCATCCGACAGCCGATGATCAGGACCGCCGGCGCATACGCGCTGCCGAACAACAGAAGACGCCCCACGAGAGGGCCCCTTCGATTCGGAGGAGCAGGCCTATACCGATTCATACGAACATATGTTCGCAGTAGTCCCGGCGTCGTGAGACCACCTCTCCATGAGCCGGACCTTAGCCGCGGAAACCGTATTGTGAGCCAGAGGTCGAATCGCGTGAATCCAATCGCAGCGTGGCGTGCCCGCCACCGCCCTACGGCCTGACGGGCGGACTGGCGGACGCCGCCAGCGTCCCGTTGGCAGTGGTTCGAGCCGGTCGAGTTCGTCGCGCACAATCCTGAGAGCCTGCTCGACCATCCGACCGCGGCGTGGGCCGACGCGGTCCAGCTAGCGACGGTTGCAAAGTCTGGCGTGAGCACCGCAGATCGTCGCTTGCGGTCCCCTTCGCCCGCCGCTGCGGTCCTTTTGTGGTCCCGCGTGCCGGGAACAGTCAGGAACAGACGAGAACAGCTTTCCGCAATCCCCAGTGTTTTCGGAGCTTTCGCTCCTCTTCGTGGGCCTCTGAAAGGTTCTGAACCTATGACCGAAAATCGGGGAGACAGGATTTGAACCTGCGACCGCCCGGCCCCCAGCCGGGTGCGCTACCAGACTGCGCCACTCCCCGTGGTGCTCCTCGATTCTACGGACAAAGCCTGCGGCGCACCGCGAGCCTCTCCCCAGCTCAGGCCGCCGCAGGCAACCTGGCGCGGAGCGCTGGAAGACGCACCCCCAGCATCCCGCGCAGCATCGCCAGACCGAAGTTGACGTAGTCGAAGTAGTCGCGCCACAGCACGATCTGCCCGTCACGCACGTCGAATCGTCCGCAAACCCAGAGCTGGACGTGCAGCTGGCGGAACTTCAGGACGTCGGTGCGCTCGGTCAGCACTGACGGACCGTTGGCGGAGATGGCGTGGATGCGGACGTCGAACCCGCCCCCACCCGTCGACATGCCGCGAAACAGCCGCCGCACGCGCTCGCGGCCGTGCACCGTGGGGAGACCCACGTTTTCGTAGCGCACGTCCACCGCCAGCAACTCCACAGCCTCGTCGAGCTCGCCGCGGCGAAGCAGCTCCATGAACTGCTCCACCACACGCGTGGGCGTCGAGTCTGCGCCCGGTCGCTCTGCCGCCTCCTCTGTGAGATCGCTCTCCGGCTCGGTCATTGAGACCAGCATAGGGAACATTTTGGCCTGCGTCAGCTGCCGGCCTGCGGCCCCTGCGCGTACATCAGCGAGCCGGGCGTGGTGAGCGTCTCCCCCGTCTCCAGCAGCGTCTTGAGCCCCGAGAGGATCATCGGCCAGCCGCCGAACAGTTCGTCGTTGGCGCCCTCGCGCAGCTGGTCGTGGGTGACGGTCAGCCGGCAGGAGTCCCCCACTGGTTCGATCTCAAAGGTGACGCGTGAGGTGCTTTCGCTCCTAACGCTCTCTCCCCACAGCGCGTTGAAGCTCTGCACGAGTCGCCGTGGGGGATCGACCTCAAGGTTCTTGCCTTCCACGAGTGGACCCGACGCCATCGGGTGCGCGCCTTTGTAGTGCGATCCGGGGGTCCAATCCGACTCGATGCCCACCCCGAAGTTGTACTTGCTCCGCTGCTCGCTGTCGGTGATCGCCTCCCACAGGCGCTCGGGGGTGGTCTTGATGTAGATCTCGAATACCTTCTCCATGACGTTCTCCTCTGTGTCGTGCTTGAGCGCGCTGAGCCCAGCGGCCCACGGCGCGGCGTACTTGCTGACCCACCGGTCGTGGACCAGCCGGATCGGGACGGGGTTCAGGAAGTGCAGCTTCTCGCGCCCGCGACGCCGGGTCGTGACAAGACCCGCCTGCTCGAGCACCTTCAGGTGCTTCATCACACCGAAGCGACTCATCGGCACGCGCTGCTCGAGCGTGCCGAGCGTTTGACCGTCGCGCTCGAACAGCTCGTCGAGCAACCCGCGTCGGGTGGGGTCGGCAAGCGCCTTGAACACATCGTCCACACCCCAAACCATATGTGACCTAATGGTCACCTGTCAAGAGCTCGACCGCGCCAGGCCCCCGAGAGAACGAGAACGGAGAGCCACGACGTCAAAAGCGGGCGACGGGAATCGAACCCGCCCTAGAAGCTTGGAAGGCTTCTGTGCAACCACAACACTTCGCCCGCAGGGGTGCGGCCATCGTACCGTCCCACAAGCCCACTAAGGTATGGACCGTGCGCACCCGGGCGTTGCTCCTCCTGCTCGTGCTCACCGCGGGCGACTATCTGCTGTGGCAGTGGTCGATCGCGGGCAGCCACGACATCCTCTCGCTGCTGGCTGGCTTCACGCTGGTGCCGCTGGTGGCCGTGAGCGCATGGCGACTCGCGCTGGCCGGCGCGGGGATGCTGTCCTACGCGCTGGGACGACCGTCTGCCAGCGCTCGTGCTGCGCGCGCAGCGAGAGAGGCCGAAGCCGCACGGCAACCCCCACACGAGACCGCCGTCGAGCCCAACTCGTCCTCCGGCAGGCTGGCGGCCTGAACCGAAGGGCAGACAGATGACGGGCGGGCGCAGGGTGCGCCTGCTGCCGCGCTCCATGCGCGGGCGGTTGGTCTTGGGAGGCATCACGGTGCTCGTGATCGCGGGTGTTGCGCTTGCGGGTTACCTGTATGAGCGCCACCGCACCGGCAACATCTACCATCCCCACGCGCTGTTTGTGCCGCAGCCGGTCCCGAAGCTGCCTGCGAAGGGGCCCAGCCGCTTCGCGTGGCCGCTGTACGGGTACACCCCCAACCACACGCGCTTCTTCCCCGCCTCCCCGCAGCTGCGCCCGCCCTTCAGGACCGTGTGGACGCGCGGGGGCAGCGCGCTGCTGGAGTTCCCGCCGGTGATGTACGACAACCGCATCTTCCAGATCGCCGACGACGCGACGATCCAAGCGATCGACAAGTACACGGGGCTGGTGCTGTGGAGCAGGCGCCTGGGCGCCCTGTCGGCCTCCACCCCGGCGGTGTCCTCCAACACCGTGTACGCAACCGTGCTGTCGCGCTCCAGCGGGTCCCAGGCGGGGCGGGTGGTGGCGATGAACAGCACCAACGGCCACATCCGCTGGTCGCGGGACCTGCCGAGCCGTTGCGAGTCCTCCCCCCTGCTCGCCGACGGGCGGCTGTTCTTCGGCTCTGAAAACGGCACCGTGTACGCGCTCAACGCGCGCACGGGGGCGGTTGTGTGGACCTACCACGCCGCCGGCGCGGTGAAGGCCAGCCCAAGCCTCTCAAAAGGGGTGCTGTATTTCGGCGACTACTCCGGAGAGCTGCAGGCGGTGCGCGAGAGCAACGGGCATCGCCTGTGGGTGAGCGGCTCCGGCGGGGCGCTGCTGGGCAGCGGCACCTTCTACTCCACCCCCGCGGTCATGTACGGGCGCGTGTTCCTCGGCAACACCGACGGGCGCATCTACGCGTATGACGCCGCCAGCGGCAAACTCGACTGGGCGGTGCAGACCGGCGACTACGTGTATGCCTCCCCGGCCGTCACCAACGCGCCCAGACTCGGCCCCACGATCTACCTGGGCTCCTACGACGGCACGTTCTACGCGCTCAACGCGCGCACAGGGGGAATCGACTGGGAGTACCATGCGGGCGGGCGCATCTCTGGCTCGGCCACGATCCTCGGACGGATCGTGTATTTCGCCGATCTCGGCACCCACAGCACCATGGGGCTGGGGATCTCAACGGGAAAAGTCGTATTCAAGATGGATGCCGGCTCGTTTGATCCCGTGATCACCGACGACCACTACCTCTACCTGACGGGCAGCACGGGGTTGTATGCGCTCGCGCCGCTGTCCACCGTCACGCACGCGCACGCCGCGGCGAAGCTCACCCACACCCACCGTCAAGCCCCAGCGCGCGCCCGAGCGAGAAGCGCGCCACCACACGCACCACGCCGGGCCCACTAGCGCTCACCGAGGTCCACCCCCCAGGCGCGGAGGCCACGCACGCGCCGGGCGCGTGGGACCCAACCACCGTCCAGTAGCGCGTGAAGTGCAACCTCACCAGCGCACGCCCCGCCGTGGGGAAGCGCAGCGTGAACGAGGTGTGCCCGAGCGCGGTGAGCGTCGCGGACGCTGACACCAGCGGCGTGGGGTCAAGCACCGAGAACACACGCCAGTGAGCACTTTTGAACACTTCGCGCAGATACGGCAGGCCCTTGCGGATCAGCGCGGCCTCTTCGTCGCTTGACCCATCTAGGCGCACGTCGGGGAGCGCGACATAGCTGACGGCATTGTCATCCAGCCACGAGCGGTACGCCGACTGGGTGAGACCTTCTTTGAAGAATATTGGGTCGTACTTGGTGTCCAGCTGGCGCTCCCACCCGCGGGCGAGCTCGAATTCGGGAGCCAACAACGCTGCCTCCCAGTGGGAATGAGTGAACGGAACCTCGACCCGCTCAAGCGCCCCACCGTGCGCCCGCAGAAAGCGCGTGAGCGGCGTGTAGTACGCCGCGCTCGTCGACGGGTCACCGATCACTCCGGTGCTCTCGCGCACCGGCCCCCACACCGTCCAGGTGAGGATCCCCCCCACCGCCAGCACGACCGCCGCGAGCGGCCGGCCGGGCCGGGTGAAGCCGTCGCGCCCTAGCACGCACAGCAGCAGCGGCCCCGCCAGCAGCACCGCGTAGCGGTCGATGTTGCTGCCCATGGGAGCCGGCACGATCGCGAGCAGTGTCACCCCCAGATACACGTAGCCGCCGACCCGCAGCAGTCGCTCCTCACGCGGCAGCGCATAGAGAAACGCGAGCGTCACCGCGAGCGTCGCGACGATCGAGCTGGCCGCAAACGGCTCCCACCCACCCTCGGGGAACAGCGCCTCCAACGGCAGCACGACAAGGAACGCGGGGAGCACGAGCGCCGTTGCAGCACGACGCGATGCGAGCGCGTGCAGCGCGCCAGAGCGCCACTCGCTCGCGCGCGCAGCGCCGGGAGGGATCGCCGCGAGCACGTACGTGGCGCCGGCGAGCGCCAGCAGCAACCCCGCCACCGGAC
>JBAWFB010000102.1:0-7510 GCA_049591495.1 Solirubrobacteraceae bacterium
GGCACTCTCCCACTGAGAGTGCCAACGACAGGCACCGTCGCTCTCGCGCGCGGTCGCCGATCGGGAAGCACACTCTAAACGGAGGTTTTCAGCATGAAACTCAAGCCCCTGGGCGATCGTCTGATCGTGCGGGCCATCGAAGAGGAGGAGAAGACCGCCAGCGGTCTCGTCCTCCCCGATACCGCGAAGGAGAAGCCGGTGAAGGGCAAGGTCCTCGCCGTTGGTGACGGCAAGCTCGACGATGCCGGCAAGCGTGTCCCGCTGGACGTGGCAGAGGGCGACGACGTCCTCTACAGCAAGTACGGCGGTACCGAGATCAAAGACCCGGACACTGGTGAGGATCTGCTCGTGCTGCGCGAGTCCGACGTCCTCGCCAAGGTCGCCTAAGAGGGTGGCGCAGCCGGCCTTCAGGCCGGCGAGCCGGGCCCCTCGTTTTTTAATCAAGGAGATCTGAATAGATATGGCTCACAAGGAATTGAAGTACAGCTCAGAGGCACGCAGGTCGTTGGAGGCCGGCGTTGACGCCGTCGCCAACGCGGTCAAGGTCACGCTCGGCCCTAAGGGTCGTTACGTGGTGCTCGACAAGAAGTTCGGCGCCCCGACGATCACCAACGACGGTGTGACCATCGCTCGTGAGATCGAGGTTGAGGACGTCTTCGAGAATCAGGGAGCCCAGCTGGTGCGCGAGGTGGCGACAGCCACCAACGACGTGGCCGGCGATGGCACCACCACCGCCACGGTCCTCGCTCAGGCGATCGTTCGCCAGGGACTGAAGAACGTCGCGGCGGGCGCCAACCCGCTGGCGCTCAAGCGCGGCATCGAGAAAGCCGTCGATGAGGTTGTCGCCAACATCGCCTCGCAGTCCAAGGAGGTCTCCGGCAAGGACCAGATCGCGCGTGTGGCGACGATCTCAGCCGGCGATGAGGAGATCGGCGACGTGATTGCCGATGCGATCGAGAAGGTCGGCAAGGACGGTGTGGTCAATGTCGAGGAGGGCCAGACGTTCGGCATGGATCTCGAGTTCACCGAGGGCATGCAGTTCGACAAGGGCTACATCTCGCCCTACATGGTGACCGACCAGGACCGTATGGAGGCAACCCTCGAGGACCCCTACATCCTGATCGCCAACCAGAAGATCGGCTCGGTGCGCGACGTGCTGCCGGTGCTGGAGGCAGTGATCCAGAGCGGCAAGCCGCTGCTGATCATCGCTGAGGACGTCGAGGGCGAGTCGCTCGCGACGCTGGTGGTCAACAAGCTGCGTGGCACGTTCACCGGCGTTGCGGTGAAGGCTCCCGGCTTCGGCGACCGTCGTAAGCGCATGCTCGAGGACATCGCGATCCTCACCAACGCCGAGGTGATCACCGAGGAGATGGGCCTGAAGCTGGAGAACACTCAGGTGTCTCAGCTCGGTCACGCTCGCCGTGTGGTCGTGGCCAAGGACAACACCACGATCGTCGACGGCGCCGGCGATGCCGAGGCGATCAAGGGTCGCATCAACCAGATCAAGGCCGAGATCGAGAACACCGACTCGGACTTTGACCGCGAGAAGCTGCAGGAGCGCTTGGCAAAGCTCTCTGGCGGTGTCGCCGTGGTCAAGGTTGGCGCTGCCACCGAGACGGAGATGAAGGAGAAGAAGCACCGCGTCGAGGACGCGCTGCAGGCTACTCGCGCGGCGCTCGAGGAGGGCATCGTGCCCGGTGGAGGCGTCGCGTTGCTGCAGGCGTCCTCAGCGATCAGCGTCGATGCCAACGGCTCCTCGGCCGATGGTTCCGACGACGAGCGCACGGGCGCGAGGATCGTGCTGCGTGCTCTGGAGGAGCCGCTGCGTCAGATCGCCGAGAACGCGGGCCTGGAGGGCTCTGTGGTGGTCAACGACGTGCGCAAGGCCAAGGCCGGAGAAGGGTTGAACGCCGCCACGAACGAGATCGTCGATCTCGTCGCAGCCGGGGTCATCGACCCGGCGATGGTCACGCGCTCGGCGCTGCAGAACGCCGCGTCGATCGCCAAGAACATCCTCACCACCGAGGCGATCGTCGCCGAGGTGCCGGAGAAGGAAGCCGGCGGCATGCCGGGCGGCGGGATGCCCGATATGAGCGGGATGATGTAGTCAGACAGATATCGACAGGCGCGGCGCTCCAGCCGCGCGTGTATTCGGTCGATAGGTGTATAGAGGGCCCGGCAGGATGCCGGGCCCTCGTTTGTTCGCAAGCCAAGTGCCAAGTGTTGGGGTTGGGGTGCGCGGCCGGGGTTGGAGCGAACGGCGGGGGTTGGGGCACGGCCGGGTTGGGGCGCACGCTTAGTGCGCATATGTTGCTTCGAAAATGCCGATTCCTTACATCGCGGAATAGTTTCTCCTTGCAAGGAACTTAGAAAGCAATACAACCCCCCACGCCCGGTCGGGTGGCATGGTCCCCTGTTACCCGACTTACCCGACTGCTGACACCGGCCTTGGCCCCTCACCCACGTACTTCGCCGTCGGGCGGATCAGCTTGGCCTCGCGCTTCTGCTCGAGGATGTGAGCTGACCATCCCGCCACGCGCGCGCACGTGAACATCGGCGTGAACAGGTCCGGTGTGACTTCAGCCAAATCGAGGACCACCGCGGACCAGAACTCGACATTGGTGGCAAGCACACGGTCTGGCTTGCGCGCGGTGAGCTCGGCCAGCGCTGCCTTCTCGAGTGCTTCGGCAGCCTGGAAGCGAGGCGAGCCCAGTTCGCGACAAGTGCGCCTCAGAACGCGAGCACGTGGGTCTTCGGCACGATAGACGCGGTGACCGAAGCCCATCAAGCGCTCACCCCGGTCGAGTGCTGCCTTGACCCACACCTCGGCGTCGCCGGTCTTTTCGACTTCCTCGAGCATCTTCAACACGCGTGACGGGGCACCCCCGTGCAGCGGGCCAGAGAGTGCGCCCACGGCTGCCGAGAGTGCCGCGGCGCAATCGGCACCGGTTGAGGCAACCACGCGCGCGGTGAACGTCGAGGCGTTCATGCCGTGCTCGGCGGCGGAGATCCAGTAAGCGTCGATAGCCTTGGCGTGATCAGGATTGACCTCGCCCCGCCAGCGAATCAGAAAGCGCTCTGGAATGGAGCGACCCTTGTCCACCTCCGACTGGGGTACGGGAGGTTGGCCGGCGTCACGGGCGGATTGGGCCACGAATGACAAAGCCATCACCGATGCCCGCGCGAGGTTGTCGCGAGCCTGCTCGTCGGAGATGTCGATCAATGCGTTGAAGCCCCACTCTGGGGCGAGCATCGCCAGTGCCGACTGCACATCGACACGATGGTCGCCGGAGCGCACCGTCAAGACGTGCGGTTCGGCTGGCGGTAGGCCGGGCTTGAAATAGCCGTCTACGAGCAGGCCCCAGACCTGCTCGTAGGGGATCGTGCCGACTAGATCCTCGATGTCTACGCCGCGGTAGCGCAGCGATCCGCCGGCCCTGTCGGGCTCAGCTATCTCGGTGGCGAAGGCGACGACGCCCTCTAGGCCTGACTGAACTTCATCGGAGGGAGAGGAAGGGGGGGAGGAACTGGATACGGGAGGCGACTGTGTCGTGACCTCGCTCATGGCGACTCGCTTTCTGGCTGCTGGTGACCGGTTGAGAGTCGATCCCGCTGGATTTCACCGACATCGACCCGGCTGCCTTGTGGGCAGGCTCATATCGTCGCAGGAATCACCCCGGTAGGCTCCGAGACAGCGAGCGACAGCCCACGGGCGATTCACAGCTGGGCGTGGTGAACGCGACAGGTGCGGTGCCGTTGACGTGGGGTCTTCAACTGAGGAGGAGAAGCGCCGTGACCGACAGCGACCTGATGTTCCGTCCCGCGACAGAGCTGGCAGCGATGGTGCGCTCAGGGGAGCTGTCCGCGCGCGAGCTGGTCGAGATCTCGCTGGAGCGCATCGAGCAGCTCAACCCTCAACTGAACGCGTTCGTGGAGATCGATGGCGAGCGCGCGCTGGCCACCGCGCAGGAGATCAAAGCCGGCGACTCGCGCCCGTTTGCCGGGGTGCCGATCGCGATCAAGAACAACCGCCCGGTGGAGGGGCTCAGGGAGACGATCGGCTGCTCGCTGCTGGCCGAGCACGTGGCCGACCACGACTGCAACATCGCCCGCCGGTTCAAGGACGCGGGCTTCGTGATCGTCGGCACCACCACGCTGCCCGAGTACGGCATTCTGCCTGTCAGCGAGGCGCGCCTGTTCGGTCCCACGCGCAACCCTTGGGATCTGCAGCGCACCCCGGGCGGCTCGTCGGGTGGCGCGGCCGCCGCGGTCGCCGCGGGGATGGTGCCGGTTGCTCATGGCAACGACGGAGGTGGCTCGATCCGAATTCCCGCCGCGTGCTGTGGGCTGGTTGGTCTGAAGGTCGCGCGCGGGCGCATCTCCGCCGCGCCGGAACGGGGCGAGGCGCCGCTTGACGTGGACGGCGTGCTGACCCGCACGGTCGCTGATACCGCGGCGATTATTGACGTGCTCGCCGGCTACGAGCTCGGTGACGCCACTTGGGCTCCACCGCCGTCTGAGCCCTTTGCGCTCAGCGCGACCCGTGAGCCCGGCAAACTGCGGATCGCTGCGACGACGTTCGCACCGATCGCCGATGCGGTCATCGATCCACTATGCGCACGGGCCGTGTCCGACGCGGCCGATTTGCTGCGCTCACTGGGCCACGAGGTCGAGGAGGTCGATCCACCCTGGCGGATCGAGGGGCTATCCGAGCTGTTCGGCGCGGTGTTCTCGATCCACATCGCCCTACAGATCGTCTACTCGGGGATGGTCGCTGGCCGCGAGCCGACCGCGGAGGACATGGAGCCGATGAGCTGGGAGATCCTGCGGATGACCCAGAGCTTCGACTCCGTGCAGGGCCTCGCATTGGAAATCCAGCTGCAGACCCTCACCCGCCAGCTGGTCGCGTTCCTGGCGCCCTACGACGCGCTGCTGACGCCGGCGCTTGCCGAGCGTCCGCTGCCGCTCGGATCGCTCGACACGGCCGCTCCCAACCCGATGTCCACGTTTGCCCGCTCAGGCCTGTTCACACCGTTCACACCAATCTTCAACGCGAGCGGCCAGCCCGGCATCTCCCTGCCGCTGTACCAGGGCTCCGATGGCTTGCCACTCGGCGTGCAGCTGGTAGGACGACCTGTCGGGGACGCGGCGCTGCTGGCGCTCGCGGCCCAGGTCGAAGCGGCGGCACCGTGGGTCGACCGCCGCGCGCCGGTGTCCTAAAAAAACGACCCGCCATTTCTGGCGGGTCGAAAGTGACGGGGAGCTACCCCGGAACAGCTGATAACCACAGGCATGTTAGCAGTGGTTCGGACATAAAGACCAGCTCGACGGTGGCCGCAAGGGCTGCGCGATAGCGAGTCGCAACGCACTGCTACTGACGTTTGCCTTTGCTGAGCGGCCACCGATCGAGTTGAGTCTGGCGGAAGGCGGGAGAATCAAACTCCATCCGGGGGCTACCCGGACTCACAGTTATCAGCTGATCGTGGTCCCAGGCCACTGCACCTTCCGTGCGGACAATGATACTCATTGCATGGGACGAAATGTGTCTTAGGGGGCGAGAACTGCCGATATCGACCGGGGCTTCAACCCGAGGGCTTGGGCGCCGGCAGCGCCATCGCTGGTGACCATGTTCGCCTCCAGCAACTCCGCCTCGTCCCAGGTGATCGGTGCGCTGGTACCTGTGGCTCGCTCCAGTAGCCGTAGCGCCCGTGAGACTGCCGCCGTGGGGACCGGTGCCAGCGGTCGCTCACGCCCCATCGATTCCAGCGCAGCGCGAATGAATTCCTTGTATGTGAGCAGCTCAGGTCCCGCCAGCTCGTAGCGCTCGTGCGCCTTGTGATCGCTGTCGCGCAAGACGGCTATCACACAGCTGGCCACATCCTCGGCCCAGATCGGCTGACATACCGCCTTCCCATTCCCTGACACCGGCATGATCGGCAGTAGCGATAGACGCTCGATCAGCGTAAGCCAGCGGTCGCCCGGTGCGTACACAAGCGATGGTGCGATCACCGTCGAGCGCATGTCTGACTCACGCACCGCCTGCTCGGCGAGCGCCTTGGCGCGGAACAGTCGAGCACGGTGGTGGGTGGAGGCGCCGAGCGCCGAGAAGAACACGAAGTGCTCCACGCCGGCGCGCTGGGCCGCCTCGACCATCCGCCATGTGGCTATCGCCGCCAGCTCCTCGATCGAGCCGCGTGGCTGGTCGCGCGTGGAGGCCGCAAGGTGCACGACGGTGTCCACTCCCCGCATCGCGTTGCGAAACGATGGCGGGTCGGCCAAGTCGCCGAGCGCGATCTGCACGCGTACGCGTTGTGGTCCTAGACGTCGTGGATCGCGCACCAGACAGCGCACGGGCTGTCCTTCGGCGACCAGGCGCCGCAGCAGGGCTGAGCCGATCAGCCCTGTGCCTCCTGTAAGAAGCAGCATCGGCTAGAAGCTAGCGGAGTCCTGGGGTTGGCCGGCTGGTCGCCGACGCTATTTGTGGACGCGCCGACACTACTTGTGGACGGCGCGAGCGGCCTCGCTACTATTCGTCGTCCCGTTGCAAGTAGCCCTCAAACGAATCGAGAAGGAAGCGAATGGCCTACGTAATCGCTGAGCCGTGCATTGGCACGAAGGACAATTCCTGCGTCGAGGTGTGCCCCGTGGACTGTATCCACCCGACGCCCGATGAGCCCGGCTACGATGCGGCCGAGATGCTCTACATCGACCCGGAGGAGTGCATCGACTGCGACGCGTGCGTCGAGGCGTGCCCGGTGGACGCGTGCTTTGCTGAGGACCAGCTGCCCGACGAGTGGCAGAAGTACTCGCAGATCAACGCGGAGTACTTCGCCAACGCCAAGTAGGGCTCAGGCCATCGGGAGAGACATTCCCGCTGGCTTTGGGCTCGCGGGAGGCGGGGGTGTGCTCTGTGTGACCGCCAGCACGGGCAGCGTGGGCAGCTCCATCGGCGCCATCGCGATCAGCCCGCGCGCGGCCTGGCGGATCGCCTGCGAGGCGGGGTCGTCGGGGTTCTCGATCGCAAGCGGCACGCCGCTGTCGGCGTGTTCGCGTAGGGGCATCGTGAGCGGCACCTTGCCTAGCAGCGGCACGTCGAGCTCGTCGGCCAGCTCCTTGCCGCCGCCCTCGCCGAAGATCGCGTAGCGCTCGCCGGAGGGCGTGGTGAAGCCGGACATGTTCTCGATCACAGCGCCGATCTCCAGGGATACCTTGTGGGCCATCTCGGCGGAACGGCGTGCCACCTTCTGAGCGGTGGCCTGCGGGGTGGTGACGATTATGAACTGCGCTTGGGGCAGCATTTGGGCGAGCGTCATCGACACGTCGCCGGTGCCGGGAGGAAGGTCGATCAGCAGGTAGTCCAGCGCCCCCCATTCGACGTCCTGTAGGAACTGGCCCAGCGCCTTGTGCAGCATCGGCCCGCGCCACACCACGGCGGCGTCCTCCTCGACGAAGAAGCCGATCGACATGATCTTCACACCGTGGGACTGCAGCGGCACGATCTTGCGCTGCG
>JBAWFB010000103.1:0-7022 GCA_049591495.1 Solirubrobacteraceae bacterium
CCGTCGCGCCCGCGCCCGCTCACGCTCGCGGCGGCGGGATGCCGGCTCGCTATGGGCGGCGCTTCGGTGGGCGGTCAATGCGTGGCGCACAGCGCTTCGGGGGGTCTGGTGTGCGTGGGGCGGGCGCGTTGGTGAGCGACCAGCTGCAGGGCCGCTGGTCGCTCACGGAGACGATCTTCGCCGGCGCCGTCGACCAGCGCCGTCGACTTCGCACGCTGGCCGAGCTGCTGCTGGAGCGCTACGGGGTGCTCACGCGTGAGCAGGTATTGGCAGAGGGGATCGTCGGTGGCTTCTCGATGCTGTATGGAGCGCTCAGCGAGCTGGAGACACTCGGCGTGTGCCGGCGGGGCTACTTCGTGGAGGGTCTCGGGGGCGCTCAGTTCGCGCTCCCGGGAGCCGTGGAGCGCTTGCGCGCTGGACGCTCCGATCCGGAGGGCTCGACGTTGGTGCTCGCGGCGGTCGATCCCGCCCAGCCCTACGGCGCCACGCTGCCGTGGCCGCGGCGGGAGGGCCAGGCGCGAGGACCCGCGCGTGTTGCGGGTGCGTACGTGGTGTGCGTCGACTCCGAGCCGATCCTCTACCTAGAGCGCGGCGGTCGCGGGATCGTGACGCTTGCTGCGGCGAATACCTACAGGGACGTACACCCCGGCGGGGAAACGCAGGTCGGCGGGGGAATGCAGGTTGGCGGAGGAGCACAGGTTGGCGGAGGCAAGCAGGCTCACGAGCGTGCGCCGCTTGCGATCGCGTTGCGCGCCTTGGCAGACGCCGTGCGCTCGGGGCGGATCGATGCGGTCGCGCTCGAGCGGGTCGACGGCGAGCCCGCGATCGGCTCGAGACTCGAGCCGGCGCTGGCGGAGCTCGGCTTTCGCCAGGGTCCGCGGAGGCTGACGCTGCGAGCTTGAATCGCTCGAGCTTCTCGAATAAGATCGGGTGTCTCGAATTGAATCGAGTGAGAAACACGGGGACCCGAGGACGCCGTGGGAGGGGATAGTGGGTTTTGTGGTCAACGCGGGCATGCGAAGAGTAAGTGTTTCTCCCCTTGGCTTCGAGTCGGAAACATTGGCGGTGATCGTCAAACAACCGCTTGCCAATAGTTCAGCGCTGAATTACCTTGTTGAACAATGGGGATGAGTGGAACAGATGGGTACGCTGTGCCCGCGGGGATGTCCACCATGCTGTCCGTAGATGACTGTCTGCGAGTCGCCAGTAACGGCGCATCGGGCGGCGGGTCGCAGTCCGAGGAGGACCCCGCCAGCCCCTACTACGGGCTGAGCCCGCTTTACAAGCGCCTCCCCCACGGTCCCCATGGGCTTGGTCGCGAAGCTGTGGCACGTCACCAGCGCGCACGTTTGCACGGTGGTATGGCCGAGTCGGTGTACCAGCGCGGTTACGCCGCCACCAGTGTCGCCCACGTGATCGCGCTTGCGGGTGTCTCGCGCCGCGCGTTCTACGAGCAGTTCACCAACAAGGAAGACTGCTTCCTGTCTACCTACGACGCGATCGTCGCCGCCTCGCGCAAGCGCGTGCTGCAGGCATGGCTGGGAGAGCGCGGCTGGGCCAACCGTCTGTATGCCGCCTGCCGCGTGTTCCTCGCGGGGATCGCTGCCGACCCGCGCGGCGCCCAGATGGTGCTGATCGAGTCGATCGGGATCGGTCCGCGCGGCCATGAACGCTTGCAGCTCACCGCGACGGCGTTTGAGCGTGTCGTGGCAACAGGCTTCAGTCTCACGCCGGACGGGATCGCGTTGCCGCCGCTGGCACCGCGCGCGATCGTTGGGGGCGTGCGTTTCGTCGTGGTCAGACGACTGCGCGAAGGCCGCGAGCGAGAGCTGGCGGGGCTCACCGACGAACTGCTCGACTGGGTCAGTTCCTACCGCTCCACGTCGGTCACGCGCCTGCGCACGCTCGGCTCCGCCAGGCCTCCGCGCCTGGTGGCCAAACGCGCGCGTTTCCTGACCCGCGAAGATCGCCGCTCGCGGGTGATGGACGCGATGGTGCAGCTGGCGCTGGAGGATGGCTACACGAACATCACCGACGCCGAGATCGCCCGTACCGCCGCGGTGTCCACCGAAGCGTTCCACCGGGAGTTCTCGGGCAAGGAAGAGTGTCTGCTTGCTGTGCTCGACGAGTTCGCCGCCGAAGCCCATGACGCGGTGCGGCGTGCGACGCGCAACGACTCCAACTGGCCCGAAGCGGTGCACAAAGGAGTGGAGGCTCTGATCGGCTACTGCGCTGCCCACCCGGGGCTGGTGAAGCTCTCCTTCATCGACCTGTTCGATGTTGGCAACGGGATCGTCGAACGGGTCAGTGGGGTGCTTGACGGCTTCATTACCGTGATGACCGAACGTGTGCCCGAGCCACAGCGGGCGCCGAACGTCGCCGCCGAGGCGATCATGGGGGCGATCTGGGCGATCCTCGCGAGCTATGCACCGCATGACCGCCTGCGCTATCTGCCGTGCTTGGTCGACCATCTGACGTTCCTGATCCTCGCTCCCTACGTTGGCCCGCGTCCCGCGGTCGAGGCGATCGAGACGGCGGGGTCGAGGCGTAAGCAGCTGTCTGTCTCCTGAGTGGCATTGCCCGGCAGCCGGCACGGGGCGCCGGATCGGTTCTCATGCCCGCATGGGTCGCAGCGGATCGGCCCTCAGCTCGCATGGGTCTCCGGATCAGCTCGCATGATCGTCGGATCGGTCGCGATGCGCGTATGGGCTGGCAGGATGGGAGTTGGCTTGCGGGCGCGGCTATATCCTGGGTTGGTGGCCACCGACGACGCCATCCGCTCCGGTCTGCGCCCCCGGCGGGTGGGACACAAGGGCGCGGCGCACATCGAGCCGGGCAACACGCTCGCGAGCTTCGATGCCGCGCTCGCCCACGGCGTCGAGATGATCGAGTTCGACGTGCTCAGTGAGAATCCGAACGGCAGCGGCGATCTGTTTGTGGCGCACGACTACGAGGACATGCGCTCGCGCACGCCGCTGACGCTCCAACAGGCGCTTGAGCATCTCGCCGGTGAGGCGTTTGCGGGTATCGAGTTCGATGTGGACGTGAAGATCCCGGGATATGAGATGCGGGTCGTGGACGCTTTGCGCGACGCCCGCCTGACAAGTAGGACGCTGATCAGCGGCATGTATCCATCCTCGCTTGCGCGAGTGCGCGCGGCTGAGCCCTCGCTGCGTCTCGGCTGGTCGGTGCCGCGTGTGAGACGCGACTACACCAGCGACATGCTCACCGCGATTCCCGCGCTTGCGATGCTCACCGGCTATCGCGCGCTGCTGCCGCGCCGCGCCCGCCACGCGCTGCAGGCTGGGGTGGTCGACGCGATCATGGCCCACTGGCGGGTCGTTACGCCTGCGCTCGTGAGAGCGGTCGCCGGCGCGGGCGGCGAGCTGTATGTGTGGACGGTCGACGACGCGGCGCGCATCGAGCGGCTCACGGCCATGGGGGTCAGCGGCATCATCACCAATGATCCCCGCCTGTTCGCAGCTACTTGAGCGTGCAGGTAGCTGCGCTGAACCCGCGAGGGTCAGCGCCCGCGAGGCTCGTGTGCCCGGCTGTGGTGGGTCTGGCGATGCTTTGCAGGATAGTGGCGCCCCTGCGCCACTGGAAGGTCACATATCCGCGCAGCTCAAACGCCGGCTCACCTGCCGTGGGTTCCAGCCCAAAGCTGAACCCATCCTGGCGGGCCAGCAGGCCGGAGCCCAGCTTCAATGGTCCCGAATCGCTGCCTTTGCTGAGGTAGAGCCATTCTTTCTTGGTGCTGTCGAAGTACTGCACCTGGATGCGCATGTACATGACGTCCTTAGGGTTGCCGTCGCTGGGCATCGAACCGCGGACACCGATCGTGTTGGCCTGGTCCTTGGGCCCACACACGTCCACGGTTGCCCACAGGTTGCGTGAGTGGGCGAGCGGATGCGAGCTTGCAGGTGCGACGGCGACGGCAAGCAGGATCGGGGCGATCAACTTCAACGGACCCACAATGTGAAGATAGCGCTGCTGGGCTTGTGTGATATCCCCTTGGCATGGTGGCCACCAAGGCGGCGGAGATAGTCGAGCTGCTCGGGCGTGTGCCGGTGTTCTCCACGCTTGAGCACGACGACCTGGAGCGGATCGCCCAGCTGGCGGTTCCGCGCAAGTTCGATGCGGGTCAAATCGTGTTCCGGGAAGGCGATGCGAGCGACACTTGCTACATAGTGCGCTCCGGTCGTGCTCGCGCTGTGCGCGAGCATGCTGACGGGCGCACGATCACGCTCGCCACGTTTGGGCTGGGCGACATCTTTGGGGAGCTTGCGATGTTCGAGGACGAGCGGCGCTCGGCCACGGTGGAGGCTGTGCAGCCAACCGAGGTCGTGGCGGTGCTTGGGCCTGACATGCGCCGGCTGATGATCGAGCATCCGCAGATCTCGGCGCGCCTTGTGATCGCGTTGGGGCGACGGTTGCGTGAGACCAATGAGCGTCTGGCAAAACAGTCCTTTCAAACGGTCCAGAGTCGCGTCGCCGTCGTGCTTGGCGAGCTGGTGTCCCAAGCCGCGGAAGCGGCGGGGACCGACCAGGAGGTGCTGGTCACTGCCACGCAGGCTGATCTCGCCAAGCTGGCGGGCTCATCGCGCGAGTCGGCCTCGCGCTTTCTCGCAGTGCTCGAGCGCGCCGGAGTGATCTCCCAGGGCCGCGGGCGTTTGGTTGTGCACGATCCCACCGCGCTCGACCGGTATGTCTTCTAATAGGCGCGATAAGTCGGTGCTCTCCACGCGTGCCGAGCGCAAAGCGGGGGCCAGCAAGTCCGCGGATCGCAAGCAGGCCCAGGGAGGCTTGAAGGGGTCGGGCAAAGCATCCGGGCCTTTGCGGGCCAAGCAGCGGGGCTTTGGTACAAAAGGCCCGCACGAGGTGTCCGCCGGTGGCGTGGTGGTCCACGAGGGAAAGGTGCTCGTGATCGTCCCTACCCGTCGCGCGGCCGACGGGTCGCTTGTGCTTGCTCTGCCGAAGGGCCACCTCGACGGGGAGGAGACCGCTGAGCAGGCGGCGACTCGCGAGGTGCGCGAGGAGACAGGTGTGCAGGCCGAGATCGTCGGTGAGCTCGGCGAGGTCCGCTACTGGTATGTGCGCGACAAGCGCAGGGTCGCCAAGAGCGTTTTCTTCTTCCTGTTTCGCTTCACAAGCGGCGATCTGGCTGATCACGACGACGAGGTGCTGGAGGTTCGCTGGATGGACTTCGCGGAGGCACGCAAGGCGCTCAGCTACCCCGGGGAGCGCGACATGGTGGACCGCGCGGTGGCCCTCGACGGGCAAGACCGGTAGCCTGCGCGGTCATGCAGGTGCTCAACTTCTACTCGACGATCTTCGCCGATGAGCTGAAGAAGGGTCGCAAGACGGCCACTATCAGGCTGGGCGACAAGTCCGGCAAGTACCGCAAGAACCAGGCGGTGCTCGTCACGATTGGCTACCAATACTCCCCGCGCGAGCGGATCTTCGAAGCCGTGATCGACCAGGTCGAGGTGATGAAGGTCGCAGAGCTTTCCCCTCGCGACATCAAGCACGACAATCCCGAGTTCCGTCGTCACGAGGAGCTGATCAACTTCCTCGAACAGATATATGGACGTGAAGTCTCCGTAGAGGACACGGTGACGGTTGTGCGCTTTTCGCAGATCCTCGACAAGCCGACGGCGATGACCGAAGCGATGAAGGGATTCGGCGGCGCGCAGAACTGAGGATGTGCTTGCTGCACGCGGTGTTTCGCCTGTTTGGCAATGCCGAATGGGAAACAGGGGATGAAAACGAGTACCTGAGGGCGGAAGATGCGGCGGGTCATCTTTATGCCCACAAAGTCACAATCCCGCAGCCCCAAGCGTGAGACCCAGGCCATAGGAGGCGAGGGGTTCGGGCGTGGGCACGTCACCGAGATTCAGCGTGCGCGGATGATCGCGGCGATGATCGACGTCGTGTCCGAGCGCGGACGCTCCAATGTCACAGTGGCCCACATCGTGGGGCGCTCGGGCGTCTCGCGTCGAACGTTCTACGAAGTGTTCGACGACTTCGAAGACTGCTTTCTAGCCGCGCTCGACTTGGCGGTGGTGCGCGCATCTGAGTATGTGCTCGACGGATATGACCCGGCCGAGAAGTGGCGCACCCGGGTCCGGACCGCGCTCATCGGCCTGCTCGAATTCTTCGAAGACGAGCCGGCGATGGGTCGCCTCTGTGTCGTTGAGACGCTTGGAGCCGGACCCAAGGTGCACGAACGTCGCGTGCGCATCGTCGATGCGATGATCGCGGTGGTCGACGAAGGGCGGCAGGAGCAGAAGTCGGCGGCGACTCTTCCACCGCTGACGGCCGAGGGGATAGTCGGGGGCGTCCTGTCGGTGCTGCATTCTCGTTTGCTCCCCAATAGCGAGGGCACCGCCGGCTCCGCTCGCTCGACTGCTTCTGGTGGAGGGCGCCCACAGGGCACGCAGCAGCGGAAGGGCACACCGCACTCAAGCGAGCACGGCGAACCGCTGCTGGGGCTCACGGGCCCGTTGATGGGGATGATCGTGCTGTCCTATCTCGGTCCCGCCGCCGCGCAGAAGGAGAGCTCGCGCCAAGCGCCCAAGCGGCGGGTTCGGGCCCGTAGCGCCACTGGGGATCCCCTGCGCGATCTGGAGATGCGTCTCACCTACCGCACGGTGCGTGTGCTGCTGTCGATCGCCTCGCTCAGCGGCCGGGGATCGCCTCCGTCCAACCGCGAGGTTGGAGTGGCCGCTGGGATCGAGGATCAGGGGCAGATCTCGAAGCTGTTGAGTCGCCTGGAGAGGCTCGGCCTGATCGAGAACAGTGGCGCGGGGCGGGTGCGGGGAGCCCCTAACGCTTGGGCGCTCACGAAGAAGGGAACCGAAGTCGAGCGGTTGGTTGTCGGACAGACTTCGGCCGGGTCTCAGGCGAGCGTGTCTCAATCGAGCTAGGCCGCTGCTGGCACTCGGGCAAAAGAGTGCCAGGCGCCTTGACTGGAGCCGTTTCTTCTATATATTGAACGTGTCGTTGGCACTCTCCCACTG
>JBAWFB010000104.1:0-3864 GCA_049591495.1 Solirubrobacteraceae bacterium
TGTGCGGCCATGCCCGTTGGCGCATGCGCCAACGGGAACAGCGCATGCACTTCTGAGCTGTCGGGGCAAACTTCATCCCGGCAGGCCAGTGAGTTGGACGAGGGGGGATCTAGACGGGCACGGCGCGCTCTTCAGCGCGCAGTCGCGACTCGGTAATCCAGTCGCGCAGCGTCTCGTGCATCGCCTCCACTCCCACGATCGCGCTCGCGGGCTCACTCCATTCGGCGGGCACAACCACAAATGGCTTGGTCTGCGGTCCGCCGAGCCCGCCGTGGGAGCCCATGAACTCCTCAAACGGGGCCACCTCGTTCGTCTCCGGGTCGTACATGCTGTTCACGAGTATGTCGGGGCAGTGGGGGAAGCGGTCGTGGCGGCGCAGGTGATCGGCTGTCGTGGCGTCGAAGTGAGCCAGCGGGTCCTCACCTTCCACAGCGTCGTCGCTCAGGCGCCGTCGTCCGGCTGCACCTATCGCCACGGCTCCGTGTGCCTGCGATCGCACCATCACGAACCCGATCCCGGGATGGGCGGCCAGGGTGTCCAGCAGTAGCGGATGTGCGTCGGCTATCTGCTCGAGCGCGAGGCGCTCGGGGCTGAGTGGCAGGTAGATGAGTCCGAGACCGCCCGAGGCCATCACAATCGCCTCGTCTTTCGCGCCTCTCCCCGACCCCTCGCGCTGTGCGAGCGCTTCCCGGTTGGGCCCAAGCGCGACCGTGCCGTCGACCGATCTCCCACGTGTGGCGCGCGCCAGCACGCGGCCACCCACGCTCGGCTCCTGACGCGCGTCGGCCAGCACCGCGCCCACATCGCCCCAGGCCTCGTCGACCGCCACCGGGGCGTACACATCGCCCTGCGCAAGCGCCCCGCGCACAACCTGCTCGAGCGTCTCGTCGTAGCGCTGACGGAAGGGCGCTCCCTGTGTTTGACCGTGGTCGGACAGCACCACCAGGTGATAGGGGCGAGGCGACTGTGCCGTCGCACGCTCGAGCCGTGCCAGCTGGCGATCGTGGCGCTTCAGCACCGCCAGCGCGTCGGGCTCACGAATCCCCGAGTGGTGTGCCACCTCGTCGTAGCCCACGAAGGTGGCGTAGCTGACCGGCACCCCCTCGACGATGTCGGCCATCAGCAATGCTGTCACGAGGTCGCGCATCACCACCGTGATCGTGGCCCGGATCAGCGGGTAGGTGCCTTTCCTGTCCACATGCTCCGCCCCGCTGCGGCGCTGACGGAAGGCGGCACGGCGCTCGTAGGCGATGTCCGCCAGCGACAGCACGATCGTGCGTATGAACCCGTAGGGATCGGAGAAATACGCGAACAGGTCCCCGGCCTTCGAGCGCGAGCGGTCGCGGATCACGCTCATCGTCGCCGTGCAACGCGGGGCGTCCCCCGAGAACATGTTCCCCCGGCTGGTCCCGGCAGTGGCCAGCAGTCCCCCTCCCGTCGATCGCCGCCGCTCGATCTCGGCCGCATCGGAGGGATGGTTGGAGACCATCGTGCGGCCCGACTCCTTCTCATACCAGCGAAACGCGGGCATGTCCCAGTTGCTGCCGAGCAGCAGCCCCGCCTGGCTTGCCCCCGTCTGCGAGGAGAGGTCGCACTCCCAACCCAGCAGTCGGTGTGTGCCCTCTGAGAGCCAGCGGGCGATCGTAGGCGTGTGCCCGTCGCGGATCGCCTCGCGCAACACTCCCTCGCCCAGCCCGTCGATCTCGAACAGGATCACCCCCGGCACGTCGGTTTGATTGTCCCGGCGCGCGCTCCTCATTCTGCGCCTCACCACACGCAGATGGCGCGCGTCTCCGTCCACGTCCAGCAGCGGCGCCGCGAACATCGAGACGAGCGCCAGACCGAACGCGATCCCCATGTCCGCCCAGAACGACGGCGTCTTTCCGTCCACCACATAGAACGCAAGCGCAACCATGCCGGCGCTGAGCGCGAGCGAGCCAACCCCGAACGTGAGGATCGTGAGCGGTAGCGCCACACGTATGACGAGCGGCCACAGGATCGCGTTGATGATCGCCATCGCGATCGCGACGAGTATCGCGGCCTTGAAGGAGAGCGAGTCATGGCTTGGCAGGAGCGCTGTCAAGGCAACCAGTGCCAACCCATTGACCGCGAGCATCACAACGCTTCGGAGTGAAACCCCCAGGATCTGCCGCCAGCTGCTCAGGCGCCGTTGCGCGTCGCGTTCCTCGATCGCTGAGCTCATCTCGTTGCTACCTTCACGTCCATGGTCGATGGCGCGGGTATCCCCTGCCAAGCAGGCACAGCCGCAGACCGTATCGTTTTCCTGGGGCACGCCACCGTTCTGATCGAAGTGAACGGCGTGCGTCTGCTGACCGACCCGCTGCTGCGCCGTGGCGTCGCCCACCTGCGCCGGCAGGTCCCGCAGGTTGACAAGGAGACGCTCGCCGCTCTCGACGCGGTGCTCATCTCACACTCCCATCACGATCATCTCGACCTGGCCTCGCTGCGGATGCTGGGTCATCGCACGCCACTGATCGTGCCCGCCGGTGCCGGAGCGTGGCTGGGACGCCGGGGATTCACCACAGTGAACGAGTTGAGCGTCGGCGATACCGTGAAAGTCGGCGCGCTGACGGTAACCGCGGTTCAGGCGCGCCACGATGGCCGGCGTCCGGGTGGTCCGCGTGCCGAGACGCTGGGCTATCTCGTGAGCGGTCGCCGCACGGTCTATTTCGCAGGGGACACAGAGCTCTTTGCGGAGATGTCCAACCTGTCGCCTTCGCTCGATGTGGCGCTCCTGCCGGTGGCGGGATGGGGGCCGAAGCTTGGCCCGGGTCATATGGGTCCGCTCGACGCCGCCCGCGCGGTCGGCCTGATAAAGCCACGCTTGGCGATTCCAGTGCATTGGGGAACCCTGCTGCCCATCGGCCTCATCCATCGACACCGCGCGGCACTCGGGGACCCGCCGCGTCTGTTCGCGGAGCACGTCGCGCGCTTGGCCCCGAGTGTCGAGGTGAGAATCCTGCCCCCCGGGGGTGAGACAACGCTTTAGACATCGACCGGATGGCAAAAAGCGGTACCGCTGGCCGATCAACCCATAAGATCCAAGCATGGCCACTCAGCTGGCGGTTGCTCCGGCGTTCGGGCGGGTTCATCTGAGACGGATCCTGATCGGCGCGCTGGTCATCGTCGTGATCGGTGCCGTGGCGACGCTGGCCGGCTGGGACATAACGGCCTGGTTCAAACACATCTGTCCCAGCAGCTTGTCACCACGGCTTGGGGGCATCCTGTTCGCGATCGTGCTGCTGATCAAAGCTTTCGGCTGGTCTGACGGTAAGACGCTCGTCTCGCAGTCCTACGGCCAGGCGCGCGAGAAGAACGCCGAGCAGTCGGCGGCGCGCAAGGCCAGGCGCGAGGCCAAGTGCCAGGCTGAGACTCCCGGATAGCTCAGCGCCGCCCGCACGCTTTCTTCTTGGGCGGGCGCGACGGCCGGCCAAGCGGGGCTCGTCCCTCGTTGCGCGATTCTGTCAAGACCGGCCCAGGTCGGCTGGACGTATCAGCAGCAGCGAGGGCAACTCGGGCTGGGCCAGGCGCAGATAGAAGCGCCCGATGCCGGCGAGCCCGAGGAACAGGCATGGCGCGAAGCCGCCGTACGCGCCGGACGGCCACGGTCGCTCGTCGGCGAGATAGTTCTCGATCCCTGCGTTGGCGACGCGACCGGCGAGGTCTGAGGCGGTCGCGGAGAGCGTGCTGCCCTCAAGCAGGATCTCGGCGTTGCCCGCGAGCCCATGACAGAGGGAGTAGTTGACCGAGCCGGAGGCAAGCGCGGCACTGACCCAGTCTTCGGTCGTGGCGAGCCCGGCGCGCGCCTCCTCGCGCAGCTCGCCCGGCTCGCCCGGCTCGCCC
>JBAWFB010000105.1:0-27061 GCA_049591495.1 Solirubrobacteraceae bacterium
CGCTCAGGGCGGCGTGCGGTTCGCGCGGTCGCTCGTCGCGACCGGCCTCATCGACGAGTACCGGCTTGTCGTGCATCCGGTCATCCTGGGCGCGGGCGAACGGCTCTTCGACACGCCGCTCACCATCAAGCCGATCAGCACCACCGCCTTCAGCCGCGGAGCCGTCGCCCACGTCTTCGCGGCGCACCCGTGATCCAGCCCGATTGGCAACCAAGGAGCGAACGCGCGTCCAGCACACAGCCCCCTTTGTCGTCAAAGCGACAGCCCGCGGCCTCCGCAGCGAGAGTGACGGGAACAGAAGTCCGACGCGCTGCGTCGCATACTCCCGCCTGGACCCTGTACCGCAAGCCCTCCAAAACAACCTTCTTAAGAAGACCCAATTCAATCGCCCTAACCGGACGGTATTTGAACCACGAAGCCGTCCGCAGCATCCGCTTGCTGCACGAATGCTTGTAGCGCCTGGCGCAGGACCGAGCGGCGTCGTACGCGTGTCCGGCGCCACCAATTGAAATTCGGCAGAACCTGCGAGCTGCCACAGCCACCAGTCGCCACACATCAACACTACTTAGAGTCTGTCCGAGAACTCGTGCACGCGCCTGGCGGCGCCTGACACGGCATGCCGCGGCGTCCTCGGACCTCGACTTGGCGCCGCCAAGCCTTCGGTCCTGCGTCCTTGCGGCACTTGGTCTTGCACACGCCATCCACACACACGAGCTCTCGGACAGACTCTTAGGGGCGTGCCGTGCGAGCAGCCTCGGAAGCTGTTCTGCACCACCGAGGTCGCCGACGATCCGATTCGGCTCTACGCGCCACGGACACGCTGCGGCACATCGATGTCGGACTTCAAGATCGTTCAGTCTGCTTGACCCGCTAGGCGGTACGCGGGTAAAGTTGCCACACAAGATCCCCAACGCAAAGGAGCAGATGGTGCAGCCCCTTCTCAAGCAATACCTGAATGGCACGCTGAAATCCACAGTCAACGCTGTGACTGGTCAGGTCACAGTCACCAACAACCTCATGGTCCCGCTCATGGCCGGGATACTCATACCGGACGGCTCGGTGTATCCGTTGATGGGGGTGGCGCCAGGCAAATCAGCACTGAAGTTGGCTCCGGTGAACTGGTACTGGCTGCTCTGGGCACGCGATGGCTCGCTCGCCGCGGTCTATGCCGGTGTGCCAACCGGAAACCTCTCCCTTACGATCGGCCCGTCCGATCTCTCCGATCCTGGAGACATCGGGCCGGTGCCGGTTCCAACGGCCGACGTCATAATTCCCAACGATTCGCCGTCGGTCCTTGTTGGATGCGGTCAAGCGAGAGACAAGGACGGCAAACCAACGTACCTGACGCGCGCGCAGTTCTGGAAGCGGTCAGGCGATTCCATCACGCTCGCGCCGAGCGAGTCGGTGATGACCAGCTACACCTCGATGACCGGGATCCAGGAGACGAGCTCAACCACGGAAACCGTAGCGACGTCGTTGAACGCGTCCGCGTCGGCGGGCTGGGGCCCCGTCTCGGCGAGCATCAGCGCCGGGCTGAACACTTCGAACACGAGCTTTCAGCAGTACGTCTCGACCCAAACCGACACGCGTTTCGAGTCGCGTACGTACGCGCCGGATCCCAGTGCCACGCGCATGATCTTCCGCTGGCAACTTTACGACGTCGTGACCGTGACTGCGGCGGCCGACAACAAGGTGCTCGCCCAAGTGACCACAGCCCAACTCCCTGACGTCGTGAAGGTCTACAGAGAGAACGAGCTTCCGTCGGCCAAGACCCCTGCGGAGATCTCGGGAGCTGAGCAGCGCCAGCTCAGCGAGCTCCTCGCCGAGCTCCAAGCGGAGTCCGAGTGATCCTGACCACGTGGAACATGCAGGGTGGCAATGCCGCCACGGAGGTGAAGTGGCAGACGGGCGTAGCGAATCTCCTAGCCAATGCGCTCGTGCCTCCCGATGCGATCTGTCTGCAAGAGGCGGGCGGCGTCCCCGCTAGCGCCCGGCTGCTTGCTGCAGTGGGCCGTGGCCCTGTGAGCGGCCGGTTCTTCGATCCACGCCTGCGCACCACGCGCGTGAACGTCTACCGATGGGGTGGCACTCGCACGCGCGGGGGCTACACGATCTTTCATCACCAGTGGGACGACCAAGGGAACCGCGTCAACACCGCGCTGGTGACCTATGCCCATCTAGATCCTCCGTTCGATGTCGAGCTGGCATGGGCCGGGGAAGGTCCAACGTGGCGGCCAGCACTGGGAATCCTTTTTCGGGGAGCCTGGATCTACTCGTTTCATGCAATCTCCCCGAACGGCGCCGATGCCGCCGGCGTCCTCGCCCGTGTCGCCAACAGCGCGGCAGGCACCAACTGGTGGGTCGGAGGCGACTTCAATAGGGACCCGTTGAGCCTGATCCCACTTCTTCCAGCCAATAGCGTCACCTGCGAGCCAAATAAACCGACCCACTCAGTGACGAATCCCATAACCAGAAAGGACTACTTCGTTCGGAGTGGGCATAACCCGTCCACCGGGATAGTCGACGAAAGCATCATCTACAGTGACCATTTCCCGGTCGACTACGCGTTCTGAGAACGGCCGCCAGAAACGGCGGCAGCTTGCAAGGAGTACGAGCGACTGCCTTACGGCCAGCAAACCGGCTGCAAGTAGCCGCAGCAAGCGCTTTGCGGTCACCGAAGCCATTGAAACGAGGCGATCGGCGTCCCGCGAAATCCAATATCGCCCTCAAGCCCGCATCCTCCCCTCGCGGTGGCGATCCGTGGCCCTGCCAACAGCAAAGATCCGATCGCCAGCTTGACACCAACGATGAGCGCCCTCGCATCCCTCACAAGCCACACAATATGCATCCGGCGAACCACAACAGACGAAGACAACTGTCTAGATCGGGGCGGCCGGATTCGAACCGGCGATCTCTCGGCCCCAAACCGAGCGCGATACCAAGCTTCGCCACGCCCCGTGCGTGGACCTTGAGTCTACTGCCACTCCAAGCGCAGACAGTCCGTCCAGGCTTGTGTGCGGGCGCGGAACAGCGTGTCATGTACGCAGACCGCCAGGACTCCATAGCGAGAACGCCACATGCGACCCGCAAGCTGATTGCTGTTGGACTTGCGCTGCAACCGTATATCTGACGGCTCGATGTTGAGCGTCTCCCCCCAAAAACTGGCGCAATTCGTCGATGTCCTGGTCAGCGTGGTATTGAAGCGAGCAGCAAAGCACCTTGTCCGTCAGTTGACGCATCCATCGAGCGGCGATCCGTATGACCGCTGGGTCAGATCGTGAACTTGCGCTCAACGCGCAGTGAACGCGCCTTCTCCCGTAGATATGCAGCGCGAGCCATCACGAACATATGTTCCCATATAATGCGGACATATGTCTGTGACCTTGCTTTGGTGATATGAGACATGTGCTGCTAGGGTCCGCTCCCGCCATGGCCGACATCCAACCACTGCGAGCCCTCCACTACGACCAATCGCTGGTCGGTCCCCTAGCCGGCGTGACTTCCCCGCCATACGACGTGATCGATGCTGAGCAACGCGAGGAGCTGCTGGAGCGCTCGCCTTTCAACGTGGTGGCAGTGGATCTGCCAAAGGGCGAGCCGGATCCGTATGCGAAGGCCGGCGAGTTGTTCGAAGCGTGGCAACTGCAGGGCGTGGTCGTGCGCGACCCCGAGCCGTCGCTGTGGGCGCACACTCAGACTTACACGGGCCCGGATGGCCAGACGCGTACCCGCAGAGGCTTCTTCTGCCGCGTGCGGATCGAGGGCTATGGCCCGGGGCGGGTGAGGCCGCACGAGCGCACTCATCCCGGCCCCAAGGAGGACCGTCTGCGCCTGATGCGCGCCACGCGCGCGAACCTCTCGCCGATCTTCTCGCTGTTCTCCGACCCCGACAACGCCGCTTGGAGAGCGTTGGAGCCGGCCACCCAGGACACCCCGTGGGGTGAGGTGACCGATGGGGAGCACACCACGCACAAGCTGTGGCGCGTGAGCGACTCGGAAACAATCGCCGCCGTACAGGACGCAATGCGCGATGTGGAGCTGCTGATCGCCGACGGCCACCACCGCTACGAGACAGCCGACACCTACGCGCAGGAGTTGGGGGGAGATGGCGAGCATCGCTACGTGTTGATGTGCCTGGTGGCGCTGGAGGACCCGGGCCTTACCGTGTTCCCCACCCACCGCCTCGTGCGCGGTCTTGACCGCGAGCGCCAGGAGGCGTTGAGGGAGGCGCTGCGCCGCGATTTCGACATCGTCGAGGTCCCGCTGGAGCAGATCGCGCCCGAGCCCGGGATGGGCCCTCTGCAGCTGGGCTACATCGATGCCCATCACCAGCAGCCCTACCGCTTGACGCTGAAGAACCAAGCAATTGCCGACGCGGCGCTGCCGGGCTTCTCAGAGGCGTACCGCAACCTCGACACCGGCGTGCTGGAGGCGTTGCTGCTGAAGGGAGCGCTGGGACTCTCCGACGACGACATCTCGCACTTCAACGGGCTGTTCTATGCACGCAGCACTGAGGAGGCGGTGGCGATGGTGCGCTCGGGCGAGTACGACGCGGCGTTCTTGATGCGTCCAACCCCCGTCTCTCAGGTCCGTGATGTGGCCGGTAGCGGCGAGAATATGCCGCCGAAGTCGACGTTCTTCTACCCCAAGCTGCTCACCGGACTGCTGTTTAACCCCCTTTCGTAGTCAAGTGCCGTCGATACCATGGAAGGAGAGGGTGCTGTGACAACCCGATCGGAAGGTGTTGCAGTTATGAAGGCCAGCGTTAGACGAACGGATTCGACGTTTAAACACACCGTCCAGGTACGCGATCATCAGCTGACGGTGGATGAGCCGCTGGAGTCCGGCGGCCAGGACGCCGGTCCCGATCCCCAGGAGCTGCTCGCGGTGAGCCTTGCGTCGTGTACGGCGATCACGATGGAGATGTACGCCAGGCGCAAGGGCTGGGACATTGGGAAGGTCGAGGTCGAGGTGCAGTACACACCGGCCGAGCGCGGTTGTCCCACCAAGTTCGACGTGGTGCTGCGTCTTCCAGAGGATCTGCCAGAAGAGCAGGTCGAGCGTCTGCAGGTGATCGCAGCGAAGTGCCCGGTGCATCGCACGCTGGACGGCGAGGTGATGTTCCAGGAACACGTGGAGCGCAGCCACGTGGCCGTCTGAGAAAGGTGACCCCGCGGCCGCAAGAGCTCCGGGCAGCTGGAGCTAGCGCAATGGTGGTGGATCCTTCGGCTTTGCGGACGCTTGCGGCATCGCTGAGCGCAGTGCTGCTGGACGCGGGCGCTGCGTCTGAGCCACAACTCGACGAGCAGGTGCCGGCAGCGGTGCTGGTCCCGCTGTATGCACACGGAGGCGAGCTGCGAGTGGTGCTCACGAAGCGGCGTGCCGATCTGCGCCGTCACGCTGGAGAGATCTCGTTTCCCGGGGGACGGCGCGATCCTGAGGATGAGACGCTGACCGACACCGCCCTGCGCGAGGCCGAGGAGGAGATCGGGCTGGCGCGCGGGGACGTGACGGTGGTGGGCGCGTTGGAGCGCACTTCGACGTTTGTGACCAATTACGCGATCCACCCATTCGTCGGCCTGCTCGACGGACGGCGGACTTGGCGACCCTCGGCGAGCGAGGTCGATGCGGTGCTCGAGCCCTCGTTGCGTGAGGTTCGCGCGGGACGCACCCGCACGCTCATCGAACGGCGCGGGATCACCTTTGAGACCGATGCGTATGTGTTCGATGAGCAGTTGGTGTGGGGTGCCACCGCGCGCATCCTGGAGGGGCTGTTGGCGCGGGTAGAGCCACTGCTGGATCGCCACGCAGAGGCATAAGTCGCGAGCCGCCCCACCTGAGCCCTCGGAGGCGGTCGCCTCGCCGGCGTTCGCCGCGCCTGTGCCCTCGGAGGCGGGCAGCAGCGCGGAGACCGAGGCCGCGGTGCTCGGCCGCCGCGCCGACAGATGACGCGACGGCCGCACCCACGGGTCCAGAGGGGGCGGACCCGAAGCGTGTCGCTGCTAGGCGCCCTTCTCCACCGGGACGCCGACCAGGCTGCCCCACTCCGTCCACGAGCCGTCGTAGTTCTTGACGTGCTCTGTGCCCAGCAGCTCGTGCAGGACGAACCATGTGTGGGCTGAGCGCTCACCGATGCGGCAGTAGGCGATCACGTCCTTGCCGTCGAGCACTCCCTTGGAACCGTACAGCTCACGCAGGGCCTCGGCGCTCTTGAACGTGCCGTCCTCATTGACCGCCTGTGCCCACGGGATCGACGCGGCGCCGGGTATGTGACCCCCACGCTGTGCCCCCTCCTGCTCGTAGCCGCTCGGCGAGATGATCTCTCCCGCGAACTCTGCGGGTGAGCGCACGTCGACGAGGCTGGTGGAGTCGTCGATCGCGGCCAGCACCTCGTCGCGACGTGCTCTGATCGTGTCGTCGCCGGGACGCGCCGTGAACGTCGCGGACGCGTGGCTCGGCGCATCGGTGCTCGTGGGGCGCCCATCGGCGATCCACTTTTCGCGGGGGCCGTTGAGCAGCAGCACGTTGTTGTGGCCGTAGTACTTCAGATACCAATAGGTGTAGGCGGCGAACCAGTTGTTGCGATCGCCGTAGAGCACGATCGTGTGGTCGCTTGAAATGCCGTGGCGCGAGAACAGCGCACCGAAGTCCTCCGGGCCTAGAAAATCTCGCCGGATGGGATCTTGGAGATCCTGCTTCCAGTCGAATCCGATCGCTCCGGGGATGTGGCCCTCGCCATAGAGCTTGGGGTTCTCGTCCACCTCGACAACGCGGATGTCCTCGTCTCCGAGATGCTCCTGGAGCCAGTCGGCCTCGACAAGTACGTCCTTCGCATAACTGGACAAGTCAGCTGTACCTCCTGCCTAGAAGCCTCATAAATCAAAACCCGATCATCTTTTATGGATTTGAGACCAGGATAGCGCGCTTAGACCGTCGCGCTGGAGCCTCGCAAGAGCGAATCGACCGCCGCGCACGCCTGCACGCGCCAATCCTCGACGCAGACCGGATCGACTGTGAGGATCGCCACGGGGATCGAGTTGCGTGTCGCTGTCTCCGACACGATCCGTGTGCCTTCATTCAGAACCTCGGGGGGCACGAGATCGCCGCCGGCCTCGTAGAGGAAACCGCGCAGCGTGGTGTCGATCGCACCACACAGGAACCGCTCCAGACGCGGACCGTGCAGCGCCCGTACGAGCTCTGGGTCTCCGCTTGCGTCGGCGAGCAGCCAGCAGGCGATCGTGACGTGCTCAAGCGCCCCCTGCAGCGTCGCGAGTCGGTCGGGCGTGCCGATCAGACATTCGCCACCAATCGCTTCGATTCCCGCTCGCTGTCCGGGGTCGCGTGTGACGACCCGCACAGCGTGCCCACATGCGCGCAGGTCGGCGGCCAGCAGCAGCCCCCTGTGTGCCCCTTCGACGATCAGGACTCGCGCCACGGCCCCATCCTATGCAGGTGCCGGGACTCCGTTGATCGTGGTGCGCCACAGACGAGGGCGCGCGCGTCTGTGACGGCTCGGAGCGGCGGGCTAAACAGGGGGCGCCGCGGCCGGTGGGGACCGCGGCGCCCTGTCGAGGAGACCGGACAGTCGATCGCACTTTGAGGCATGCGCGGGGCGCCGCGGGAGAGGTTGGGTAACGACGCCCTGGTGGACCCCTATGTGCGATCGTGCTCAGTCACTCACGCTCTTGCAATTTTGCGTCACCTTTCAGGCGGAGAACCGTCCCCTCCGCCGTCTTGTCAGCAAGAGAACACAACGTATGTAAACACATATAGAAAGATATGTCAAGCCCGTTCTCTTTGTGAGCCGATCGGCGAGCGTGCACAGGCTGCGGTAGATGCTCCCCGAACCTGGACGGGGCAGATTCTGGAGCGAGCAAACCCCGCCCACCGGCATGTGGATGCGCCGCTCGAATACCATCCGCGGGACCCATGACCGAGCAAGCCCCCCCAAGCAATGACGTGGTGACGATGGACAAGATCGTGGCGCTGTGCAAGCGCCGCGGGTTCATCTTCCCCTCCTCCGAGATCTACGGCGGTGTGGGATCGACCTATGACTTCGGCCACTATGGGGTGCTGCTGAAGGGCAACGTCAAGAACGAGTGGTGGCGCGCGATGCTGCAGCGGCGCGATGACATCGTGGCGCTGGACTCGGCGATCCTTCAGCACCCGCGGGTGTGGGAGGCTTCCGGACACCTCGCCGGGTTCACCGACCCACTGGTGGACTGCCGCACGTGCGGACAACGCTTCAGGGCCGACCATCTCTCGGATCTGCAGTGCGGACGCAAGCCCTCCAAGCACCCGGGCGAGACCAGCGAGTGCGACCTGACCGAGGCGCGTGACTTCAACCTGATGTTCGAGACGACGATCGGGCCGGTGAAGGAGTCCGGATCGGTCGCCTATCTGCGCCCGGAGACCGCGCAGGGCATCTTCATCAACTTCAAGAACGTGTTGCAGTTCTCACGCAAGAAGCCCCCGTTCGGCATCGCGCAGATCGGCAAGTCGTTTCGCAACGAGATCACCCCCGGCAACTTCATCTTCCGCACGCGCGAGTTCGAGCAGATGGAGATGGAGTACTTCGTGGCGCCCACAGAAGCAGCGAGGTGGTTCGAGCACTGGCTGGAGGAGCGGATGAGCTGGTACCGAGACCTCGGCCTGCGCCCCGACCACCTGCGCTTGCGCGCACACGATCCTGATGAGCTGTCGCACTACTCCTCGGGCACCAGCGACGTGGAGTACCTGTTCCCCATCGGCTGGTCGGAGCTGGAGGGCATCGCCAACCGCGGCGACTTCGACCTCAAACAGCACGCGGAGTTCTCGGGCGAGAAGCTCGAGTACTTCGATCAGCAGAGCGGCGAGCGCTATGTACCCCACGTGATCGAGCCGGCCGCCGGCGCCGATCGCGCGACACTTGCGTTTCTGGTGGACGCGTATGACGAGGAAGTCGTGGGCGACACCTCAGATGGAGATGGAGCCACCAACGGCGACGCAAAACCCACCGAAACCCGTACTGTGCTGCGCCTTCACCCGCGCTTGGCGCCGGTGAAGGTGGCGGTGATGCCGCTGGTTAAGAAGGACGGCCAGCCGGAGCTGGCGCGCGAGATCTTCCAGGAGCTGCGCGGGAGCATGCAGGCCGAGTACGACGAGGGTGGGTCGATCGGCAAGCGATATCGCCGCCAGGATGAGATCGGCACGCCGTGGGGCGTGACCGTCGACCATCAGTCCACCGAGGACGCGACCGTGACGCTGCGCGACCGCGACTCGCTTTCCCAGGAGCGCGTGAAGATCGAAGATCTCCGCGCCGAGCTGGAGCGGCGGCTGGCGACTCCGTGGCGCAGCCCGAAGCTTGAAGCTATATAGCTTCAGAGCAAAATCATTACACGCGTAGACGAACACAAAAGATACAAACAACCCACACGCCCCCCGCGACCGGCCGCCTGCACAGACCGGCGCGGACAACAAGGAGGGATGACGCGCCGATGGACTTCGACCTGACCGACGAGCAGCAGCTGATCCGCCAGACCGCGCGCGAATTCACCGACAAGGAGATCGTGGAGCGCGCCAAGCAGAACGCGCGCAACCACCATTTCGACCTCGATCTCGTGAAGAAGATCGCCGATCAAGGCTACCTCGGGGCGATCGTGCCGAAAGAGTACGGCGGCGCGGGGCTCGGCTACCTCGACTACGGCTTGGTCGTCGAGGAGATCGGACGCGGCTGCTCCTCAGTGCGCACCGTCATCTCCGTGCAGACATCGCTGGTGTGCAGCGCGATCCTCAAGTGGGGCAGCGAGGAGCAGAAGCAGCACTACCTGCCGAAGCTGTGCTCAGGCGAGTGGCTGGGCTGCTTCGGGCTGACCGAGCCAGACACCGGCTCGGATGCGGCCAAACAGCGCACGCGCGCCAAGAAGACAGACGGCGGCTGGGTCATCAACGGCGCAAAGATGTGGATCTCGATGGGCAACTTCGCGAAGGTGGCGCTGATCTTCGCCCAGACCGACCCGGAGAAGGGCCACCGCGGGCTGGCGTGCTTCATGGTGGACACCGACCAGCCGGGCTACCAGCCGAGCACGATCGAGCACAAGATGGGGTTGCATGCCTCCGACACAGCGTCGATCGCTCTGGAAGACGTCGAGGTCTCAGACGACCAGATGCTCGGTGAGATCGGCGATGGCTTCAAGGTGGCGATGAGCGCACTTGACTCGGGGCGCTACTCGGTGGCTGCCGGCTGTGTGGGCATCTGCCAAGGCTGTGTGGAGGAGTCGGTCAAATACGCCAAGGAGCGTGAACAGTTCGGCAAGCCGATCGCGAGCTTCCAGCTGGTGCAGGCGATGATCGCCGATATGGTGCTGAAGACCGACGCCTCGCGCATGCTGGTGTGGCGCGCCGGATTCCTCAAGGACAAGGGTCGCCCGAACACGCTTGAGACCTCTGTCGCCAAGCTGCACTCCACCGAAGCGGCGGTGGAGTGCTCGAACACGGCAATCCAGGTGCACGGCGGGGCCGGCTACGTCGACGATCACCCGGTGGAGCGCTACTTCCGCGACGTGCGTGTGACGACCCTGTACGAGGGCACCTCTCAGATCCAGAAGCTGATCATCGGGCGCGCGATGACCGGCATCAACGCGCTCGTGCCATCCTGAAAGGAGCGGTCGTGGAGCGGGAGGGATCGGCTTTGGATGGATTTGGGGGTCGTGCTGCGGGTGTGATTGGCGTTGTGGGCGCCGGCACGATGGGCGCGGGCATCGCCCAGCTTGCGTGCAGGGCCGGTGCCAGGACACTCCTGCACGACCCCATCCCCGAGGCGCTCGCGCGCGGTGCGCAAAACGTGCAAGCGGGTCTGCAGAAGGAAGCCGCCAAGGGCAAGCTGACGGCAGAGCAGGCGCAGGAAGCCTTGGAGCGCCTGGAGCCGATCGACGGTCTCGAGCAACTCGCCCCGTGCGAGTTGGTGATCGAGGCCGCACCCGAGCGTCTGGACGTCAAGCACGAGCTGTACGCGCGCCTGTCGGAAATCGTCAGCGAGCAGTGTGTGCTCGCGAGCAACACATCGTCGCTGCCGATCACGGCAGTCGCGGCTGGTGCCACGCATCACGAGCGCGTGGTCGGTATGCACTTCTTCAATCCGGCGCCGCTGATGCGGCTGCTGGAGGTGATCGCCGGACTGCTCTCAAGCGAGCAGGCGCTGGCGCTGGCGGATGCGACCGGCCTGGCGATGGGCAAGGACGTGATCCGCGCCGCCGACGTGCCGGGTTTCATCGTGAACCGTTGCAACCGTCCGTTTGGCCTCGAGGCGTTGCGCCTTTTGCAGGAGCGGGTCGCGGATGTCAAGACGATCGACCGCATCGTCAGACTCGGCGGCGGCTTTCGCATGGGACCGTTCGAGCTGAGCGACCTCGTGGGTGTGGACACCGGCTTTGACGTGTCGAAGAGCTTCTACGAGCTAGGCTTCGGCGAGCCGCGCTGGCGTCCGTCGCCGATCCAGGCGCGCCAGGTGGCAGCCGGCCTGCACGGGCGCAAGACGGGGCGCGGCTACTACGACTACAGCGGAGAGGGTCCGTATCGGCCCGCCGACCCGGACCCGCCCCCGAGCACAGCGGACGCGATCGTGACAGGCAGCGGACCTGTGGCCGATGCGCTGCGCGCGCTCGCCTCCGGCCAGAGCGGCCCTGAGATCGTCGTGGAGGGACTTGGCGGCACGGTGGACGACGAGCCGTTCTATGCGCTTGTGCCGCTCGCCCTGGTTGAGGTCACCGGCGAGGCAGGCGAGCAGGCCTTCAGGGGGCTCGGCCTGCACACCGAGCGCGTGCAACCCGCCCCCGCCGGCGTGCTCTCCAGAATCGTGTGTCAGGTGATCAACGAGTCGGCGTTTGCACTCGGCGAAGGTGTGGGCTCAGCCGATGACATCGACACGGGCATGATGCTCGGCCTCAGCCATCCCCGCGGCCCGTTCGCGTGGATGCGGGAGATCGGCCCGGGCCAAGTGCTCAAGACGCTCGAAGCGCTGGGCGATCGGTACCGCGAGGAGCGCTATCGCCCCGCACCGGCGCTGCGCCGCCTCGCAAACGAAGCCCGCTGAGCGCTACTGGGAAGCCTCCTGAGCTGGCTCAGGAGGTGGTGTCGGCGGTCCTAGCCGGCGTAGCCCACTGCGCCTCGGCCAGATCCCCGACCGGCATCCCCTCCGGCGTGGGCACCTCGGGCGTGTCGCGCAGATACCACTCCGCGTCGAGCGCCGCCTGACAGCCTGAGCCGGCCGCTGTGATCGCCTGGCGATAGGTGTGGTCGACCAGGTCGCCGGCGGCAAAGACGCCGGGGCGGTTTGTGCGAGTGGAGCGGCCCTCCACCTTCACATATCCGTCCTCGTCGAGGTCGATCTGACCGTCCACGAGCGCAGACTGAGGCTCGTGTCCGATTGCGATGAACGCACCGGTGATCGGGATCTCGCGCCGCTCGCCGGTCTCGGTGTTGAGCAGCTTGGCGACGCCGAGCGCTCCGTTCTCACCGGGCTCGAAGCTCTCGACCGTGTAGGGGGTGAGCAGCTCGATGTTCTCCTGCGCGCGTGCTCGCTCTAGCATGATCTTCGATGCGCGGAACTCTGGGCGGCGGTGAACGACGGTGACCTTGCCGGCGAACTTCGACAGGAAGATCGCCTCCTCCATCGCGGAGTCCCCCCCTCCCACGATGATGGTCTGCGCGTCGCGGAAGAAGGCCGCATCGCAGGTGGCGCAGTAGCTGACGCCACGCCCTGAGAGCTCGTCCTCGCCGGGCACGCAGAGCTTCTTGTGCTCGGCACCCATCGCGAGGATCACGGTACGTGCGCGGTGCTCGGTGTCGCCTACCCACACGCTGTGCACCCCGCCTGGCTCGCTCGCGAGCTGCACCTTCTCGACCTGGTCGGTCTCGAGCTTGGCGCCAAAGCGCTCAGCCTGCTCGCGCAGCTTGGTCATCAGATCAGGTCCCATGATGCCCTCGGGGAAGCCTGGATAATTCTCCACGTCGGTGGTCTGCTGCAGCAGACCACCCCACGCGAAACCCTCCACGACCAGTGGGCTGAGATTGGCACGTGAGGTGTACAGCGCCGCGGTGTAGCCCGCCGGGCCGCTGCCGATGATGATCGTGTGCTCGACGTCCGCCATCTCGCTGACTCCCGTCCTCTGACTCGTTTTTCTCGCCCACGTGCGCGGGCCTCGTCACTCCAAGGTAGCCAATCGCTCCCCCGTAGGCTTATTGCCTAGGAATTCGAGCTCGGCAGCCAAAGGATCACTTCATAAAGTAAAGTATAGCGCTATTGCTAGACGTGCAGCGGGCCAGTAGCTTCGATCGTGCTCCCGGAGGATCCCGCCGGTGCCACCTGCTCACTGCGCCAGCGAGCGACGGTGCGGCGCAACTGGAAGTAGGCGATGGCGCCAGGAAGCGTGGGCAGCCAGAAGGAGATCGCGCGATAGGAGAGCACCGCGAGCACCGCCAGGTTGAAGTCGACCCCAAATGCCGCGAACGCGCCGATCATCCCTCCCTCGACGCCTCCAAGCCCACCGGGCAACGGCAACAGGTTGCCGACCATCCCGACGAAATAGCACATCAATATGACCGTGAACGGCGGCGGAGTGCCAAACGCGTGAAAGCACGCCCACAGCACGCAGATGTCAAAGCCCCACCACGCCGGCGCTCCCAGTAGACCGGGATCGCGCGAGCGGATCAGATCGATCGCGGTGCGCACGCCACTGGCGGCCATCGCGGGCACCGTCATCCCCACCGTGACCCAATGACCCAGACGTCCCGAGCTTGCCTCCCATTTCGCCAATCGCCGCTCGATGTCGCCCGGCAGCAGCGCCATCGCGCCGACCAGCAGGGAGATCATCGCCGCGATCGCCGCCGGCAGGATCGTGATCGCAAACGAGCCTTCCCCTGGAAGCACGCCCGTCCCCAACCCGATGCCGTCGAGAAAAACGGCGCCGGTGTAGATCGCGTAGAGCAGCACCATGAATGCGACCATCCGGCACGCCACGAGGCGAGGCTCCATCCCAGAGCGGCGCAGCGCCCAGGCGGTGAGCGCGACACCGCCCGCGCCGGCAGCCGCGAACAGCCGCGTGGCGGCCAGTCCCGCCATCGTGATCTGGTAGCTCTCAGACCAGCCGATCGGACTGTGTCGCCCACGCACGAACACGGCGCGGAACAGCACCACATAGCCTGCGAACGAGCAGATCTCGAGGACCACGCCGATCGCTATCCACCAGGTGTCGCCGCGCTCGATGCGGTGTGCGGTCCCGCTCAGACCCGCCAGCTTCGGGAGCACGAAGTACAGGAACGCGACGGCCGAGAGGACGAACAGGCCGAAGGCGACCGCCCTGCGACGGGTGACCGCCACGCGCGGCATCTGCTCATCGGCAGAATGATCGTCCGCGGAGCGCTCATCGCGATCGTCTACGGAAAGCTCGCCGGGCACCGATCGATCCATCGCGACGATCCCGCGCGGTCGAACCGACGTTTCCTCCTCGGGTCCGGCCTCGCTTGCCGAGTTGCGCTGCTGATGGAACTCAGACCGCGCCATGCGCCCTCACCTCCATCGCGGCGACCGCCGTGCCGAAGCGCGAGATCACAGGAGCCGCGCGGGGTCCCACACGGCGTACCGCGGTGGTGAGCGCAGCTCCGGCGAGCAGATCGACCATGTAGTGCTCGCCCAGGTACACGAGCGCGAACCCAAGCGTCGCGGTGTAGCCCCAGGCCACGGCGCCTGCCACCGGCCCAGTCTCTGAGAGCAGCTGAGCGGCCATCATCGATGTGGCGAAGTGAAGCGAGGGCATCGCAGCCAGTGGGTTGCCTCCAAGCACACTGTAAAGCGGACCCCAGCCGTCTTTCCAAAAGAACTCCCCGTACTCCACCATCATTCGCCGCACGGCGATCTCCCGTGGGTGTCCGTTGGACGCGTGAGCGCCGAGCAGCCGGCCATTGAAGTGTCCGCCGCGACCGCCCTGTGCGGCTGCGTACCACGGTGGAGCGGTCGGCAGAATCCAGTAGATCATCGCGCCGATGTCGAACACGGCGTAGGTCATGACGGCGGAGCGGTCAAAGCGTCCGCGGTGGCGCAGCATGATGTAGACGAGCGAGCCGTGGGGCACCATGAACCACAGCCAGTGCGCCCATACCAGCACGCGGTCCCCAAGCCGCCACTGACCGCGCGCGAGTCGTCGCTGCAGACGCACGGTGGGCAGCTCGCCGAGACCGATCACGCGATCGACATCGATCGGATAGTCGACATGGACCCGCTTGGCCTGCGCTGGGCCATCATCGTGAGGAGCCTTGTAGGCAGCCAGGTAGGCCCACATCTGCAGTGAGCACACTGCAACGTCGCGCGTGCGTGAGCGACGAACCGCCACGCACAGACCGAGCGGCGCGGCGAACGCGACCGTTTGCATGACGATCGGCGGCGCGCTCACACGCTTGCGTACAAGTGGGGCCAACGTACCCGCGGCCACCAAGCCCCAGGCGGCTGCTCGGATAGCCTTCGACCCCCGCACGGGGCCGAAAGTATATGTCGCTATGCGGCGGTACTCTGGATCGCGCGCTCACGCATGTGCTTGTGCGCCTCCTCTACAAGCGCGTTGACGACGTGGCTTGCCGGATCGGCCTCGGGGTGCCATTGCACACCGAGCACAAACCGCCGGTTGCTCATCTCGATTGCCTCCGGCAGACCGTCCATCGAGGAGTTGCCGCTGATCCGAAGCCCCTCACCCAGCCGATCCACGCCCTGATGGTGGTGGGACTTGGTGGCGTGGTGGGTCTCCCCCGCGGAACGCGCGGCGAGTGTTCCCTCGATCAGCTCGACGTCGTGATCGGCACCGTCGAACGTCCCGGCCACGCGCAGGTGCTCGTGGTGGCCGAACAGCTCGGGGAGATGCTGCAGCAACGTGCCGCCGTAGGCAACGTTGATGAGCTGCATTCCACGACAGATCCCGAGCACGGGAAGGTCGCGTTCGATCGCCGCGCGCACGAGGGCGATCTCGAAGCGATCGCGCTCCGGCACCGTGTCGAGGGTCTCAGGGTGGGCCTGCGCGCCGTAGCTCGACGGATCGATGTCGGCACCGCCGGCCAATAGCAGCCCGTCGAGCAGGTCCAGCACCTCGCCGGGATCTTCGAGCAGCAGCTCGTCGGGGGGCAGCATCACGACAAGCGCTCCCGCATTCTGCACAGCCTCGACGTAGCTGCGTGGCAGCAGCACAGCCTGCTGATCCCACATGCCCCAGCGGGCACGCTCAAGAGCGGTGCATATGCCGATCACAGGCCGGGTCATCTCCGCACACCATAAGACCTGCACCGCATGGATGGAGGGGTATGGGGTGCTTCTCAGGGTATTCTCGCGCAGTCCCAGCGATGACAGACCTCAACCGGCTGGCAGCGCGCCGGAGGATCGAAGCCGACAGGAGAGCAAAGTGACCGAGCCTTATGCCCAGCTTGAGACCGTCAACGTGCTGCTGGAGGACGGGGCGGCGACGATCGAGTTGAACCGACCCGATGCGCTGAACGCGTGGAACAAGCAGTTCGGCGAAGACCTGCTCGCCGCTCTGCGGCAAGCGAGCGAGGACGAGGCGGTGCGCGCGGTGCGGATCATCGGGGCCGGGCGTGCGTTCTCCTCTGGAGCCGACCTGAAGGACGTCAGCGGAGACGATCTGACGCCGGAGGGGCGCCCCAACGTCTACAAAGCGCTTACCGAGCGCTACCACCCGATCATGCACGCCATCCGCGAGATGGGTAAGCCGGTTGTCGCGGCGGTCAACGGCCCGGCCGTGGGGATCGGCTGCTCGCTGGCGCTGTGTTGTGACCTCGTGCTGGCGGCGGAAAGCTCCTATCTGCTGCTGGCGTTCGTCAACATCGGCCTGGTGACCGACGGCGGCTCCTCGGTGTTCGTGCCCGCGAGGGTGGGAGTGGCGCGCGCGGCCGAGATGATGATGCTCGGCGAGCGCGTGAGTGCCGCGCAGGCGCTCGAGTGGGGGCTCGTCAACGCGGTGCACCCGGACGAGAGTCTCGCCGAGCAGAGCCTCGCGCTGACATTGCGGCTGGCGGCGGGACCGACGCGCGCCTACGCGGCCACCAAGCGCGAGCTCAACAACCAGATCTACGCCAACATGGGCGAGCAGCTAGAGCTGGAGGCGCGCCTCCAGCAGGAGATGGCCGGCACTGAGGACTTCGTCGAGGGCGTGAGCGCGTTCCTGGCCAAGCGTCCGACCAACTTCTCGGGGCGCTGAGGTGCGTCGCCCAGGCGCAGTCGGAGCCTCTTTGGAGATCAGGCACAAAATGGCTTGCACACAGGGGCCGGGGCGGCCATTGAGGGTGGGCACGCGCGTTCCGCCCGCTCGTGAATAGAATCACCACCGCCTTGAGCCACCTGCTTGCCACCCCCCTCGCGTTCTTCGGCCCCAACTCGGGCGCTTCGCCGAACGCCAAGCAGATCAGCAACCTCTACAACATCACCCTGTATGTGGCGCTGGTGATCTTCGTGCTGGTCGAGGGGGCACTCGTTTACGCGCTCTACCACTTCCGCAAGCGCAAGGGCGCCGTGGCGAAGCAGACCCACGGCAACACGCGCCTTGAGATCGGCTGGACGGTGGGCGCCGCGGTGATCCTGCTGGCGCTCGCCGGGCTCACGTTCGCCAAGCTCTCCTCGATTCAGGACCCTGTCGACTCCAGCCCCGAAGGCGAACACCTCGTCAGCGACACCTCACGGCTGTATGCAAGCTCAGAACAGAAACTTCCGCCCAACGGCAAGTCGCTGAACATCACGATCGTGGGTCGCCAGTTCGTGTGGCAGTTCGTCTACCCGGGCGCCAATGAAGCGGACGGCCTCGGCGCGCCCTATTCCTACGAGGAAATGGTCGTGCCCACGAAAACCACGGTCACGCTCAACATCGAGTCCGCCGACGTCGTGCACTCGTGGTGGGTGCCTGCGCTGGGCGGCAAGTTCCAGGCCGTGCCGGGCTACAAAAACTACACCTGGTTCAAGATCGAAAAGCCCGGTGTGTTTCGCGGCCAGTGCGCGCTCATTTGCGGGCGCGGACACGCGCGCATGATCGCCACCGTCAAGGCAGTGCCGCCCGCCCAGTTCGAAGCGTGGCTGGCTTACCAGAAGAAGCAACTCGCCCAGGCCAACGCGGCCGCAGCGGTTGCGCGCGCCAAGCTCAAGACGCAGGTCGGCGCCGGACAGGTCGAAAACCCTTAAGCGGAATAACAGGAGACCAGCGAAGATGGCCACCTACGCAGCCCCGATCCCCCAGATAGTCGCTCACGACGCCAAGCGCGAGCCGAGCGGCTGGGCGAGCTGGATCACCACGACCGATCACAAGCGGATCGGGATCATGTACATGGTCACGACGTTCGTGTTCTTCATCCTCGGCGGGGTCGAGGCGCTGATGATCCGCCTGCAGCTGGGGGTGCCGGACAACACCCTGGTCTCACCGCAGACCTACAACCAGCTGTTCACGATGCACGGCACGACGATGATCTTCCTGTTCGTGGTGCCGATGATGGCGGGCATCGCCAACTACTTCGTGCCGCTGATGGTGGGCGCGCGCGACATGGCCTATCCGCGCCTGAACGCGCTCTCCTATTGGCTGTTGCTGGCGGGTGGGATCGTGTTCTACGCCTCGATCTTCTGGAACCCGCCGGAAGCGGGCTGGACGAGCTATGTGCCGTTGTCCAGCATCACCTACTCGCCGGGAGGCGGGCAGGACGCGTGGATCTATCTGATCCATCTCACCGGCCTGTCCTCGATCCTGGGCGCGATGAACTTCTACGTCACGATCGCCAACATGCGCGCGAAGGGAATGAGCTGGGGCCGTCTGCCGCTGTTCATCTGGGCGATCCTGACCTATTCGATCCTGATCATCTTCGCGATGCCGGTGATCGCGGGAGCGGTCACGATGCTGCTGACCGACAGGCACTTCGGCACCCACTTCTTCGATCCGGCCAATGGTGGCTCGGCGCTGCTGTGGCAGAACCTGTTCTGGTTCTTCGGGCACCCGGAGGTTTACATCATGGTGCTGCCCGGCTTCGGGATCGTCTCTGAGATCCTGCCGGTGTTTGCGCGCAAGCCGATCTTCGGCTACAAGGCGATCGCCGCATCGACCGTCGCGATCGCGTTCTTGGGGTTCCTAACGTGGGCGCACCACATGTTCACGACGCCAATCCCTGAGGCGCTGCTGGTGTTCGTGATGATGAGCTCGTTCCTGATCGCGGTGCCGACCGGCGTGAAGATCTTCAACTGGATAGCCACCCTGTGGAACGGCACGGTTGAATTCAAGACACCGCTGCTGTTTGTGGCGGGCTTCATCGCGCTGTTCACGATCGGCGGCATCTCCGGCGTGTTCCTGGCCGTGTTCCCGGTCGACTGGCAGCTGAACGAAACCTACTTCGTCGTCGCTCACATCCACTTCGTGCTGATGGGCGGCGCCGTGTTCACGATCTTCGCCGGAATCTACTTCTGGTTTCCGAAGATCACCGGCCGGATGCTGAATGAGAGCCTCGGACAGCTGAGCTTCTACCTGATGTTCTTTGGCTTCCTGATGACGTTCCTGATCCAGCACGTGATCGGGCTCGACGGGATGCCGCGGCGCGTGTACGAGTACGACAATGTGGGCAACCTTGGCCTCTACAACCTGATCTCCACGATCGGCTCGTTCATCCTTGCGGGCGGCGTGGGAGTGACGGTCATCAACGTGGTGCGCAGCCTCAAGCACGGCGCGATCGCCGGTCCGGATCCATGGAAGGCCAACTCGCTGGAGTGGTTTACGACCTCTCCCCCGCCGGTCAACAACTTCGACGTGATCCCGGTCGTGCGCTCGCACGCGCCGGTGGCCGACATCCGCCGCGAAATCGAACAACGCACCTCCGGCGCGCCGGCTCCCGGGGGCGCAACCGTGCCCAGCGGCGCCACGCAAGTCGGGGTATAGCGTGTCCTCGCCGTCGTACGCCTAGACTCAAAGCGATGGACGGTTCATCCGCACCCGCCTATGCGCAGCCGGCGGCGGACATCATCGTCGCCCAGCCTCAGAGCGCACGTTCAAAGACGCGTCAGCTCGTCTCGGACTACATCGAGCTGACCAAGCCCAAGGTGCAGTCGCTGCTGCTGCTGACGACTGTCACCACGATGCTGGTCGCAGGAGACCCATCGGTGTGGCTGATAGCGCTCACATGCCTTGGCGGCTACCTGTCGGCCGGCGGCGCGGGCGCGGTCAACCACTGGTTCGACCGCGACATCGACGCGAGCATGGGCCGCACGGCCAACCGTCCGGTGCCCGCGGGGCGCGTGTCGCCGCCTGCCGCGCTCACGTTTGGGTGCGTGTTGGCGGCGCTGTCGTTCTTGGAGCTGTCGCTGACGGTCAACGTGCTCGCGGCGAGCCTCTCCTTTGCGGGCTTCCTCGGCTACGTGTTCGTGTACACCGTGTGGTTGAAGCGGCGCACACCGCAGAACATCGTGATCGGCGGAGCCGCCGGAGCGATTCCGCCGCTCGTGGGCTGGGCGGCGGTGACTGGCTCCATCAACGGCGTCGCGGTGCTGCTGTTCTTCATCGTGTTCTTCTGGACGCCGCCGCACTTCTGGGCGCTGTCGCTGCTGATGAAGGGCGAGTACGAGAAGGTCGGGGTGCCAATGCTGCCGGTGGTGCGCGGCGAGGCCGAGACGCGCCGGCAGATCCTGCTGTATTCGGTGCTGCTGTATGCCGTCACGCAGTTGCCCTTCTGCGCGGGCGGCTTCGGCGCGATCTACCTGACCGCCTCGCTGCTGCTCGGGTTCGGTTTCATCGCGGGCGCGGTGAGGCTCTACCGGCGTGCCGACCGTCGCAGCGCGCTGCAGCTGTATCTGTTCTCGCTCGCCTACCTCGCGCTGCTGTTCTGCGCGATGGTGGCCGATGCCAAGCTTTGAGACGTTGGACAACCCCACGCAACCATCCCAGCACCGTGAGCAGGGATCCCGCGATCCCAGACAACGCGAAACCGTGAGCAAGAAAGGTATACTGCGCGCGTCATGATGACTCGTCGTCTAGCCCAGAAGAACATCCGTGCCGGTCTGCTGGTGGCGGCCATCTGCATGTTCATGTTCGGTCTCACGTTCATCGTGGCCGCGCTGTACATCTCATGAGCCCACTGGACCCCGAGATCCCGCCCACCGGCGAAGAGATCCACCTTCCGGGACCATCGCTGCTGCCACTGTTGACCGCGGCCGGGATCACACTTGCGGTGATCGGAATCACGATCAGCAAGTACCTCCTGATCGCTGGCGTCATCCTCACCATCGTGTGTGTGTACCGCTGGACCAAAGACACTCGTCGCGAAATCGACGAGCTCCCGCTCGACGAGCACTGAGATAGCTTTCAGCAGGCCTTGCCTGCGGAGGCGCGGTGGGTGGTGGGACTGCGACGGCCGCTCCACAGACTCTGTGAGGAGCCACGCGTCTGTGAGGAGCCACACCTCGGTGAGGCGCCACGCGTGGGTGGGATTTCCAATCCACGCGCGGGTGGGTGGGATTCCCAAAGGAAAGGGCGCACCCGCTTCCGCGCCGCGGGTGCGCAACCTTTCCCTCTCTCACCCCACGGCTGCGCTCACCGGCACGGGACAGATAGCCCCATCGTCCGTCCAGCAGCGCACGACGTCGCGCACGGAGAGAATCCCCATTGTCTCTCCTTGCTCGACGACGATCAGGTGGCGAAAGCCCCCGCGAACCATCGCGGCAGCGGCTTCCTCCAAGGACCAGCTCGGTTCGGCGAATACGACATCGCGGGTCAGATGGTCGGCCACTAGCTCCACGTCCGGACTCTGACCTGCTCCGATCGAGGTGAGCACGTCGCGCTCGGTCAGGATCCCGGGGCCGCCCGCGTCGGGATCGATCACGACAGCAGCCCCCACATGGCGCTCGGACATCATCCGCGCCGCGTCGCGCAGCGTGTGACCGGGACCCACAGCCAGGACCATTGGGCTCATTCCATCTCGAACGTGCATCGTCTCTCGCCTCCCATCGTCGGAATTGCTTGCAACGATTGCCTCAATGTATTGCGCTGAGGTCAGTTCGTCAAGTACCCGTCTGCGGCGGTCCTACTCCCGCTGTCAGAAGCGAGCCGCTCCCCCCGGCTGAAGCGGCCATGTCAGACGTCAAACCCGAGATCGACTGAGCCTCAGGACCCCGCGACGGGCTCGCCCAGCGCGGCCGCGATCACCCCGCGGGCAACGCCCTCCCACGACCAGCGCTCCCGAGCCACCGAGACAAGGCTGGCGCGTGTGCGGCGCTTCAACGCCGGGTCGGCCTCCAGCCAGGCGACTACACGCTCTGCGATGGCCCGCACGGCGTCGTCGTCAACCGCGAAGGACAGCCACTCGCTCGCCTGTGCCGGGATCTCGCCGGCGATCACCTCGCTGACCTCCGCGAGCCCCGAATGACCGGCGCTGATGGGCAGCACGCCACACGCGGCAGCCTCCACCGCGACCATTCCAAAAGCCTCAGGAAAGGTGCTGGGGACGACCAGCGCCTCGCACGCCGGCAGCACATCGGCCAGCTCCTCGTGGTCGAGCCTGCCGGTGAAGATCACGCTCTCTCCAAGCTGCGCCGCGGCCGCCTCGTAGCGCTCGCGCTCACTGCCGAAGCCGATCACCACGAGCCTGGCCCGCGGGCGCCGGCATAGGACCAGCGGCCAGGCCGCGAGCAGCAGGTCGACGCCCTTGGCTGCGATCAGCTTGCCGACGAATGCCACCAGCTCTCCCTCACCGCCCAGCGCGCGTTCGAGTGCGTCCGCCGCCGCGCGGTCGTCGCGCGTGAACGCACTCGGCTGCTCCTCCACGGGAGCCGGCGCACTGTGTCGCAGCCGCTCAACGAGGGCGCGCAGGGCCACTTGTGCCTGCCGCGACTCGCGGGGCGCGAAACGCTCGACATCCACACCCGGCGGCCCTAGGCGGGTGCGCTGCTGGAGCGCCGGATCCCCAATCGCCTCCCACAGGCTCTCGGCCGTGTGCTGGGAGCCGACGAGCACCGTCTCAGCCGCTGCCAGCCCCTCGCGCGCGAAGCCCAGGAAACGCTCGGGTTCGGGCTTGACGGTGTACTCCAGCGCGCTCCCGTGGACCTTCACCGCATAGGGGGTGCCGCCGCCCAGCGCGCGCGCAAGGATCACCGGACCCATCACGAGATGGTTTGCCAGCGCCACGTCGGGGCGAACCAGCTCGGCCACCTCGCGCACCGCCTCGACGTTGGCCTGGATGTAGACGGCGAGCTCGGCGTCGGTGCACTGCGCGAACGTCTTCGCCTCGATGCCCTCGTAGCGGTCCAGCACGTACACGGGGAGCAGACCGCCGAGGTTGGGCCGATACACGGTGCAGAGCGCCGGATCCTCGGATTGCGAGGCGCCCAGCACGCTCACCTGCAGCTCGCCGCCATCCCAATCGGCGACGGCGCCCACGAACGATTGACGCTCGGGATGGCGATCCTGGCTGAACAGGTGCACCTCGTGCCCAAGCCTCTTGAGCGCTTCGGCAAGACGCGCGTTGTAGACGTTGGAGCCGGTGCCGCTCAACAGGTAGCCGTGGAAGATGAGGACGCGCACGTACCGGCAGACTATCCGTGGGGGCGCTCCGCTAAAGTGCCGGGCGTGAGCACCAATCAGCGCTATCGCCTGCGCACACCATCCAGTGGGCGCGAAATCGTGATCGAGGCCGTTCCCGGCGAGATCTACCTGGATCGCGATTCGGGCGAGCAGATGGAGATCGTCGGCAAGCTGCTGCCGCTCGCGCCCACGCAGTCTCGACTGCCGTGGGCCGTCGAGAACCTGCGTTTCTGCCCGTGGTGCGACCAGCCCGCTCAGAAGGATTTGAACGACTGTCCCACCTGTGGTCGCCGGATGGGCCCGCTCGGCGCGTGAGCGTGGGTCCCATGGACCCAAGAGGCCCGCACCGCGCTCGTGTGGTCGCGCTTGGGGTCAGCGTCCTGATCCTCCTCTGCGGACTCGGCCTCAGCTCGTGCGGCGGCACCACCGTCTCGGACGCGACTCCGAAGAGCACTCCGGAAATCACCCCGCCCAACAACACGGCAGCGGAAAAAGAAGCGACCGAAACGACCTCCACCTCCACGACCGCCACCACGTCCACTACCGGCGAAAAATCTTCGACGAGCACGACCGGCGAAAGCGAAGCCAGCAGCGAAACCTCCGGGGAAACCGGCGGCGCGCCCTCGGAAAGCGGCACGGGCGGCGGTACATCGCCCTCAGGTGGCAGCGAAGCCGCCACTGAAAAACCCGCGAGCGAAAAAGCGGCCAGCGAAAAACCCGCCGAAAAACCGGCGAGCGTTGGTTCCAGCGGCGGGGCCAGCGCGCCCTAACTCACCGCCCTAACTCACGTTGCCTAGGCGATCGTGGGTCAAGCTGGCCGATCGGAGATCACATCGATCTCCGATCGGTAAGGACGCAGGGAGCGAAATTTGCTCTGCAAATGTGCTGGCCGATTGGAGATCAAGTTGATCTCCAATCGGTAGGACGCAGCATCACGCCGCGCCCACGGTCGCCTATGGCGTGGAGATCAGCGTCGCGCTGTAGGTTAGGCGCGCGGTCTGATAAAGGCAGTAGTACTGGACGTTGGAGCCGATCTGCGCCTGGGCGGTCTGGGTGCCCGTCGTCGAGCATTGGCCCTTCCCGCGGCTGGCTCGCCATGAGGTCCCCTTGCCGAAGCCGAGCGCCAGCACGGGTGCCCAGGACGGCACTGTGAGGGCCACCACATCGCCCTTCTTGACCGCCAGGGTCGTCGCAAGCGGGAATTGGGCGGTCTTGCCGAAGTACTTTTCCAGCGGCACCACCGGACTTTGGGCGACCAGCTTGTATGTCAATTTAGGGCTCTTCTGGGCGCGCAGGATCGCGATCCCAGCTGAGGCGGGGCCACCCTCGTTTTCATTGAAGTACTTGATCTGAGTGGCGCTGGGCTTGCCGAGCGAGACCGTCCATGCCACAACGGTCCCTTCGCGTGGCGCGGCCTCGGGGTTGTTGTTCGTTTCAACCTTGACCTGGAAGCCGGTCGTGCGACTCACCGCCAGACACGACGGCGTGGGGCAGCTGGGGGTGCTCGGAGGGGTGGTTTCCGGGATCACGCCGACTTCTGTAAGCGTGGCGAGCGAGCCCGCGGGTAGAGCCAGGGCCAGCCCACAGGCGGCGAGGATCACTGTGATGACACGTTTCATATAGACCATTCAACAGGAACACGTGGACGGGGACGATGTAGCGGTTCGACGCGCAAGCCGTTATTCCCCCTTTATCGCGGCGGCAGCTGCTGCAATCTCAGCGGGATCTCCGGGCGCCGGCGTCCACGGTAGGCGCAGCGGATCGCTCTCATAGCGGGGGATCACGTGCAGGTGGAAGTGGAAGACCGTCTGCCATGCGGCGGCGCCGCATGAGTTGAGCACGTTGATGCCGTCTGCCCGTAGGCGCTCCTTCGAGCGGAGGCCCAGACGCTGTGCGGCGCTCGTCACGGCCGCCAGCTCGTCGGAATCGATGCTCAACAGATCCCTTGTGTGGGTGCGTGGTATCACCAGCGCGTGCCCAGGCGTGGCGGGGTTGATGTCCATGAAGGCGATCGTGCGCTCGTCTTCGTCGACAATCGTTGCCGGCAGCTCACCCGCGACGATCTTGCAGAAGATGCAGTCCGGCTCGCTCATGCTCGGCAATCCTAACCGCCCGGTCAGTGCCGAGTTGCCACCGCCGGAGATCTACCCGCACCGGCAAAGCCACGGTCCCTTCGCTAACGCCTCAGTGCGACGCGCCGTTGAGCGCGTGCACAAACGCGACAGCTTGCTCACGTGTGCTCACCTCGCCCGTGTACTGCGCCCGTGCGAGCAGAGCCAGCAGCTCCCCCACGCGCGGCCCGAGCGCGATGCCAAGCTCCCGTGCGAGATCGTCGCCGCGCAACAGCGGCTTGAGTGGCCCGTCCCGGCGCCAGCGCAACGCATCGCCGAGCATTCGGCGAGCGAGCGCCAGGTGCGCCTCGATCGCCTGCTCGGCTTTCGAGCCGCGCGTGGCGAGCCGGTCGCAGATCGACAGCAGCGTGACGTCCACCTCCACCGGATCGCAGTCGCGCAGATACGCAAACACGGTATCTGGCGCGAGCGGCTGTGGCTCGTGCACGAGGAATCCGAGCCGCAGATGGTGGCGCACCAGTGCCGCGACGTGCTCGCGCAGGCGCACGCTCGCGCGCAAGCGTGCGAGCACCTCGCGGGCGAGGTCGGCACCCTGCACGTCGTGGCCGATGAAGGTCACGCGCCGATCCAGCGCTCTCACCGAGCGGGTTGCGGGCTTGGCCGCGTCGTGAAGCAGCGCAGCCCATCGCAGCGCCTCTCCTCGCGTCATCCCATCCGCGAGCGGCTCTGCCAGCAGGGCACCCACCTGCACGCTGTGCTCGGCTCCCACGATTGCCCCTGGATCATCTGTCAGGGCGATCGTGCGCTCCAGCACCTCGAGCGTGTGTCCGTACACGTCGAGATGGTGAAAACGGCTCTGCCCGACACCCCGCAGCGCCTCGAGCTCCGGCATCACGACCTCGGCGGCCCCGATGTCTCCCAGCAGCCGCAGCCCGCGCAGGGCCTCCCGCGAGGCGACTATTCGTTGCAGCTCCACGAACACTCGCTCAGGCGACACTTCCACCAGACGCGGCGCTTGCGCGCGAGCCGCCACGATCGCCGCCGGCTCGGCCTCCAATTCCAGCTCCACGGCCACGCGCGCCAGCCGCAGCACCCGCAACGGGTCATCCAGGAAGGCGCTGGGGCCGGCGCAGCGCAGGCGCCCTGCGCGCAGATCGGCGATCCCCCCCAGCGGATCGAGTGGCGGGCCTCCGTCGAGTGGCTCGGCGATGGCGTTGACGGTGAAGTCGCGCAGGGCGAGATCCACATCGAGCGAACCGCCGCGCATGCACTCGACGTCCACCTGCCATGCGCCCCCGCGCGCCACCACCCGCCAAGCCCCGAACTCTTCGGAGAGCGCAAAGCAGGCGGCGCCGGCACCGGCGCTCCTCGCGGTCTTGGCGATCGCGCGCGCCGCCTCGGCGGGGTCGCCGTCGAGCACCACGT
>JBAWFB010000106.1:0-2987 GCA_049591495.1 Solirubrobacteraceae bacterium
CCCCTGACCGGCGTCTCGTGCGCGTCCTCCGGGCTGTGCGTGGCTGTGGACGGCGGTGGACATGCGCTGGTGAGCGACGACCCTGCCACTCCGATCCCGTCGTGGGCGAGCTCGAGCGTCGACTCCTCCGACTCGCTCGCGGGCGTCTCCTGCCTGCCCGGCGGCTTCTGCATGGCGGTTGACACGGCCGGACGCTGGCTCTCCGGGCGGGTGCCGGCGCCCACCGCCACGACGCTCGCGGCGAGCGAAGTGGGCTCGGCTATCGCGACGCTGGCGGGCACGGTCGATCCCAACGACGCGGTGCTCGACTCCTGCCGGTTCGAATACGGCAGCGGTGGGGCGACGCTCTATTCCCAATCGGCTCCCTGCTCCACACTGCCCGCGCCAAGCGGCGGCGTTCAGGATGTCGCGGCGCAGTTGACGGGCCTGGCCCCCAACACCACCTACCACTACAGGGTCCTCGCGTCGAGCCCGTCTGGAGCCACCGCGGGCGCCGACGCGACGTTCACGACCGCCGTGTCCTCCCAGGTGGCGCTTGTGCAGCCGCACCCCTCGATCGCGGGCACCCCCGCGGCGGGGCAGCGACTCACCTGCAACCCGGGCACGCCCGCGGGCACCACGGCGCGGTTGAGCTACGTGTGGCTGCGCGACCAGATACCGATCCCCGAAAGCAGCGCGTCGAGCTACACCGTCAAGTTCCAGGACAGCGGTCACCACCTGCAGTGTCAGGTCACCGCGACCGATGGGGGCGGGAGCGCCAGCGCGAAGAGCGCGTTCGTGACGATCCCGGCAGGGGGCGTGCCGGCGTCCGCCGGGGAGACCACCGTCGGCAAAGCGACATTTGCGAAAGGGAGGCTCAGCGTGCCGGTCAGCTGCTCGCCGCACGCCGGCGGTGGCTGTGAGATCACGCTGCGCCTGACCGTCCTTGAGACGCTCAGCGACGGGCGCGTGGTGGCGCTCGCCGCACGTTCCAGACACGACGCCCAAGCTGGCGCGGCGGCCCTGCGCCACGTGACGGTCACGCTCGCCAGCACTCGCGTGCGTGTCGCGGCAAGCGCACGCAGAACCGTGGTCGCCGCGCTGAACGCGACCGGCAGGCGTCTGCTGGGAGCAGACCGCCACCTCAGTGCCTATGTGGAAGTGAGCGGCACCGTGATCGGAGTGATCGAAGCGCAGCTCAGCCGCCAGCGCCTGACGTTCGGCGCGGCGTCCTCGAGCGCGGTCAAGTTGAGCCTGGATGGGAGCTCTCGCGCCAAGGCCACCGCGGCGAGCGTGCAGGCGGCGACCCCCTACATGGGCTGGGACACCTACTTCGCGCTTGGCGGCAACTACAGCGAGTCGACGATCCTCACGCAGGCCAGTCAGCTGATCTCACTGGGACTGGAGAAGCGTGGCTACCGCTACGTGTGGCTCGACGTCGGCTGGTGGCACGGAACCCGCAACGCGGCCGGGCAGATCACGGTCAGCTCAACCCAGTGGCCCCACGGTCTTGCGTGGCTCACGCGCACGCTGCACGCGGCGGGACTGCTGGTGGGCCTCTACACCGACGCCGGCCCCAACGGTTGCGGCGGAGCGGGACAGGGCAGCTACGGTCACTACCAGCAGGACGTCAACACGTTCGCGGCGTGGGGCTTTGACGCGGTGAAGGTCGACTTCTGTGGGGGCTCCGAATACAAACTGAGCCCGGCAGCGGCCTACACGGAATTCCATGCCGCGATCCAGGCGAACTCGAGCCACCGCCCGATGCTGCTGTCGATCTGCGACTTCCTGCAACCCGAACAGTACGGCGAAGGGCAGCCCGCGCAGGGCGAATCCGCCTTCACCTCCTACACGTTCGGCCCGAGCGTGGGCAACAGCTGGCGCACCGACACCGACGTCGGCTCCCCCAAAGACGTGTCGTTCGCCGACGTGCTGCGCAACATGGACGCCGACGCCGCCGAGCCACAGGCGGCCGGTCCAGGGCACTGGAACGACCCCGACTATCTCGCCCCAGACCAGGGAATGTCGGCCACCCAGTTCAACACCCAGCTCAGCATGTGGGCGATGCTCGCGGCGCCGCTGATGATCGGCGACGATCTGACGAAAATCGGTCCGGCGAGCCTCGCGGCGGTGCGCAACAGCGAAGCGATCGCGATCGACCAGGATCCCGCGGGGGTCCAGGCCACGCTCCTGTCCACCTCCGGCAAGGGACAGGTCTGGGTCAAGCCGCTGACCGGCGGCGCCAGCGCGGTCGCACTGCTGAATCGCGGATCGAGTCCAGCCAGGATCCAAACCAGCGCGAGCGCGGTCGGCCTGCCGTCAGCGGTGAGCTACAACCTGCGGAACGTGTGGACCCATAAAACCAGCACAACCGCCGGTTCGATCGCCGCCGAGGTACCCGGCGACGCCACCGTGCTGCTGCGTGTCTCGACGCGGTAGCGCGCGGCGGCCGACAGACCGTGTGTCTTTCCTTTGCGGCCAGCCCGCACACCTGTCGTCGTGGGGTCCTACTCTCTAACGATGGCGATTGGGTCAACTCACCAGAGCGCCGCGTCATCAGGGGACGGTCGAGGCCGCGTGCTGCTGGGCATGGGAGCGGTTGTGGCAATTGCCGTTGTGGTGGTGGCAGTGGCCGTGCTGGCCTTCTCCGGTGTGACGCTCGCGAGCGACTCCACGGCGCTTGCGCGGGTCAGCGTGCAAGCGCTGGGGGGAACCATCGAGCATGTACAGGCGTTTGGTCCGCACGGTCAAGCTGTGCCAATTGCTGTAAATGATGGGCGCCTGACCCCACTGCGGCGGCTGGCTCCGGGCGAGCAGGTGTCTGTGAACGTGGAAGTTCGCCGCCCGGGATGGCTCAGCTGGGCGTTGGGCAGCGTGCGCCACGAGCAGCTCACGCTGCGCGCGCCGGTTGCGCACGTGACCGAGCAGTGGCTGACGGTGCCCGCCGGCTCGGCGGTGCGGGTGAGCTTCGATCAGCCCGTGAGCGCGGTCGCCTACGGAAGCCCCAA
>JBAWFB010000107.1:0-4080 GCA_049591495.1 Solirubrobacteraceae bacterium
CACAGCGGCGCGAAGAAGCGCTTCAAGGTGACCGGCTCCGGCAAGGTGCGGGCCAGGCACTCCTTCTCAAGCCACATCCTCGAGAAGAAGTCGCCCAAGCGCAAGCGCACCCTCGCCAAACCCGTGATCCTCTCCGATCACGACACTCCGCGTGTGAAGAAGCTCTTGGGAGTCGGCAAATGACACGCGTAAAGCGGTCGGTCGCCGCGCGCAAGAAGCGCAAGGCCACACTCGAGCTGACGAAGGGCTTCCGCGGCGAGGCGCACTCCAACTACAGACGCGCCAAGGAGGCGCTGATGAAGGCGGACGCCTACGCCTACCGCGACCGGCGCAACCGCAAGCGCGACTTCCGTCGCCTGTGGATCACGCGCATCAATGCCGCCGCGCGCCAGAACGGGATGAGCTATTCGCAGTTCATGCACGGTCTCTCGCTGGCTGGTGTGGAGCTGGACCGCAAGGTGCTGGCCGACATCGCCGTGCGCGACGCCGACACCTTCCGACGTTTTGCCGAGACCGCCCGCGAGGCGTCGGCTGCCTGACCCGGCAATCGGCAATGTGAACCTCTCGGGCGCTGCTCCTTCGGGACCGGCGCCTTTTTTTTGATCTATGACCGCCATCACCTCACAACACAACCCCCGTTTGAAGGAGCTGCGCAAGCTGCACCGTCGGCGCGACCGCGACCGCGCCGGCCTGTTTGTGGCCGAGGGCGAGGATCTGATCGTCGCCGCCGCGGCAGCCGGCAGGACGGCCGTGCACGGATACAGGGCGCCCGGCACCGCGGTTGGCGGGACGGAGTTCGAGGAGGTGGAGCCCGGTCTGCTCGCCGGCGTCTCCACCCTTGGCTCGGGCACGCGCGCGATCGGTGTGTATGAGCAGCGCTTCGGCAAGCTCGCCGGTCCACTGTGCGTGTGCCTGTGGGGGGTCGGCGATCCCGGCAACGTCGGCACGGTGCTGCGCGGAGCGCTCGCGTTTGGTGCCGCCTGCGTGGCGCTCGGTCCGGGCTGCGCCGACCCGCACTCGCCCAAGGCGGTACGGGCCAGCATGGGCGCGATCTTCGTGGTGGGCCTCGCGCGTGTAAATGACGTGAGCGAGCTGCCGGGCGAGCGCGTGGCGCTTGTCGCGGGTGACGGTGAGCCGCTCTGGCAGGTCGGCGACGCTCGGCCGCTCACGCTGCTGGTGGGCGCCGAGCGCGAGGGGCTGCCCGAGCAGGTGGTAGGGGCGTGCGATCGGGTCGCCCACATCCCGATCGCGTCGGAGTCGCTGAACGCGGCGATGGCCGCGACCGTGGCGCTCTACGAGATGACACGGGGCGGGCGGGACAACGACGATAGGGTCCCAGGCTCATGATCGAGCGGATACAGCAGCTGCGCGTACAAGCCCGAGAGGAGATCGCCGCCGCCTCCAACGGTGCGGCGGTCGAGGAGCTGCGGGTGCGCTACCTGGGGCGCAAGGCCGAGCTGCCGCAGATGCTGCGCGGCGTCGCCACGCTCGAGCCCGAGCAGCGCGGCGTGGTGGGGAAAGCCGCCAACGAAGCACGGAGGGCGCTTGAGGCGCAGATCGAGCAGCGCGCGGCCCAGCTCGATGCAAGCGAGCTCGACGAGCGGCTGCGCGCCGACACAGTGGATGTGACGTTGCCCGGCACGCCCCCGCAGCCGGTTGGCAGGCTGCACGTGCTCACCGCCACGATGCGCGAACTGGAAGACATCTTCCTGGGACTCGGCTTCACGGTGCTTGAGGGCCAGGAGGTGGAGACGGTGCACTACAACTTCGACGCGCTCAACCACAGTCCCACGCATCCGGCGCGGGCGCGCACCGACACCTTCTATGTGTCCGAGGACGTGGTGCTGCGCACTCACACATCGCCGATGCAGATTCGCGCTATGGAGGCCCACCCGCCCCCGCTGTATGTGGTGATTCCCGGGCGCGTGTATCGCCCCGACAGCGACGCCACCCACACACCTCAGTTTCACCAGGTTGAGGGGCTAGCTGTCGATGAGGACATCACGCTCGCCGATCTCAAGGGGACGCTGCTGGCGTTCGCGCGTACCGTGTTCGGCGAAGAGCGCGACGTGCGCCTGCGCCCTCATTTCTTCCCCTTCACCGAGCCCAGCGTCGAGGTCGACGTGTCCTGCTTTCACTGTTCCGGCAAAGGCTTCATGGGCGACGGCTCACGCTGCCCGCTGTGCAAGGGCGAGGGTTGGCTGGAGGTGCTGGGTGCGGGTGAGGTGGATCCCAACGTTTACTCATATGTGCCCACCACTGAGCAAAACGCGCCCGGTTATGACCCCGAGAAGGTGCAGGGCTACGCGTGGGGAATGGGCGTGGAGCGGATCGCGATGCTCAAGCACGGGATTCCCGACCTGCGCCTCTATTACGAAAACGATCTGCGTTTCCTGGAGCAGTTCGGGTGAGTCTTTTTTTTGATCCTCACACGTGCTTGGCGTGCGTCGCGCGCGGGGCGGTGTAGCGTGCGCGTGCCCCTGAACTGGCTGCGGGAATACTGCGACCCCGACCTCGACACGGCGGCGATCGAGGAGCGCCTGACGATGACCGGGACAAAGGTGGAGACGATCCTCCACCACGGCGTCCCGTCCGCCGAGCGGTTCGTCGTGGGGCATGTGCGCTCGGTCGAGTCCCACCCCGACGCCGATCGGCTGAAAGTGTGCGAGGTGGACGTGGGGGAGGGTGAGCCCGTGGGCATCGTGTGCGGCGCGCCCAATGTCGCCGCCGGCCAGACGGTCGCGGTGGCGTTGCCCGGCGCGGTGATGCCCGATGGCACCAAGATCAAGGCCGCCAAGCTGCGCGGGGTGCCCTCCAACGGCATGATCCTTGCCGCGGACGAGCTGCAGATCGACTCCGATCACAGTGGCATCATGGTGCTGGACCAGCTGATCGTGGACGCTGAGCTTTCGCCCGGCACACCGCTTGAGGACGTGCTCGCGATCCGCACCGACGTGCTGGAGCTCGAGATCACCCCCAACCGGCCCGACTGCCTGGGTGTGTATGGGGTCGCGCGCGAGCTGCACGCGGCCACCGGTGCGCCGCTCGCGCCGGAGCCGTGGAGCGAGGACGCCGGCAGTGCCGGTCCGCTTGCGTCTACCGCCGCTTCCGCCGGTCCCGGCTCTGGCGCCGGTTCGAGCAGCGGGCAAGCCGGCGCGGAGGTGGTCGTCGAGTGCCCCGACCTGTGCCCGCGCTTCACCGCGCGCGTGTTCGAGAACGTCACGATCGGTCCCTCCCCGCCATGGCTGAAGGCGCGCCTGAGCGCGGCGGGCCAGCGGCCGATCAACAACGTGGTCGACATCACCAACTACGCGATGCTGCTCACAGCCCAGCCCCTGCACGCGTTCGACCTCGACCGCGTTGCCGGGGGTCGGTTGACGGTCAGACGCGCGCGCGAAGGCGAGCAGGTGACCACACTCGACGGTCAGACGCGCACGCTCGACGGTGAGATGGTCGTGATCGAGGACGCCGAGGGTCCCACATCGATCGCGGGGATCATGGGCGGGGAGCGCTCTGAGGTGGGGCCCGACACCACGCGCGTGCTGATGGAGGTGGCCAACTGGAACGGGCCCAACATCCACCGCACCTCGTGGGCGCTGGGCCTGCGCAGCGAGGCCTCCTCGCGCTTTGAGAAGGGGTTGGCGCCCGAGCAGTGTGCGCACGCACAGGCGCTCGCCACGCGGCTGATGGTTGAGCTGTGCGGCGCCACGGTCCTACCCGGCACAATCGACGTCGCGGTGCAACCCGCGCCGGCTCAGACGATCCGTCTGCGCGAGCGGCGCGTGGCGGAGATCCTCGGGATGGTCGTCCCACGGGCGCGCCAGGCCGAGATCCTCACCGCGCTCGACTTTCAGGTGCAGGACGTTGGAGAAGACGGTCTCAGCGTGCAGGACCCCATTGCAGAGGGTGCCGCGCAGGGCACCGCGGCGGCCGCGGATGTCGCATTGGAGGTCACCGTGCCGCCCGCTCGACGCAACGATGTCACGCGCGAGGCCGATCTGATCGAGGAGGTTGCGCGCATCCACGGGCTGGAGGCGCTGCCGGCGACGCTGCCCGCGCGGCGTGGCGCCTACGGTCGCC
>JBAWFB010000108.1:0-2249 GCA_049591495.1 Solirubrobacteraceae bacterium
TAGCCAGTTCGTCACTCACACATATTTCCCTTCAACGCACGCGCAGCGTCAGGATCAAACCCGTCGCCGCAAAAACAATATTCGGCAGCCACGCCGCGACCCAGCCGGGCAAATGGCCGCCGCTGCCCAGCGCAAGACTGACGTTTTGCACAAAAAAGTAGGCCAGGCAGATGAAAATACTGCCCGCGACGCCGACAAACAAATTGCGCCGGCCCGAGGGCACGCCAAAAGGAATGGCAATCAGCACGACCACGAGGCACGTCCACGGTGCCGCCAGCCGGCCGTGCGGCTTGGTCAACAGCCAGCCGGAATCGGCCGCCGGCAAATGCGGATGCAGCCGCAAATAGGCGAGGATGTCCGCCAGCGGAATGTCCGCGCGGCGGCTGGTGCGCAAGCCCTGGTCCTCGCTGATTTTGATTTCGCTCCGGATTTGCGCGGGCGTTTCGTCAAATTGCGGCATGGCCAGCACGTTGGTTTCCAATGCCGGCAGCACTTGGGCGTCCGCGTTGGACTGCGTGAATTCCTGCACGTTGAAAAAGGTCCACCCGTCGTTGGTGCGGATGGCGCGGTCGGCATACAACCGCAGAATCGTGCCGTCGGGCCGCAGCCAGTTGACCTCCGGCTTGAACATTTCCGCCGTGTCCAGATGGTATTCACCGATCAACCACGAGCGATGCCCGCGGACATTGGAGAATCCAAAGCCGCGATAGACGTTTTTTTCCATCGGGTCATCCGCCTTGTGAACGTAACGGCTCTTGATGCGGTTCCCGTAATCAATGCTGCGCGGCACCAGCCATTCGTTCACCCCGAACAGCAGCAGGCTGGCCGCCACGCCCACGGCGAAGTGCGGTGCGCAGATCCGCCACAAGCTGATGCCCGCCGCGCTCATCGCGGTGATTTCATTGTGCCGCGCATGGGTGGTCAGGGTGTAAAGCAGCGCCAGCAACAACGTGATCGGCAGCACCAGCACCACGAAGCCCGGCTGCATTGATCCGCAGTATTCAATGATGTCGAGCAGGTGCAGCTTGCGTTCCTGCAACGCGTCCAGCTCGCCAAACAGGGTGAACGTGGTGATCAAAACGAGCAGGGCGACGAGGAATAATCCCAGCCAGAAGAGCAGTCCGCGCAGTAAATATCGGTCGAGCAGCCGCATGGTGCGGGGAGCTTAGACGGCGCACGGCCTTTCTGCCAACCGAATTGCTGCCGGGTCAGCGGCGCAAAAACTTGGCCACGGCTTCCGTGCGTGTGCGGACCTGTAGCTTCTCGTAGATGCGGCGGATGTAGGTGTGGACGGTCTCGTAGCTGAGGCCCAGCTTGTCGGAGATTTCTTTATACATGAGGCCATGGCTCAGGAGATCCAGCACCTGCTGTTCGCGTTCGGAGAGATTTTCGGCGGGCTGCGCCGTGGGGGCCGTCTGCTGGAGCGATTGCACGACCTTGCGCGCGATGTGCATGGTCATGGGCGAGCCGCCGCGATGAACTTCGCTGATGCCTTCGAGCAATTCCTTGGTGGGGGTGCGCTTGAGCAGATAGCCATTGGCCCCGGCCTGCAACGCGGAAAAAATGTTCTCCGTGTCTTCATAAACCGTGAGCATGATGATTTGAATCTGCGGCATCAATTTCTTCAACTGCTGGACGCACTGCACGCCGTTCATGCCGGGCAGGTTGATGTCCATCAGGACGACATCCGGGCACACCTGCGGCACGCCGGCCACCGCATCCTCGGCGTTGGCGTATTGGCTCACGCAGCAAAAGCCTTCGGCGCGATTCAGCACGCGGGCGAGGGTGCCGCGCAGCTTGTCGCTGTCCTCCACGATGGAAACATTAATGGGCATGATTCAATACAGAATGGCGAATGACGAATGACGAAACAAGCGCGGTTCTTTCAAACCCCCGTAGCGGCGTCTCGGCAGAGCGCCGCCAGTTCTGGATTTGGGCGCGGAGGAGGCGGCATTCTGCCGAGCTGCCGCGGCGCTGGAGTGGTTTTGTCAGAAGCCCCATTCTGAGTATTCTATTTGTCCACCAGAGGAATGGTCAGGCGCACGAGGGTTCCGCCGTTGCTTCCGGCTTGGATCGCGAATTCGCCCCGCACATCTTCCATTCGTTTGCGCATATTTTTGAGGCCGTTCCGGGTCCTGGCCGCATTTACATCGCCCACGCCCCGGCCGTTGTCCTCGACTTCCACAATGAAGCGGCCGGGCTGCAAACGCAACCGGATCCACGCCTCGCCGGCTTGCGCGTGTTTGACC
>JBAWFB010000109.1:0-5354 GCA_049591495.1 Solirubrobacteraceae bacterium
CTCCAAGCCTGTCTGTCCCGGGGCCGCCCGTCCCAAGCCCGGCGACCCCAAGCCCGCCGTCGCGCTCGCGTGGGTCGATCCGCAGCATCTCCACGCAGGTGCGCTCGTTGCCGTGGAAGATGGCGTGGCTGGACACCATCTCCGAAACTGCCATCCCAGCTCCGTAGCGCTTGGCCTGCAGCCGCACGAACCAGTTGCCGATGCCCGCCAGCGGCGCGAGCATCACGCGGTTGGGGACGGTCAGAGGACCGAGCGTCCAGGAGTCGGTGAGCGTGGGCATCCCGTGATTGTGACGCCCGCGGCCCGTCGCAGAGGGGACGTGGATGTTGTGTTACAAAACAGAATTCGTTACAGCTTGAAAATATTCAGCTGTAGAAGGAATACAAAAAGAGCAACACAACCCCCGCGCCCGGCCCTCTATGCGGCGGCGTTGTGTTCGTACAGCAGGCGCAGGCCGGTGAGCGTGAGCTGGTCGTCGACCTCCTCGATCTCCTCGGTGAACGGCACCACGAGGTGGCCGAGCCCGCCGGTGGCGACCACCGCGACGCGTGCGCCGAGCTCGTCGTAGATGCGGCGCAGGATTGCGTCGACGGCGCCGGCGTAGCCGAACACGACACCCGAGCGGATCGCGTCGATCGTGTTCTTGGCGATCACGGTGCGCGGTGGCGCGAGCTCGACCTTCGGCAGACGTGCGCCGCGCTCGGTGAGCGCGTCGAGCGAGATCTCGATGCCCGTCATCAGCGAGCCCCCGACGTAGTCGCCGTCGGCGGAGAGCACGTCGAAGGTGGTGGCGGTGCCGAAGTCCACGCACACGGCGGGCCCGCCGAAGCGCTCGCGCAGGGCTACCGCGTTGACGAGCCGGTCGGCGCCGATCTCGCGCGGGTTGTCGTAGCGGATCGCCATGCCGGTCTTCAAGCCGGGGCCGACAACGAGCATCTCATGACCCAGATAGCGCTCGGCCATCGCGGTCCATTCGGGCTCCAGATGGGGGACGGTCGAGGAGACGATCGATCCAGAGATGTTCTCGAAGGAGAGACCGCGCAGTCCCAGCAGGTTGCCGAACGCAGCGCCGAGCTCATCGGCAGTGGACTCGCGCACGGTGGCAAAGCGCCAGTGCTCGATCAGCTCCTCGCCGCGGAAGGTCCCGAAGTGGGTTTGGGTGTTGCCGACGTCTACTACCAGGAGCATGGATGGGGATTATGGCCCAGCGCACCCCCTACAGGGTGGCCCAACCCACCTTGCAGCACCCCCAGCGCAGCATTACGGCATGGCCAGCGCAGCATCGCAGCATCCCTCAGCGCAGCATTACGGCGTGGCCTGCGTACTCGCGCGACGCAGATAGCACAGCACTACGGCATCCTGGGACTGGCCGGCGAGCCAGTCGGGACGCACACACCCGGGGATGGGCATATGCTCGTGGAGTGAAGGTGAAGCTCTACGCACTGCCTGGATCTCACCCGTGCGCCGCCGTCGAGGTGGCGTTGCGGTTGAAGTCGATCGAGTACGAGCGTGTGGATCTGCTCCCCATGACCCAGCTGGCGATTGGCCCGCTGCGCTATGGCGGCACCACCGTGCCGGGGTTGCGCATCGACGGCGAGCGCCTGGCGGGCTCGCGCACGATCATGCGTCGTCTCGACACGCTCGCGCCCGAGCCACCATTGCTGCCACCGCTCACCGACGCGGTGGCGCGCGCACGCGTGCTCGAGGCCGAGCGCTGGGGCGACGAGGTGCTGCAGAGCGTGCCGCGACGGATCCTCGACGCGGCGTTTCTGCGTCTCCCAGCGTGCATGGAGAGCTACGCGGGCGACGCGAAGCTGCCGCTACCGCGCGCGTTGATGCGCCCGGCGCTACCGCTCACGGCGAAGCTGATGGCCCGTCGCAACCACGCTCAGGACGAGATCGTGCAGGCCGACCTGGCGGCCCTGCCGGCGCAGCTGGATCACATCGACGCGTGGATCGCCGACGGGGTGCTCGGCGGAGAGCAGCCCAGCGCCGCTGACCTGCAGATCGGCAGCTCGATCCGGCTGCTGATGACGATCGCCGATCTGCGTCCGTTAATCGAGAACCACTCCGCGCACGCCCTCACACGCTGGTTTGAGCCGCAGGTTGGCGAAGTGCCCGCCGGGACTCTCCCAGCGGGATGGCTGCCACGGATAGCCGCCGCTTGAGCTCGAGCTGAGGCGAGCCTGCCGGGGACCAGCCTTCCCCGCCACGACTCGCCCCGCCCAGGGCCTACGGGCCCTCTGTGTAGGACGCCGAAACCGGGAGATCCTTCCCGGGATCGACCCGTAGCGGCGTGCCCGCCCAGCGAACGCCCTCGCTCACCGGGAGCACAGCCAGTGCGTCGGATAGCCGTCTGCCGTCGGGCGTGGCTAGATCGAAGTCGAGCTCCAGAGCGGGGATCAGTACGAAGCGACGACTGAGCACCTGCTCATGCGGGAGCGTCATGCCCTCGTGCGTCAATTCGATATCCGCGAGCAAAAGGATGTCTATGTCTATCGCGCGCGGCCCATGGCGCACGCCGTCCTGAACGCGTCCCAGCCGTTGCTCGAGCTCCTTGGCGGCGTCGAGCAGTTCAAGCGGCTCGAGCGCAGTCTCGACGAGCACGCACGCGTTCAGGAAGCTCGGCTGGTCAAGCACCTCGCCGACCGGGTCGGTGTCGTACACAGATGACGCCGCCGTGACCCGCACGTCGACCGTCGGCAGGGCATCGACGGCAGCCTGCAGATGAAAGCGGCGGTCACCGACGTTCGATCCAAGTCCGAGCAGACCGCTGCGGGGGAGCATTGCGACGAACGCTATAGGACGGATCTCTTGGTCAGGTATCCACGCCGGGGATCGGCTCGATCGGTAGCGGCCCGTGGAGAGCTTCGAGATTACGCAGATCGCTGCGATCGGGATCGGGACGGTGCGCAAGGCGCTTGAACCCGACAACGCTGGCGAGGCCCGCGATTCGAACTGACTCGCCTAGGAACTCAACGGTCTCGGCCCGCTTGGCGACAGTGTCGAAGTCCAGTGGCGGGAGCCCACCATGCATGATGTCCACGATGCCGTGACGAGTGTTGACGCGCAGATTGGACGCATCGGCGACATCCTTGGGCGTTAGGACCTTGCCGTCGCGGAGGCGCTTCGCATCCGTCCGCTCCAGAAAGCGAAGAATCGCAGCATCCGCCTCGGGCCCATCGGGTACAAGCAGATCGCTGTCCTTGGTTGCTCGAACGTGACCGTGATAAATCACGCTGAAGCCACCAATCACAACATAGTCGAGCCCAATCGCCTTGGCGTCCGCGACGACGCCAGCGAGGTCAGGACCAGAGAGCTCGTCTAGGAGCATGACCGGCGCGTATCGAGGCGGCGAGCAAAGCAACCGCTTGCTGGGAGAGCTTTTGGCCTGCTTCCAGGCGCTGAACTGGAGTCAGCGCCATGTTGCTGGCGCGAAGCTGCTCTGCCTCTTCCCGATTCAGCTGAGCCCACTCACTCTCATGGCCGGCCCTGAGCGGCGGATCGGGGGCTGGATGTGAAGGGGCGCTCATGCATCGATTTTACCGTGCGTCGAGGCGCACCAGGCCCCTCACGTACAAAGCGCCAACCGACACCCGGCAGACGGGTCGCTACTCCCCAGCCTCGCGCCACACCTCGACCGACACGTCGTCCACGGGCAACGGGATCGGGGGCTCGGGCTTGGAGGCCTTGACCCATACGCCTTCCAGCTCGAAGTCGCCCAGCAGCCGGTCGGCAATCGCGCTGCAAAGACGCTCTAGCGTCTTGTAGGAGCGTTGCTGGGCCACTAGCGCCACCAGCTGGCAGACCTCGGCGTAGTCAACGGTGTCCTCCACGCGGTCGGTGACGGTGGCGTCGGTTTCGCCGACGTCCAGGCGCAGATCGATCAGTAGTCGCTGGCCGATCTCGCGCTCGGCGGCGCTGACGCCGTGGTGGGTGTAGAGCGATAGCCCGCTGATCTCGATCGTGACGGTCTCAAAGCCGTCCTCGTCCTCATCGTCGCCATCGTCCTCGTCCTCGTCGTAGCCGTGCTGCTCCTCGACGTCCTCCGACGAATCGCGTGCGTCGTGCTCGGGACGGTCCTCGCTGCTCAGCTCGTCTTGCTCCTCGCCGTCCATTTGCCGCCCAACGTAGCAGTCGCCACCGCCAGTGCGGCGGCCACGGACGCCACATCGTGGACACGAAAGACGCTCGCGCCGCGCTCGAGTGCCATCACATTCGTCGCGATCGTGCCGGGCAGGCGCGCGTCGGCGGCAAGGGACTCCGATACCCCCTGCGCTTCAGCGGGGATCCGTCCGAGGAAGCTCTTGCGCGAGGTGCCGATCACGATCGGACGTCCCAGCGCCACCAGCTCGTGCAGCCGGCGCAGCAACGCGAGGTTGTGCTCGACCGTCTTGCCGAACCCAATACCGGGATCGAGCAGCAACCGCTGCTCCTCGACGCCCTCGCCGACCGCGAAGGCAAGCCGCTCCTCCAGGAACGCCTTCACGTCGTCCACGACGTCCTCATATCGAGGCCCGCCCCCCCCGGCCCCCTGCTGCATCGTGCGCGGCTCGCCGAGCATGTGCATCAGGCAGCAGTCGCACCCGCTCTCGGCGACCACTTCGGCCATCTCGGGGTCGGCACGCAGAGCGCTGACGTCGTTGACCAAGCTGGCACCGGCGGCGAGCGCGGCGCGCGCAACCGCTGCCTTGGTGGTGTCGATCGAGATTTGCACGCGCGCCTCGGCGCCCGTCCGCTGCGTGGCGGCGGCGACTGTCCGGGGAATGGCGGTCACGGCCGGCCGCGCGGAATCGGCGAGACCTTCGATCACGGGCATCACGCGGCGCAGCTCCTCCCGCTCGCCGACAGGCTCAGCGCCGGGCCGCGTGGACTCTCCGCCGATGTCGAGGATGTCGGCCCCCTGACGCACAAGCTCCACCCCGTGCGCGACGGCCGCACCCGAGTCCAGGAACAACCCGCCGTCTGAAAACGAGTCGGGCGTCACGTTGACGATCCCCATCAGGCGGTGGGCGCCCGGCGCGGATGGAAAAGGCGATGCGCTCAGGTGAGTGTGGGAGGCTCGGGGTCGGCTCCCCGCATGTCAGCGGTGCCTCCGGCCAACCCTGGGCGAGGCAGCGGCCGTGGGGCTTCGCGGCCCGGCCGGTCGGCGGGCGTCGGCGGCAGCGGCAGCTCGGGTGCGGGAGGCTCCTCGGCGCCGAACACTTCCTGCTCGTTCTTACCGTCGAGCAGGGCGAGGAACTCCTCCTTCTCGATCGTCTCGCGCTTGACGAGGATCTCGGAAATCTTGTTGAGGTCCTCCTGGTGTTCGGTGAGGATGCCCTTGGCGCGCTGGTGGGCGGACTCGATGATAC
>JBAWFB010000110.1:0-1561 GCA_049591495.1 Solirubrobacteraceae bacterium
GCATGATCATCATTGACCAGAAAGATTTTGCGAACCACATCGCCGGCCTCGCGAAAAGCGGGATGCTGCATTTCGTGTTCTGGTCGGTGCTCGTGGTGGCGGCGATTGTTTATCTGGCGCTGGCCTCAATTGAAGTCGTCGTGGCCACGCTGCTGCCGCTGGGCTTCGGGTTGTTCTGGGCGCTGGGTTTGATGGGCCTGTTCGGGCTGCCGATTGACATGGTGAACTGCGTGTTCGTGATTTTTATCATCGGCATTGGCGAGGATTACAGCGTCTTTTTGGCGACGAGCAAGCTGGATGAATGGCGCGGCCATCCGCCGCGCATCCACGCCACCAGCGCGTCGGTGATGATCTCGGCGCTGACGACGATCTGCGGGTTCGCCGTGCTGGTGTTCGCCAGGCATCCCGTGCTGTTCTCGATGGGCACCACCGTGCTGCTCGGCATGATCTGCGCATTTACCGCCACGCTGGTGCTCACGCCGACGTGCATGGATCTGCTGTTGTTCCGAAATTCGCCGCGCCGCGCGCCGCGCTGGTGGCATCCGCTCGGCACGCTCTGGGTCGTGCTGCATCTGGGCGGGAGCCAGGCGTTTCTTTACGGCATCCTGCGGCCGGTCTTGAAAATGATTTACCCGCGCACGGCGGACGACCGGTTGCGCCGCGCGACGCGCTGGATGGCGCGGGGCGTCGTGAAGGGGCTGCCGTTCGGCAAACTGGAATTCCAGAACATCACGCCGGCCACCTTCCAGCCGCCGTGCATCGTCATCAGCAATCATCAATCCGCCGTGGACGTGATGCTGGTGGTGAGCCTGCCGGGCGATGTGCGGCAAACGGCCAAGAAGCGCGTGTTCGACGCGCCCATGCTCGGCTTCGGCTGCAAGCTGCTCGGTCATGTGCTGGTGGAGCCGAACGATCCGCAGACGACGCTGCAACGCTGCCGGGAGAAACTCGCCGAGGGAGCGTGCGTGCATTTTTATCCCGAAGGCACACGGTCGCCGGACGGTTTCCTGCAACGTTTCCATCGCGGCGCGTTTGAACTGGCGGTGGAATTGAACCAGGAAATCCTGCCCGTCATCTTGTGTGACACCAACACGGCCATGCCGCGCGACGCCTATTGGTTCGAACCGTATCACGCCACCGTCACGGCGTTGCCGCGCGTGACGCCGCAGAACTTTGACTATGCGCAGGGCGGCACCGCGTTGATGCGCCATTGCGAAACCATCGTGCGCGACGCGCTGCAACAGCAGCTCGAAGCCGTCAATACGCCGTGCGTCGTCCGCCGCAAGGTCAACCGGCTCTACCGTTATCTCGGGAAATTCCCGGAACAGTTCGTCCACTGGAAGATGAAGCTGGATCCGGTGTTCAACGTGCTGGACGGCGTGGTGCCGCGCAACGGTTTCGTGCTCGATCTCGGCTGCGGCTATGGCGTGGCGACGCACTGGCTGGCGTGCTTTACCGAGGGACGCAGCTTCCTCGGCGTGGACTACGACCAAGACAAGATCCGCGTTGCCCGCCGCACGGTGCCGGAACATCCGCGCATCCGGTTCGAGGTGCAGAATGT
>JBAWFB010000111.1:0-6983 GCA_049591495.1 Solirubrobacteraceae bacterium
CTGCCGAGCTGTTCCTCGCCATGCTCGCTGCCTGCGCGCCGCGACACTCGCTGCTTGAGGTTCGCTACCGCTTCGAGGACGCACAGCTCACACGCTTTTTCATGAGCATCAACGCGCCTGGTGCCGCGAGGATCATCACGCAGATCGGCCAGCGAACCGACGTGTATGTCGGTTGTGCCCCCAGGACCCGTCGCAGCGGTGGACGCGAAGACATCGCGCCAACTGCACTGCTCTGGGCCGACTGCGACGGACCCGACGTCATCGCCGCGCTCCACGCCTTCCCACTCCCGCCGAGCGTGATCCTCCGATCAGGTACAGCCACAAACGAGCACGCCTTCTGGCCACTCACAAGTACGTTGGCCTTGGACGAGCTCGAGGACGCAAACCGCAGGCTTGCTTTCGTGCTGGGCGCCGACCCGAAGTGCGTTGACGGCGCCCGCATCCTCCGCGTCCCAGGAACCTTCAACTTCAAGAACGGTGCTCGCCAGCCAGTACGACTAGTGAGACACACCCGTGCCCGCTACCGGCCGGCCGATCTCCTGGCGACCCTCCCCATGGTGGCGGCTGCGCCACCCGTCAAAGTCCCTAGATCTGCACAAGGGCTGGGTCGCGCTGATGATCCGCTGCTGGACATCGCACCGGTTGACTACGTGCGTGTCCTCACCGGCCGCGAGCCTGGACGCGATCACAAGATCATCTGTCCACTCCACACCGAGACGAAGCCGAGCTTCCACGTCTATCCGACAGCCGAGCGCGGCTGGACATGCTTCGGGTGTCCCACCCAGACCGGCAAACCGCTCGGTGGCGACATCTACAAGCTCGCATCGCTGTTGTGGTCGATCCCGACCAGCGGCCGAGCCTTCATCGAGCTACGCGATCGCCTCGATCACGTGTTCGGAGTCCACCGTGACTGAGCAGGATCTGTACGTCGTCACGGTCACCGACCGCCTTCTACCCGTCCTCGTCGGCCGAGCCGGCTGCCACTACCGAAGCCCTCCCCAAGACGAACAAGCGGCGCGAGCGCTCATACGTCTTCTGCTCGGAACCGCACGAGTACCCACAAACACTGGCCCGTGGGAGTACCCGCTCCCAGGCGGCCGCCGCTACGTGACACTTGACGCCTACGGCGACCTCCAATAGATGTTCCTATCGGCACCACGCGCTACCGTCCCTGAGATGGAGCGCACATCGATTCGCATAGACATTACGTTTGACGGGCGGCCCGAGTCCTTCGAGACGCTCGTGGGTAGTGCCGGCGCCTACGCCCTCGTGCTCAGCAGCGTCCTATCTGGACGCGCGATCGAGCTGCACTCCAGTTATCTCGGACATCCCGGCGCCTCGACGCAGGCCAGTCACCTGCTACTCGCTCCCGGTGTCAGCGAAAGCGAGACCATCGAGCATGATCAGACCTCGATCCCTGTGATGGTCGCTCGACGGCGCTGCCTCTACGACCATCTACAACGCCTCCAAGATCACCTTTCCGGGCTTGGACATATCGCCCTGATCCCCCTTGCAGACGACGCACTCCTTGCCGTAGAGCGCTAACGCATCGCCTTCACGCCAGTCGACCGCCAAAAGGCCGGTGAGCGTGGTTAACCGCAAGCCAGTGCGGGGCCGCCGACCCCTCCCATGATCGCACGCTGCCGCGTGCGTGGGAGTCGGGGATCGGCCCCGCACTGGGCGGGGCTTTTTTGAAAGGAAAGGCGAAATGGCCAATAGCCAAGCGTCCACTGTGGTGCCTCCAGCGTCCGTAAGCACGGTTCCGCTCGCGCGGATCGTGATCGAGGAGGGCTTTAACCCTCGCGCCGAGATCGATCCCGTCGAACAGCACAGGCTCGAGCACTCGATCGAACAGCGCGGGATCCTGCAGCCCGTTCTGGTCGACCCGAACGATGACGGTGACTACGTTCTCGTTGACGGGCATCGTCGCATCGAGGCAGCCGCGAAGCTCGGGCTGATGGAGATCCCAATCTCGATCCGTTCAAGCCGTGAGGACGGCGACAACCTCATCGACGCAGTTGTCGCCAACCAGCTGCACGCTCACCTGAATCCGGTCGAGGAGGCTCTCGCGTGCCGTCGACTGATCGAGACGCGCCTCGGTCGCAAGGAGGTCGCGGCGAAGCTCGAGATGACCCAGGCGACCGTCAAGGAGCGCTTGGCGATCCTCGAGTTGCCGGAGGATCTTTGGCCGAAGGTCGCCAGCGGGACGATCCCGCTTCTCGCGGTCAAGGCGCTGGTGCAGGTCGCGAAGATCCACCACGACCTCGCTCGCAGTGCCGTCGCGGCGGTCCTCGAGCCCAAGGTGCACGAGGAAGAAGCGCATACCTGGGCGGAAGTTGCCAAGAGTCCGCTTGCGGTAGCCGTCGACCACGCCGAGTCGCTGCCGGAGGGCGTTTTCCAAGCTGGCTCGACGTATCCGCTGGAGTCCTTCTCGATTAGCGAGAAGGCAGCCGCGGACCTCGCCGCCTATACGAAGCTCAGCGGTCGGGATCTCACGGTCGTGCGGTTCGATCAGGAGGATGTGGAGCAGGCTCGCCTGCTCGGCTCAACCCATGACTTCGGCTGGGGTTGCTTGATCGTTGGACAGGATGTCGGCAATCGTCTCGTCGAGGATGGTGTTGCCAAGGCGCTCAAGTTGGAGCGAGCCCGGCAGCGTCGCAAACGCCAAGAAGATAAGGCGCGTGAGGCGAATGCGACCGAGCAGGGTGCCGGCGAGGAGCAACCGGCGAGACAGGAAAGCGCTGCCGAGCAGGAATGGCGCCAAGAGCAGGAGGCCAGGGCGAAACGTAAGGCCGAGCGGGAGGAGCGTGAGCGCGCGATTCAGTACAACCTCGACCTCGGAGTGCTGGCGATCAGGCACCTGTTGAAGATCAAGGTCGACGAGCAGGTGCTCCGCATCCTCGCCTCCGTCCACGTCGCGGGTGACTTGAGTGGCCTGGCCTCGCGTGGAGCGCGGCTTACTTTGCCGGGCTGGCCGACACAGACCACTCAGCGCAACGGCAAACTCAAGACCACCTACCTCGACCCGACGGAGGCCGAGAAGAGGGCAACGGTGTTCCTTCAGGACGCCGACGGTCTCAGCGACATCGCCGGACGCTCACTCACCCTGCTCGCACTCGCATCGCTCGCTGACGAGGAGGCGATCGCGCGCACGCGCCGCAGTGCCTACCGACCCACTTTCAAGGGTCCGTGGGCGAGACAGGCCGAACGAGACCTGTACGCGATCATCCGCGAGCGGATCAAGGAGGGGCAACTCCCGGCCCTTGATGAGATCCTCAGCGAGCGGATCGCCGAAGCAGAGGAACTCGCACGCTACGACGAAGAAAAGCAGGGCGCACGGGTACGACTCGAACAGCTCGGCGATCTCGTGGACCTGGACGACGAGCGCCTGGAGGAGGCCCTGGAGGACGCGGCTCTCCTATGGGGCACTTACAGCCAGAAGACCTATCAGCTGCGCGATCGGATCGACGCTGAGCGTGAGCGCCGCAAAGCGCCCAACCCGGATGAGAACGCAGTCGTCGCCGACGCAGACGAAGAGGAGCTGGTGAACAACTAACACGGGAGAGACCGGCGGGGTCCTAGCGGCTCCGCCGGTCATCTCACTCCGACGGGAGCGGAGCACCCCGGTTCAGGATCGCACGCTTCGCGTGCATTTGGACCGGGCGTAGCCCCGCACCGGGTGGGGCCAAGTGCAAGGAGTCTCAATGTCTAAGGAAGATGCCCTTCACAAGCTGGCACACGACAACGGGTTTGATGTCGTGACCGCGGGACGCGACGAACTGATCGCGCATCTCGAAGCGCTCGAAGGCCTCTACCTCGCACATCCCGCACAAAGGCACTCGAAGCGCTACACCGCTTTCTCTTTCCCGAGCGCTACGCAGCTGTCCCGATGTATGAGTGGACCGCCGGAACGATCAAGGCTCTCGCCGAGCGAATCGAACAAGCGATACCTAATGCGCCGGGTGCTCGAGAGGGTGATTGGTCACCGTGACTGGTGCGCTCTCTCCCTCCCAATCAGTGGGCTGCCTTCTTCCGTCGCGGCCTGGCCTCCTGATGATCGCACGCAAGGCGTGCTTCGTCATCGGCACAGGCCCGCACCGGGCGGGCCCAAAGAAAGGAAGCTCTAATGAGCATCAGCGCGCTTCTGATCCCCGCAGACGATGTCCTGCCCATCCGGAGGATCATTGTTGCGAAGGACGGGCTTGCCGATCTCCAGGCCGCAGTAGGAGGATCAATCGAGGCCGTTCCGTACTATGCCCACGAGGGAATCACGACCTATATCAATGAATCAGGCAAGTCTGAGTGCGAGCCCAATCGCCGAGCGACACAGCTCCTTGGTCCCGGCCTATTCGCGGGAGACTACATCGCCGGGAATCTCGTGGTGTGCGGCTTCGACCCCGACACCGGGGAGAATCTCGACTGTCCAGAGTGGTTCGAAACACGGCTTGCCCGCCCCCGCACGCTCGCGGACCCCGACGGTTACAAACAGCACGAGCGTGGTACCCGTCGGGAATGGGCACTAACCGCAAACGCCGACGGGCGATTCAGTCTCGCCGTCCTCTTGGTTACATTCGAGGCTGCCGGCGTAGACGCCTTAGGTGCGCCTCACGGCCACCAGTTCACAGCGGTACTCGGCAACCAGACTCTCCCGGGCCGCCCCAACGCTTCTCACGATCCGAGCGACTTCGATAGCGAAGTACGCATCTGTCGCGAAGAAGTCCCAGGCTTCTCGCGGCTTCGACTAGACATTTTCGACGAGGTGGCTATTGAGCGCCTTCGTGGCTTGTATGCAAAAAGCGATCCACGAGTCACAAGGTTTTTCTGTCTCGCCTCGGGAGCTGCGTTGTAACAAGAGCTGGGTCATACGCGGGGGCGGCCCTCCCAGGTTCGCACGCTGCGCGTGCGGGGTCGGGTAAAGCCCCCGCGTAGGAGCGTGGGGCGTAACCGAAGGAGTCCCCGTGCCAGTAACCAAGAAACGTCTCAGTGATGAGGAGCGCTCGGAGCGGCGTCGCGCCGACCGCAAGTTCGCCCGCGAAGCAGTCGAGCGCCTGTGCAGCTCAGAGGGCTGGCAGACATGGCTGGCGACCCGCCGGCACTTTCACCGCTACAGCCTCGGCAATCAGTTGTTGATCGCCATGCAGCGGCCGACCGCGACGCGCGTAGCGGGCTTTCGAGCGTGGCTCAAGCTCGGGTACGCAGTCCAGCGAGGCGAGAAGGCAATCCAAATATGGGTGCCGATACCCCCGTCGCGCAAGCAGCTCGAACGCTGGCGCGAACAGGGTAGCGATCCGGCCGATCGACCCCGCACGTATTTCAAGCTCGGCCCCGTCTTTGACCGCGCCCAGGTCGGCCCCCTGCCTCCACCGGCGATACCGGTGCCACTCGATCCCCCGGTGCACGAGATCACAGGCGACGATCTTGCCCCAACCATTCCAAGTCTCCTCGAGCTGGCACGCGAGCTCGGTTCGATCGTAGAGTTCGAGACGATCGCGGGTGAGTGCCACGGATACTACGAGCTGGACAGCAGACGCATCGCCATCGATCAAGACATGGCCGTCAACGCGCAGGTCGCAACCCTCATACACGAGCTTGCTCACGCGCTGCTGCGTGCCGAGCCATCCGCCGATGATCCGGAACTCGAGCGCGCCGCTGAGGAGCTTGTCGTGGAGTCGGTCGCCTACACCGTATGCGGAGCACTTGGACTCGACAGCTCCGGCTACTCCATCCCCTACCTCGCCTCTTGGACGGAGCGCGCTGACATAGCGATCCTCGAGCAGACCGCCGCGCTCATCGACAGGCTCGCACGCCGCATCGAGATAGCGATACTCCCCCGCGAGACGCCGAACTCTCAACGCGATCAAGGCAGTGCGACCGAAGGAGCCGGTGCGATAGCGGCGTAGACGGTCAAGGCACAATCGCCGCGTAGTTGGCGCCCTTTCCAACAAGATCAAGAGCGATTCGCACTGATCGGGAATGTCAATGGCGCCTTTGGGTGCGGGCCGAGCCCACATAGACTTTACGTTGGATCTATACGTTTACCGCGGCTCGCGGAAAATTAGCGCGTCAATGCACCACCGCCCCGTATGTCGATGAAATGCCCGCTTGCCAAAGATTCGTCTCTGGGGTCTGAACCCGGAAAGCAAAACGCCGGCCAAGCGTCAGCGGCGAACTGTGAAATACGTAGCGGTATCTGCCGTCCTTGGTCACTCGAATCGAATGACCCACCGCCTCCCATTCACGCCCTGCCCGAGTTTCAATCGTAACCAGCGGCGACGGCGCACCTATCGGGCTGATCGCCAATCGGCCGCTGAACACTATCTGCAGCCCCCCAGGAGCGTCCACATGCAGCGTGAGCGAGGGACGCACCGTCTCGGTGATCGTCACTGTACGACGAGCGCGTCGCGCTGTAACAGCCCCGTAGAGTATTTGCAGCCGTCGGGAGGGCCCCTTCGGCGCGTGCAGCGCCCATTCGCCAGCTGCGTTGGTCGACGTGTGACTGAGCACCACAAGGTGGCCTGAGGGTGGATTCCCCTGTTGTGCCACAAGCGAAATCATTACGCCAGGTGCCAAGGTGCCAGTGGTGTTGCGCAGGTGCCCGGAAAAAGTCAGTGCGGAATCCTCGTAGGAGCGCCTCACATCTTTGCCAAGCGCGGCCGTACGCCTGCCCAGGATGATCGCGTACGTTGGTTCGACAGTCGGTGAAACCGAGAGGGACGAGCTGTTCGTCGTCGTGATCGTTCCGTCATACACAACGCTCGAGTTCTGTGCCGCGTCGGTCACGATTACTGTCAACGTGTGCTTACCGTCCGTCAATCCTGTCGTATTCACAGGGATATCGACGGTCTCGCTCTGCTTACAAGGCTGTTGGTAGTCGAACATCAGCGATCCAGAGATGCTGTCTATCGCGACACAGTGATCCTCATTACGTTCCGGCGTTCCCTGGTATACAGCGTGGCCGTCTACCTCAAGCGTGACCGTATACA
>JBAWFB010000112.1:0-5661 GCA_049591495.1 Solirubrobacteraceae bacterium
CGGCTGGTGCGCGCCGCCGCTGAGTCGCGGGAGCCGGCAGCAGCGGTCGGCGAGGTCGTTGCCGAGCTCGCGGGCGCCCTGTCGAAGTAGGGCATTCCAGCGTCTCCGTGGCGACCCGGGCCGGGCCGTTGGCGAGCTTGCCAGACTGCCGGCGGCCGGGCACGTGGGGGCGTGCGGCGTCTGACGGGCGCGGGCTGTTATAGGATTCCCGCGCAATGGGACTGGTACTCACCGTAACCGCCGGCCTGATCGTGTGGATCGTGCTGTGGGCGCTTGGCGCGAAGGGCTTTGACTCCTTCATGCTCGCCACAGTGATCACCATCGTCGGCGCGTCCGTGAAGATCCTCTCCGGCTACCTTCCGGGCCGCCGCGGACAATAGCTGCCGGGTGCGCGCGCGCTGGCTGTGCCTAGCCGCTCTCGCTCTCGCCCTCGTGCCGGCGCTGGCCGGGTGCGGAGGCGTTGGCAGCTCGACCGCCGCCGAGAACGTCGGCGAGCAGCTCACGATCTATTCGAGCCTGCCGCTGCAGGGCCCAGAGGGCGGTATCTCCCAGCAGATCGTTGGCGGGGAGAAGCTCGCGCTCTCAAACGCAGGTGGACATGTGGGGCGCTTTACCGTCAGCTACACCTCGCTTGACGATTCGAGCCCCACCACTGGGGAGTGGGATCCCGGAGTGACGGCCTCCGATGCGAAGGCCGCGGCGCAGGATCCCACGACGATCGCCTATCTGGGGGATTTCAACTCGGGTGCCACCGCGATCTCGCTGCCGCTCACCAATGCTGCCGGCATCCTGCAGGTCAGTCCTGCCAGCCCGTATGTCGGTTTGACCTCGTCGCTTGACGCAAACGAGGGTGAGCCCGAACGTTTCTATCTCACGGGTAAGCGCACGTTCGGGCGCGTCGCGCCTGGCGACCAGGTGCAGGCGGCTGCGCAGGTGGCGCTGCTGCGCAAGTTGGGTGTGCACCGGCTGTATGCGATCGTCGACCAGGATCCATTCGACACCCCGCTCTCGGAGATCGTCGAGAGCGATGCCGAACACGCGGGGATCAAGGTGGTTGGCAACGACACGATCGCGATCGCTCCCGGATCGAGCTTCGCCAATGAGGCCGCGAAGGTCGCCGAAAGCGGCGCCCAGGCGGTATTCGTGAGCGCGACCGCCACGACCGAAGCGGCTGAACTCTTCCGCGAACTGCACGCCAGCGCGCCACACGTGTCGCTGCTGGCGTCTGCCACGATGCTCAACAGCTTGTTCGCCTCCCACCTCGGCGCGGCTGAGGCTGCGACGTTCGTGGGCTCGCCGGTGCTCGCCGCACGGCTCTATCCAGCTTCGGCTCAAGGTGTGCTTGCCGAGTACAGGCAGCGCTTCGCGGCGGCTGGAGAACCGTACGCGCTGTACGGGTATGAGGCGATGAGCGTCGTGCTGGCGGCGATCAGGGCTGCCGGCAACAGTGGGGACGACCGGCAGGCGGTGATCGACAAGTTCTTCGCCACCCACGATCGCCAGTCCGTGCTCGGCGTCTACTCGATTCTGCCGAGCGGCGAAACGACGCTTTCGGACTACGCGATCGACCGGATCGTAGACGGCGCGCCCGTGTTCTGGCGTGCGTTCGACACGTCGGGCTGATGGGAAATCAGGAGGGGCGGCTGGCCGTGTCTTCCAAACGGAGTGCATAACACTTTACAAAATGAAGTGTTATGCACTCGGAAAGTACATATACGATACCGGGCTCACCGATCGATACCGGGCTCACCGATCGATACCGGGCTCACCGATTCCATTCCGCCCGTGGGTGCAGAGCAGCTCAGCCGATGTCAAGTGCTGCGCGCAAAGCCGCATCCAGCTCGGGGTAGCGGAACTCGTAGCCGAGCACCAGCGCCTTCGCGGGTAGCACCCGCGCGCCACCGGTCACGATCTCGGCCATATCACCGTACATCAGCCGCAGTGCCGCACCGGGCACCGGCAGTAGCGCGGGGCGGTGCAGCGCGCGACCGAGCGCCTTGGAGAAGTCGCTGTTGCGCTGTGGATCTGGCGCGGTCGCATTGACCGCTCCAAACCACTGCTCGCCATCGATCGCGGCCAGCACGATCCCGACCAGATCGTCAGTGTGGATCCAAGAGATGTACTGGCGCCCGCCTGCCACCGGACCGCCGACGCCGAGCCGGAATGGCGTCAACATCTTTCCGAGCGCCCCACCGGCAGGGTCCAGCACGACGCCGGTGCGTGGCAGCACGACGCGCACGCCCAGTGGCTGGGCGGCTCGCGCTGCGGCCTCCCACGCGCTGCATGTCTGCGCAAGAAAATCGACTCCGGCGGGCGCGTCCTCGTCGATCGGCTCATCGCCGTGCGTGCCGTAGTAGCCGATCGCCGAGCCACTCACGAGCACGCGTGGACGGTCCTCCCCGAGCGCTGCCAATCCCTGCACGAGATGCTTGGTCCCGATCACCCGGCTGTCGCGGATCGCACGCTTGGCGCTCTCGCTCCAGCGTTGGGCAACGTTCTCGCCCGCGAGGTGCACCACCGCATCGCGTCCGGCCAGCGCGTCGCTCGGAGCGGCTTCGTGGAGCAGATCCCACCCGATCGCCTCGATCGAGGCTGGCGCTCGCTCGCTCATCGTCGGTGTCGTTGAGTCCTCGAGTCCTTCCCGTGCGCGATCGGGATCGCGCGAGAGCACCGTCACCTGGTCTCCGCGCGCCCGCAGCGCCGCGACCAGCTGCGGGCCGATCAGTCCTGTCGCTCCTGTTACGGTCACACGCATCGGCAACCCTTTCGCTGGATACATGCCGCAGGGCTCACGTGCGCGGACCGTCTAGGTCAGCGGCGTCGTCACTTGCAGTGGCACGTGTGGCGAGTTCTACTCGCCCATCCCCGTCAGCGTATCGCCATGTGCATACCCGACCTCCTGGCCTGCCAGCGCGTTGCCGCTCTTGCGCGCCTGCTCGGCAACCGCGGCGGCAACCGCGGGGGCCACGTCGCGGTTGAAGACCGAGGGGATGATGTAGTCCTCGCGCAGCTCGCTCTCATCGACGATCGCGGCGATCGCCTCGGCGGCGGCGATCTTCATCTCCTCGGTGATCGCTTTCGCGCGCACGTCCATCGCTCCGCGGAAGATCCCCGGGAAGCACAGCACGTTGTTGATCTGGTTGGGATAGTCCGAGCGGCCCGTCGCCATGATTCGCACGTACGGCGCGGCCTCCTCCGGGACGACCTCGGGGTTGGGATTGGCCATCGCGAACACCATCGCGTCGCTGTTCATCTGCGCGAGCGCCTCCACCGGGAGCGCTCGTGCACCCGACAGACCGATGACGAGGTCGGCTCCCTCGATCACGTCCGCCGGGCTGCCGGTGCGATTCTCGTGGTTGGTGGCCTCCGCATACCAGCGCTTCACCGAGCTCATCGAGTCGTCGAGGTAGTCCTCGCGCTTGGTGCTGAGCGCCCCGCGCGAGTCGCAGCCGACGATCTCGCGCACCCCGGCCTCCAGCATGATCTTTGTGACTGCCACGCCGGCCGCGCCGAGGCCGATCACGAGCACTTTCAGATCGCGCAGGCTGCGCGCAGTGAGCTTGACCGCGTTCAACAGCGCCGCCATCACCACCACAGCTGTGCCGTGCTGGTCGTCGTGGAACACGGGAATATCGAGGTCGCGCTTGAGGCGCTCCTCGATCTCAAAGCAGCGCGGCGCGGAGATGTCCTCCAGGTTGATCCCGCCAAACGACGGCGCGATCAGGGTTACGGCGCGCACGATCTCATCGGTGTCCTTCGTGTCGAGGCAGATCGGAAACGCGTCGACGCCGGCGAACTCCTTGAACAGGCACGCCTTGCCCTCCATCACAGGCATCGCAGCGGCCGGTCCGATGTCCCCGAGCCCGAGCACGGCGGTGCCGTCGCTCACGACCGCCACGGTGTTGCGCTTGATCGTGTACTGGAATGCCTTGTCGGGGTCGTCCTTGATCGCGGTGCACACTCGCGCCACTCCAGGGGTGTAGGCCATCGAGAGATCGTCGCGCGTCTTCAGGGGATGCTTGTTGTGCTGTTCGATCTTGCCGCCCACGTGCAGCAGGAAGGTGCGGTCGATCGTGTCGATCACCTCGACGCCCTCCAGCGCTCCGATCGCCTCGAGGATGCGGTCCCAATGCCCGCGGTCGGAAGCGTCCACCACGACGTCGCGCACGCTGTGGCCGCCGTCTGCCTCCACGAGGTCCACCGCGATCACCATCCCGCCGCGCTCGCCGATCGCGTCGGTCACTGTGCCCAGCATGCCGCGTTCCTCGTCGATCTTGACGCGGATGGTCAGGCGATACTGCGCGCTTGGGGTGATGTTCACGGCGAGGGCGCTCCTCGATCGACGTGGGCTTGCGCCCTTGGCGGTGGGGCATGTTATTTGCTCTGGCGCCATCGGCCCCCGCACCCACGGAAGCACCCACCGGAATAGCGTCTCGGGAAGCGTGCGAGGAAGGCCGCGAGTGTTGGGTGGGCGGGGTCCTAATAAAGTGCTCGACGTGGAGCGCCGCCTGTTCTTGATCGACGGTCCGAGCCTCGTCTACCGGGCGTTCTATGCGCTGCCGGAGTCGATTGCGACCTCGACCGGCGAGCCCACCAACGCGATCTTTGGGTTCGCCTCGATGCTCGTGAAGATCGTCACCGACCACGGTGTGCAGCCGACGATGGTCGCGTGGGACGCCGGCAGCTCCGGGCGCACCGAGCTGTTCGCCGACTACAAGGCGGGGCGTCGTTCCCGCCCGGACCTGCTGAAGGCTCAGTGGCCTGCGATGGAACCGCTGGTGGAGGCGTTCGGCTATCGCAACGTGCGAGTCGAGGGCTTTGAGGCCGACGACGTGATCGCATCGCTCGCCGAGCAGGCGCGCACGGCGGGCGTGCCCGTCACGATCGTGACCGGCGACCGCGACGTGTTCCAGCTGATCGACGAGCAGGGGCTCGTGCGGGTGATGGCCACCGCCCGCGGGATCACCGAGACGAAGCTGTACGACCACCAGGCTGTGATCGACCGCTACGGCATCCCGCCCGCGTTGATTCCCGATTTTTACGGGCTGAAGGGGGACACCTCCGACAACATCCCCGGCATCCCCGGCATCGGCGAGAAGACCGCAAGCGAGCTGATCCAGCGCTTCGGCTCGCTCGAGGGAGTGCTCTCGCATGTGCGCGACATCGGCGGCCCCAAGCGCAAGCAGAGCCTGATCGACCATGCTGAGGATGCCCGCATGTCCAAGAGTCTCGCCACCGTTCAGCGCGACCTGCCGGTCGAGTTCGATCTGAAGAGCGAGGCGGCGCGCGAGCCGGACCGCTCGCAGTTGCGAGAGGTATTTCGTCGCTGGGAGCTGCGCGACCCGTTGCGCCGGGTGGAAGAGGCGCTTGGAGAGGCCGAGCTTGCCAAGGCGGTCGCCTCAGACGAGGTGACCCTCACGGGGCGTGTCCGCAACGGCGCGCCATCCGACATCGCGACGCTGAAGGCGGCAAGCGGCACAACCCCGGATGAGTTGTGCGTCGCGGTGCGTGCCGCGCAAACGCCGGAGGGGGAGCTGTTCGCCGTCGGCTCCCCGTGGCGCTTCGCGGTCAATCCGGACCCACCGCCGGCGGGCGCTGCGAGCGGCAAGAAGGGTGCCGCCGGCGCTTCGCGCACGACGCTGCTCGTCGGCGACTGTGCCG
>JBAWFB010000113.1:0-3286 GCA_049591495.1 Solirubrobacteraceae bacterium
AAGGCGAAGAAGTCTAAAACGGGCAAACACAAGAAAGCGAGCAAGAAGAAATGAGCGGAAGCGTGAGTGTTTGCTTGGTAATGCTTGATAAAAGAACGAGAGGATCGTGATGTCGAAGATCAGAAAGCATCTCACGTTCGCCAACGCGACGATGACACTCGCGCTCGTGTTCGCGATGACCGGTGGCGCGTATGCGGCGAGTAAATACGTGATCAGCTCCACCAAACAGATCAGCCCGAAGGTTCTTGCGGCACTGAAAGGGAAGGCTGGCGCGAGCGGAGCTCAAGGATCGGTGGGACCGGCTGGAGTCCAAGGACCCGCGGGTGCCGTGGGAGTGAAAGGCGAAACCGGAGCAGCAGGCCAGAACGGCATACAAGGCGAAAAAGGTGCACAAGGAGAAAAAGGAACCGCCGGCACAAACGGTTTCAATGGCACCAACGGAGCCAAAGGCGTCGCGGGACCCGCGGGACCGATAGGACCGACTGGTGAACCATGGACCGCGGGCGGCACGCTGCCAGTCGACTCCTCGGAGAGTGGTCAGTGGTCTTTCGAGCTGCCGCAACCGACGGGCTCTAAATCCCCGATACCCGCGAGCATTTCGTTTGGGATCCCGTTGGAGAGTGCTCTTAGTGGCGCACACGGCCATTTCATCAACTTCGAAGAAGGCGAAGGCGAAGCAAAGTTTGAAAACAAAGAAGATCTGTCTGAAGTTCAAGAAGCTTTCGAAAAAAAGGAATGTAGTGGTAGCGTGAAAGGACCGAAGGCTGGGAGCGGGAACCTGTGCGTATTCGCAAACAAGAGTTATGACGAGAATGAAACAGGCCTCCATACGCTGAAAATCGGCGTGGCTGACATCCGCAACGCGGAAGCGGGCGCACCGGGTTATGGATTGACTCTTGGGGTCGGCAGATCGGGAGCGTCGCTGACAGTAAGCGCCGGCGAATATGAATACGAAGGTAGTGAATACAATACGGCAGCGACAGACTACCTGTTCGGTGATGGCGATTGGGTAGTAACTGGATAACGTCGATGGCCATTATTTGTCCTGTGTGAAACGTGAGGGGCGTCTGGTATGCCCGGGCGGTGTGGTTGTGCCGCTCGGGTTGGTGCCCCGGTTGATTGAGGTGTTTTGAGTATGTCTCCTAGGCCACAAGCCGCTGTTGATGTCACGGCCCATAAGGGGGTGGGGTCGGTGTCTGGGGTGGGGTTGGTGGCTGGTGGTTTGGGTCGTCGGCGTGTTGCCGATATTCAGCGCGCTCGGATTCTTGGGGGGTTGGTTGATGTTGTCGCCGAGCGTGGTGCGGGGAACGTGACCGTCGCGCATATTGTTGCTCGTTCTGGTGTTTCGCGGCGTACGTTCTATGAGCTGTTCGCTGATCGTGAAGACTGTTTTCTGGCGGCGTTTGATGAGACCGTCAGTCGGATTGCGGAGAGTGTGATCCCGGCGTATGAGGAGTCCTCGCGTTGGGTTGAGGGTATGCGAGGCGGCCTGGTCGCGCTACTAGGGTTCTTGCAGGCGGACCCCGCGGCGGGGCGGCTTGTGATCGTGGAAGCGCTGGCAGCAGGCGCTAGTGCATTGGAGCATCGCGCACGGGTACTGACTCGAGTGATTAGTGCAGTAGATGCTGGACGCCGCGAGGCTAGGAGTGGTGATGGTCTGTCGCCGATGGTGGCAGAGGGCATCGTCGGCGGAGTGCTCGCAGTGCTGCACTCGCGACTCATCGAGAGCGAGACTATTGCGCTGCCGGAGCTCACCGGACCCTTGATGAGCATGATCGTATCGCCCTACCTCGGCAGCGCAGCGGCACGCCAAGAGCTCGCGCGACCCACACCCAAACCGCAAGCCAAACCACACACCACACTGAACGCCGATCCCCTACGCGAACTGCAAATGCGCCTTACCTACCGCACCGTACGCGTACTAACAGCCGTCGCCGAGCTGAGCGGTCAGGGGTCCTGTCCTTCCAATCGGGAGGTCAGTATCGCCGCTGGCATGAGCGACCAGGGCCAAACCTCGAAGTTGCTCTCTCGCCTGCACCGCCTCGAGCTGATCGAAAACACCGGTGCCGGCCCCAGCAAAGGAGCACCCAACGCCTGGAAGCTCACGGCCAAGGGCACGGAGGTCGAGCAAGCACTAGCAGGACAAAGCACCCAACCAGCAGGCTAGCTCGTTCCTCACAGCAGATAGTGATTCAGTATCCGTTGGATAGCGAATCGATGTATTTTTGCTATCTTGTGATCATGGCTACAGCGGGAAGGCGCAAGACATCCTTTGAGGTCGATTTCGACAAGGTCGAGACGGCGCGCGAGATCCTTGGGACGCGTTCGTTGACCGACACAGTCGACGCCGCGCTCGGTGAGGTCATCAAGCTGCAAGAACGTCAGCGCTTGGTCGAGCTGCTGTTCGAGCCGGGCGCGCTCGCGCTTGACGATCCGGCAACGATGGCCGGCGCCTGGCGCTGAGTTGCGCATTGGCAACGTATCTCGCCGACAAGAGCGCGCTGACTCGGCGCGAGACGCGTCCGGAGGTGCGCAGAGTGATCGAGCCGTTGCTGCTCTCCGGGGTGATCGCAACGTGCGGGATCGTCGATCTGGAGTTGCTTTACAGCGCTTCGAGCCCCGCCATCTACGCGAGCCTGGCGACATCCCTACGTGCGCTCCCGCGAGTGCACGTCACCGAGGCCGCCGTCAACCGAGCGCTCGAGGTACAGGCTCATCTGGCAAAGGGCTCGCAGCATCGTGCCGTGCCGCTGCCCGATCTGATCGTCGCCGCCTGTGCTGAGAGCGCCGAGTTGACGGTGCTCCACTATGACGCCGACTACGACCGGATCGCAAAGATCACCCGCCAGCCCACCCGCTGGGTTCTGCCCCGCGGCAGCATCGACTGACAGGCGCCTCATCTGTGGTCCTTCCATCGGGCCTATTCGTTAAGTGGGCTTGACAAGTTACCCAGCGAGTGCTTATAGTACTCGATACCCAGTGTGTCGAAGGTACGCTGGCTGAACATAAGGTCGGGTTTGGGTCGGTCTGCGTGGTCGACACCAACAGTTTTGACGGGGACCTTGGGAGAGGGACCGGGTCGCAACGAGAGGGAGCTGTGCTTCGCGTGTTTTGTTTGGGGAATGGCGTGCTTGAGAGTCCGCGTGCCACTGACGGGTCCGTTATAGGACGCGTCAGCGTCGCTGACGCGTCTCTCTCTCTCTCTCTCTCTCTGGCCGGCCCGGCGCTCAAGCGCTAGGCCCCTTCGCCGCGGCAGACGCCGCTGGCAAGTCGAGCGTAGGGCTCG
>JBAWFB010000114.1:0-2021 GCA_049591495.1 Solirubrobacteraceae bacterium
ACGATTATGGGCGCGATTTTTTCACATCGGTTTTGCGCACCTGCGGCTACGAGCATCAACTGGGCAGCCTGGCGCTGCGCGACCGCGTGGTGAAGGTGGACACGTTCCCGATGGGCGTGGAATTCGACCGGTTCGCGGCGGCGGCCGTTACCAGGGAAACCGAGTTGAACGTGGAGGAGTTGCGTCAAAAATGCCTGGGGCAGAAGGTGGTTTTTTCGGTGGACCGGCTCGACTATACGAAGGGTTTGATCAATCGCTTGCGCGGCTACGAGACGTTTTTGAAGCTCAACCCGCAGTGGCACGGCAAGGTGGTGTTCATCGTTTCCGTCGCGCCGTCGCGCATCGGCGTGGACAGCTACCAGGCGATGAAGTCGGAACTGGAACAGACGGTCGGCCGCATTGTGGGCGATTTCGGAAACGTGCATTGGACGCCGCTGGTCTATCAGTTCCGCAACCTCACGTTTGAAGAAATCGTGCCGCTTTACCGGCTCTGTGATGTGGCGTTGATCACGCCGCTGCGGGACGGCATGAACTTGGTGGCGAAAGAATTCATCGCCTCGCGTCCCGACCAAACCGGGGTTTTGATCTTGAGCGAAATGGCCGGTGCGGCCAAGGAGATGGGCGAGGCGATTATCATCAACCCGTTTCACCGCGAAGATTTCGCCAAGGCGCTGGAGCAGGCCCTTACGATGCCGGTCGAGGAGCAGATCCGGCGGAACAAATTATTGCAGGAACGGCTCCAGCGTTACAACGTGATCCGCTGGGCGGATGATTTCGTCCAATCGTTGCTGTCCACGCAGAAAACCGAGGCGGCCCGCCAGGCGCGGCTGCTCACCAGCAAGACCAGTTCGGGCATGTTGCAGCAATACCGCGCCGCCGCCCGCCGCACGCTGCTGCTGGATTACGACGGCACGCTGGTGCCGTTTTCGTCCGAGCCGAAACTTGCCCAGCCGGACGCGGAACTGATCGCGCTGCTCGGCGCGCTGGGTTCTGACCCGGCCAACCATGTGACGATCATCAGCGGCCGGCCACGGCGCACATTGGAGGAATGGGTCGGGCACCTGCCCATTTCGCTCATCGCCGAACACGGTGCCTGGCTGCGCAACCGGGGCGAAGACTGGCGCATGTTGAAAACGTTGACCACGGACTGGAAGGAACGCGTGCGGCCCATTTTCCAACTCTATGTGGACCGTCTGCCGGGCGCGTTGCTGGAGGAAAAGGAATTCTCACTCGCGTGGCATTACCGACGCGCCGACCCGGAACAGGCGCCGTTGCGCGCAAAAGAATTGCTGGACGATCTGGCCGGCTACACGCGCAACATTGACGTGCAGGTGTTCGAAGGCAACAAGGTCATCGAGATCCGCAACTCCGGGGTCAACAAAGGCACCGCCGGGCTGGAATGGTTGAACCAGTTCACGCCCGATTTCATTCTCGGCATCGGCGACGATTGGACGGACGAGGATTTGTTCCGCGCGTTGCCGCCGACGGCCTTTTCCGTGCGCGTCGGGCTGGCGAACACCTCGGCCCGATATTATTTGAGCGGACCGGCGACCGTCCGAAAGATGCTCCGCGAGTTGAGCGAAATCTCGCCGGAAAAAACCACCGGCCCCGAAACCATAAAGTGAACCAAAGGAAAAGCTAAACGATGACCCTTAATTCAAGCCTGTCCGGGAAGGATTTTCTGGACGGACTCTCAACCTCATTGACGGCGCTTTTGAGCGGCTGGATGGAACGCCTTTTCGGCCCCGGCGCGAACAACCCGATTTTCGGCTCCATCACCTGGGCCGATCTGGGCGTGATGCTGTGCTTCGCATTGCTGGTGTTGTTTCTCAACCTCGTGGCCTTCGCCTTCGTGCGGCACCAGTTGAAAAAAACCGCCGATAAACCCGAAGCAAAGAAATTGCAGCAGCATGTCTTCGGTGCGCTCGACAAGCCGCTTTATGTGCTGATCTGGATTTACGGCATCTATTTCATCGCCACACCGCTCCTGCTCAAGCTGAACCCGGACGAGGGCTTGCACG
>JBAWFB010000115.1:0-17025 GCA_049591495.1 Solirubrobacteraceae bacterium
ATCCGGGTGGCAGGCTATGGGACCGATTTGGTTCTTCCAAATCTCAAGGTCGCTGAGCGGCGATCCGATTGGGAGTCTATGAGACCTCGCGCGAGGAACCGACACGCTGCCCAGCGGCCCGCTCGGCCCGGACGCCCGCGAACGACCTAACGAAGGTGGTTCTATGGGGTCAGAGCAAATTCGTTGTCGCGCGGAGGAGCCAGCCCGCATTAACGGAGTAGTGGACGCTTCTGCTCAATCCCTATCGCTGTCTCGGCCCGGGGGCCTTCCGCTGGTGCGGCACGACCATGCGCGCTGGCTGGTGCGCGCGCCGGGACGACAGGGAGCGCTCTCCCCGGAGGAGGTCGCGCACGCGCTGAAGGCACGCCGGGATGAGCTACGCCGCTCGCTTGACTGGCGCCGCGACGCGGCGGGTGTACCCGCGCACGTGCGCGAGGAGATCGTGGATGAGGCGATCGGCCTCGTCGTAATGTCGCGCAACCCGATCCGTAACGAAGAGCACCTGCAGGGCGCGTTCTGGACGTCGGTGGGCTACCTGCTGGTCGAGCACCGCTCCGGACGCCACGATCTGCACGTCGGCTCTTGCCGTCGCGTGGACTTCGAGCCGGTGGCCGCAGCGCTCGCCGACGAGGACGAGCCGTTCGATCTGCTCGCCGCACGCGAGCGGATCGCGACAGCGGCGGATCTAATGGCCCAGCTCGATCCGTTTGAGCAGCGGGTGATAGCCGTGATGGCAACGCATGGCCTGGGAGTCAAGCGTGCCGCGAAGGCTTTGGATGAGCCGGTCAAGACGGTGCTCGCGGCTTCGCGTAGCGCGCAGCGCAAGCTTGACCAGGTCGCGACGATCACGGCCGCCGGACGGATGTGCGACTACCGCGAGCTGGCCATCCACGCACACGCGCACGGAACAGCGGAGGCCGAGCAGGAGAAAGCCGCCAGAGCACACTTGGCAGCATGCGCAGGGTGTCGCTCCTCCTACGCCACTCTGCTGCGCGAGATGAGCGGCCAAGAGTTCAAGCGCGCCGCGAGCGCCGCGTTTCTGCCACCCCCCGCGATGGCCGTTGAGCTGCACGGCCGGTGGATCGACCGGCTGACGACGCTCCTCCACACAGGCCGCGCACCCAGCGGAACCGTTACGGCCGAGCGTACGGCCGGGGTGCTAGGAGGCGGCGGAATGGTCAAGGTCGCCACGGCCGGCACCGTGCTCGTGATCGCCGGCGCGGGAGTCGGCGCGAAAGTCATCCACTCCTTGACCACGCCTGCGCCCGTCCATCGCCATGTGACGCGAACCCTGCCGACCAGCGCGACACCAGCGAGCATCCAGCCAGCGGCCATAGCGGTCAAACCGATCTCCGCGGTCACGCAGACCACTCCACGCTCATCCGTCCACCGGACCGCAGAGCGGCACGCTCACCACCAGCCACCGCCACCCAGCCAAGACCTCGAATATCTCAAGCTCGGCCAGACCCCGAGCGCGACGCAAACCGAACCCCAAGCCAACACGGCAACCACCTCACCCGCACCGATACGCACGGGCGGCGGGACGGCCCTCAGCTACCTCGGCGGCTGAGAGCAATCAAACACCGATGGAAAGGAATCGAAGATGACCCACGCCGCTTACTCCCATCGTATCCTTCCCATCGTGGACGGGAAGCGTCTCGCGCTTACTCCCATTCTGCTCCTCGGCATCTCGCTCGGGTTGCTGTGGATGGGGCCGATATCGGTCGCGCACGCCGGTGAATGGGTGCAGCGCTCGTGTTCTTATGACGGCGAATACATCGCCCCCGAAGGCTGGGAAGCGAAGGCTAACTACGGCTATCGCGAACCGCCGCAAGAGTTCTGCGAAAAGGTCGCCGAGGGCGGCGGGCTCTCGGTCTACGCCGCCCCCTACAGCGGCGACGAACCGTTTGCGGGGCAGAGCTGGATCTACAAGCCACCGCACGGCTCGACGATCGCGGGTGGCTCGCTCGACGCGAAGCTGAGAGCTCGCAACGGCTCCGCCTCGGTCGTCTCCGTCGTCGCCGAACGAGATGTCAGCCAGGTTTGCGAATACCCGGACTGTGAACTGTACGAAGGCGAGGTGCCTGTCCCGGCGGGCGCAAGCGAAGTGTACGTTCGCGCTTCCTGCCTACCCGTCAGCGAACCTGATGCTCCATCCATCTGTCACACTCCCGGAAGCCAGTGGTCAGAGGAAGCCAACAGCGCTTTCTCTGCTGAAGCGAACATCTCCAGTGCGGAGATCATCCTTGCCACTAGAGCAGACCCGAAGGGCTCCGGGCTCACCGGGACGCTGTTGAATGAAACGGTAAGTGGCACGGGCACGTTGAGCTTCATGGCCACCGATCCCGGCCCGGGGATATATCAGGCAAGGGTGAGGGTCGACGGTGAACAGGTGTGGGCCGAAACACCGAGCACCAACGAAGGAAAGTGCGTCCCGAGTGGCACGACCGAAGGTCTCCGCGTCTTTGACTACTCCCAGCCATGCCCGACCGAAACGTCCGTTCACGCAGAAGTCCACACGGCCAGCCTCACCGACGGCCTGCACACCCTCACGGTGGAAGTCGAAGACGCCGCCGGGAACGTCACGACCGTGTACTCGGGCACGCTGATGACCGCGAACCATCTGGCACCCCCGAGCATCATCACGCCAGCGATCGCGCCACCGAACCGGGGAGCCGCGAATGGCACGCCAGTCTCAGAAACCGCGCTGCTCAGGCCATCTGCCAAGCAGCCCAAGACGTTCACCCGAGCCCAGCCTGGCTCTGCGGTCACACTGACCGGACGACTCACCAATCCGGCCGGCACACCAATCAAGGACGCGCAGGTGCAGCTTTCCCAACAAGTGCTCGGCTCCTCCGCGCCGCCAAGCGGCATCTCCAACACGACCACCAGCTCCGATGGGACATGGACGCTGAAGGCGCCAAAGGGACCTTCGCGGGTATTGCAGATCGCCTACTACTCGCACCTGCTGGACGCAGTGCCCGCCGCGAAGCTCGATTTTCATGAGAGCGTGCAAGCCATGGTGTCGATGCACGCGCCCCATAGAGCGCGGGTGGGCCACGCAGTCATCTTCAGCGGCCGGCTAGCCGGTGGATACGTGCCCGCCGGCGGCGAGTCGGTGCAGATGGAGATCCTCTACGGTGGGCGATGGCGCACAATCGAAGTGCTACCCACCACAAGTCAGGGCCGATGGGCATACAAGTACGAGTTCACGCTCGGCGCGGGCTCGTCGTATCTCTTCAGGGCAGCGACCGTGCCCAACGGCGGCTACCCATTTCTGAGCGCCCATAGTAAGCCCGTGCGCGTGACCGTCCAGCGCTGAGCACCGGCCCCCACTTGCCCACGTCGTTCCTGCGCCCGCCCTTCCGGCGGGCGCGCCTCTTTCTCGGCTTGAGTGAAATTCCCTGTCTCTTTCGAGCGCTTGCTCGCATTAACAGGTATGGACTCATTGACAGCCAAGAGCTCGACCCCGATTAGGAGATGGCATGACCTGGCGCATTGAACACACCAACGCCCTCACGTTCTTGAAGGAGCTACCCGCAGGCAGGGTGCACACCTGTGTCACCCTCCCGCCGTGCGGTCTCGCGAGCGAGCAGACGCTCGCGGTGCTCACGGAGATCCACCGCGTTCTGCGCGATGACGGCAGCCTTTGGCTATTCCTGCCAAGCGAGGCGCTGCGAGCAGAGCTGCGCGCCACAGGCTGGGTGGAGCACCCTCCGCCGAGTTGGGCAGCGCCCGTGGTACTGCGAAGCGCGGGCATACGACCCCTTTGCCTGCTCACAAAGCGCCCAGCGTACTTTCATCGCCCCGTCTCGATCGCACCGCGAACGCCACGGGGGTTTGGGCCGCGCCGCCCTGGCTGGCAGAGCTCCCGGCCCGAGCAGGGCCGTGACGCGATCCGCGGTCTCGCCGGCCGGTTCGTGCTCACCACGACCGCCCATGTCGCATGCGGGACCTGCGGAGCGCCCTACCAACGCGAGCGGCTCGACGAGCGGCGCTCGACGTGCGCTCACAACAATCCCACCGGGCGGTGCCTCGTGCTCGACCCGTTCTATCGCCCCGCGAACGGCACCCTGGCAGCAGCTCGCGATAGCGGGCGCGACTTCCTCGGAATAGTGGACGCAGGGCACCGTGAACGTGAGCTTCCCCTTGACTCAGCGTTGGGAGGGCGTGATCAACCCTGTCTCGTAGGCAAAAACGACGATCTGTACGCGGTCACGCAGCTCGAGCTTGGCGAGGATACGGCCGACGTGCGACTTGACGGTCGCCTCGGAGAGCACGAGCCGCTCTGCGATCTCGGTGTTTGAGAGGCTTCCTGCCACATGTAGCAGCACCTCGTGCTCGCGGGCGGTCAGCAGTGCCAAGCGCTCGCCCTGACCTCGATCGGGGTGCCCGGGGGCGGGGAGGCGGTGGGCGTAGGTGGACAGCAGCCGGCGGGTGACGCTGGGGGCGACCACGGCGTCTCCGCTTGCGACCGCGCGGATGCCCGACAGCAGGTCGGCGGGCTGGGTGTCCTTCAGCAGAAAGCCGCTCGCGCCTGCCCTGAGCGCCGCGTAGACGTACTCGTCGATATCGAATGTGGTGAGGATGATTATCCGCGCGTGACTGTTTGACTCAACGATCAGCTCCGTCGCCTGCACGCCGTCCATCTCGGGCATGCGCACGTCCATCAGCACGACGTCCGGTTTGAGGTTCCTCACCGCCTCGACGGCCTCGCGGCCGTTTGCCGCCTCCCCAACGATCGAGATGTCGGGTTGGGTGTCCATCACCATGCGAAACGCCATGCGCATCAGCTCCTGGTCGTCGGCCAGGAGCACCGTTGTCGTCATCGTGCGGTGGTCTCGGCTTCAGGCGCGAGGCTCAGGTGCACGCGCCAGCCACCCTGGGCGCAGGGGCCGGCATCAAGCTTGCCTCCATAAGCCGCGGCGCGCTCGCGCATGCCGTGCAGCCCGCGTCCACCCGACGCGGTAGCCAGCGGCCATGCCGGCAACACGTTGGTGTCATAGCTGCCGGTGTCGGTGACCTCGAGCTCCACCGCGCCCGGCTGGCAGCTCAGCGCGAGATGCGCGCGGGTGGGACGCTCGGCGTGCTTCAGAGTGTTCGTCAGGGCCTCTTGGGCGACGCGGAAGACGGTCAGCTGGACCCCGTCGGGCAGTTCGTGCGGGTCGCCGTTGAGCTCCATCGTCACCGGGATCCCCGCGGCATGCACCTGCGCGAGCAGCTCATCGAGCCGATCGAGGCTCGGCTGTGGCTCGAACGGGTGATCCGAGGACTCGTCGCGCAACACCCCCAGCAGCCGACGCATCTCCTCGAGCGCCTGACGGCCAGTCGCCGACACGCGCTGGGTCGCCTGGAGCGCGCGCTCTGGCGAGGAGCTCATCGCGTAGGTGGCGCCGTCAGCCAGAGCGATGATCACGCTGAGGTTGTGCGCGACGATGTCGTGCATCTCCCGTGCGATGCGCGCACGCTCCGCTGCGGCGCCGAGACGACCCTCCTGATCGCGCTCGAATTCAAGCCGCGCGGCCCGCTCGTGCAGTGAGGTCAAAAGCGCTCGTCGTTGGCGGATCGTGACGCCGAGCACGCCGGCGGCGACCGCCAGGCCGGAGAGCCCAACCCAGATCTTCACTGGCGTGGACGGTGACCAGCGCACCGCGGCCATGATCGCGCCCGCCTCGACGATGGCCGCCGCGAGCACGACTTCGGCCATATCGGCTTCGAGCGCGACCCAGTACAGGGCGACGAGGACGGCGGCGTCAGCCAGTTGCGGCACGGCCAGCAGCCACTGCGCGAATGCAACGAGCGCGATCGCGGCGAAGCACAGGCGAGGGCTCCTGCGGCGAAGCAGCAGCGGAGCGCAGAGGGCGCCACAGAAAATCAGCGAGGTCGTATCGAGGCGGTGCTGGCGCGCCAACACCACGATGCTCAGCCCGGCTATGCACAGGGCGACCGCGAGATCGCTCGCGAACTGGTGGTCGGTGCTCCAACGGCCCAGGCGCTGGAGTCGTGTCAGCCAGATGGAGGTGGGCTCGTCGGCTGTTTGTCTCACGCCTTCATGTTGACGGCTACTCGGGCTCTGGGGCGAGCTGCGGTAGAGAGCTCGAGTGGGAACCTGGGTGTGGATGGCGGACGACGGCATGTCCTTGGCCCTGCACGTCACGCTTGCTGACCGTTACATAGGCGACGAGCGCGACAAACACGATCAGTGCGATCGCGCTGACGGTGCCGTCGCCAAGGCTGAGACCTCCGTTGGTGTTCTTGCTGAACCCGTCAGCGAAGGAGGCACCCAGCGGCCGGGTGACGATATAAGCAAACCAGAACGCGACGATCGGGTTCATGCGCAAGCGCCACCAGCCAACCGCCGGGATCGCGATGATCCCCGCGAATAGGAGCACCGATCCGAAGAAGCCCAGTTGAAGCGTGGTCGCGGTCAGATCCCCCGCGGCGGTGCCGAGCGCAAACGTCGCGAGCACCGCGGCCCAGTAGAAGCCCTCGCGGCGACGGGTTGTGATGCTGTGGATCGAAAGCGTGCCCTCGCTGCGGTACCAGAGCAAGAACACGATGGCCGTCACGAGCGCGAACAACGGCGTGGTCACCGCATAGGGGATGCTCGCGCCGTCGTGGATGCCGTCGGCGGCCATCGTGCCGAAGATCGCGACCATCATCACCGCGAACCAGTAGAACGGAGCCCGGTATTCACGCTGGCGCATCTGCAGCCAGATCGCAAAGCACAGGCCGAGGATCCCTACCGCGCCGGCGATCGGCACGCTGTGCTGGCCGAGAAAGTCCGACATCGACTCGCCCATGCCGGTCGTGAGGAGCTTTAGGACCCAGAAGACCACAGTGATCTCGGGAACCTTCGTCAAGGCCTTTACGGCGGTTTGCTGTCGTGGCAGAGAATCGGTGTTCATAACTATTTGGAAGGGGGTCGGAGACAGGCTAAAGGCGAGACCTCAGGCGTCGCGCCGCACGAGCAGGTGGGCAGCGACCGCGAGCAGCATGATCGTGTATCCGCAGTAGAGCGCGAATCCACCCCACGGGGAGAGCGTGTGAGGGTCCGGAAGGGCTTTGGCGATCGCGCCGCCCGCGCTTGAGGGAAGGTAGGGATTGATCGAGTTGCCGATTTCGCTCGGGAGGATGTCGACGATTCCTGGAAGCACAAACAGCAGGCCGGCGAACGTCGCGATCGCCCCCGCCGTGCTGCGGATGATCGTGCCGAGCGCGACGCAGAGGATTCCAGTGACGGTCATGAACAGCACCGTCCCGACGAGCGTGCGCAGCGCGTGAGGATGGCCAAGGCTGACGTTCACGTGGTGCTCGGTGAGGATCGCCTGGGCACCGAAGAACGCGACGAACGCGCTCGCCAGCATCAGCACGAACGTCACCGAGGCAAACACTGAGATCTTTGCCCACAGCACCGGCAGGCGCTTTGGCACGGCCATCAGGCTCGAGCGGATCATCCCGGTTGAGTACTCGCCGCTGATCACGAGCACTCCAAGCACCCCGATCGCGAGCTGTGCGAGGTGATAGCCACCGAGGCTCCTGTCGATCGAATTGAAACTCGCGCGATCCTGGGGACTGAGGTGTGACCAGCGGTCCATCGAGACCGCCGCGATCAGTAGCCCAAGGCCCGCCATTGCGATCACGGCAAACAACAGCGACCAACGCGTCGATCGCAGCGACCACAGCTTCGTCCACTCCGAGCGCAGCACGTGACCCTGAGTTACGCGGCCAGTGAACGCGGGGCGGCTCGGGGTCGCGGCGGCCGGCAGTGTCTCGGTTGCGCTCACGCGGCGGCTCTCACATTCTCAGTCGTCGCTGCTTGCTCGCCGGCGCTGGCGCGGTACTCGACCGACTCGCCCGTGAGGCTCATGAAGGCCTCCTCCAGCGACGCCTGCTGCGGTGTCAGCTCTGAGATCACGATCCGTGCCTCCAGCGCGATCTCACCGATCCGCTCGCCCGTGAGACCGCTGACATCGAGCAAGCCGTGCTCGAGGCTCGTCACCTTTGCCCCATCGTCGAGCAGCACACCTGCCAGCTCCGTGGCCTGAGGCGAGCGTACGCGTACGTCGGCGCCCGAGGAGGCCCGCCGCACGAACTCCGCGACCGAGGTGTCTGCGATCAGGCGTCCGCGGCCGATCACGATCAGGTGCTCCGCGGTCTGGGACATCTCGCTCATCAGATGCGAGGAGAGAAACACCGTCCGGCCTTCTGCGGCCAGCCGCTTGAGCAGGTTGCGAATCCAGTGGATCCCCTCTGGGTCGAGGCCGTTAGCCGGCTCGTCGAGGATCACGGCGGCCGGGTCTCCGAGCAGCGCTGCGGCAACGCCCAGGCGCTGCCCCATGCCAAGCGAGAAACTGCCAACCCGTTTGCGGGCAACCTCACCGAGGCCGACCAGCTCGATCGTCTCATCGACACGTGAGCGAGGGATGCCATGTGTCTGGGCCAGCGCCAGCAGGTGGTTATAGGCCGAGCGTCCCGTGTGGATCGCATGGGCCTCGAGCATCGCGCCGATCTCATGCAGCGGTGCGGGCAGCTCCCGGTATGGCTTGCCGTTGACCGTCGCGAACCCCTCGGTGGGCGCGTCGAGTCCCAGTATCAGCCGCATCGTGGTCGACTTGCCGGCCCCGTTGGGACCAAGAAAACCGGTCACAACGCCGGGCTGGACCTGAAAGCTCAGGTCGTCGACGGCGAGCTTCTCGCCGTAGCGCTTGGTCACCCCGCAAACATCGATCACCCCCAGAACCGTAGGAGCCGCGGTACTTGCCCACAAGAGGTCTCGAGAGGGATCTTCAGTGGGTGTCCTATAGGTCTGAGGTCGCAGTCGCGTGCTACCTGCGGCCGAGACGTCGTCAGTTGGGGGATAGATTTTTATGACGTCCACATCCGCACTGCTAACCGCCGCGAGGCTGCTGAGATCGGCGATGTAGCCTTCCGCGATGGCCTCAGACCTCGATCACGCAACGCGCGTGGAAGGAGAAAACGGCCGATATGTCGCGCGTCTATCGGATGATTGGGAGATCTGGGGCCCAAACGGAGGCTATCTGGCGACTTTCGCTCTGCGCGCCGCGGGAAAGGTCGCCCAAATTCAGCGACCGGCGAGCTTCTATTGCCATTTCCTGAGCTCTCCCGCATTTGATGCGGTGGACCTCAGGGTGAACATCCTCAGACAAGGTCGCCGCACCGAGTCGATCGCCGTCGAGGTGACCCAGAACGGCAAGCCGATCCTCCATGCGCTGGTCAAGACCGCCGCCGACGGGTCTGGGTATAGCCACCAGCATCCGCACGCGCCTGACGTTCCGTCCCCCGAGACCCTGAGGACCTACCATCGACCACGGCCCACCCCGCAACGCCCGGCGTTCAGCTTCTGGAGCAACGTCGAGCGGCGACCGGTCGATCAGAACACGACGGAAGAGCCCTCAGCGCCAGTTCTGCGCGAGTGGGCACGCTTTCAACCGACGGCGTGCTTCGAGGACCCCTTCCTCGACGCGGCACGTGCCCTGATCCTGCTCGATACATTTGGCTTTCCAGCCGCCTACCAAAAGTACCGCAGCTGGGAGTATCTGGCCCCGAACCTCGACACAAGCGCGTGGTTCCATCATTTCAATTCGGGCTGCGAGTGGTTGTTGATCGATCACGAGTGCACCGTTGCAGACCACGGTCTCATGGGTGTCAGCGGAAAGGTGTGGGACACCGATGGAAGGTTGCTCGCGACTGGGTCCGCACAGTTGTGCTGCATTCCCAACCACCGATAGCTCGCGGGCCGCCCCAGATAGATCACTCTGTCTATCGATGTATAGTCGGCACTGTCATGGCGAGACCGTCGACGGCGGCATTCCCGGTGCCCGTGCCAGAGCTCTGGCGGTGAGCATGCTGGCGATGCTGGAGGGCGCATTCCTGCTGAGCTGCTCGCTTCGCGACACCGAGCTGATGGATGCCGCCGGGGAAGCTGCGGTCGGGCTCGTCACCGAGGCTTGGGGCGATTCGACGTGAGGAGGGGCGCGTATCGATCGGGGGTGATGACGGGCATAGCCGGGGCTCTCGCTGCTCGTGCGCTGTTGCCACGTCTGCTGCTCTTGAAGCTCAACCACGACGTGCGCCGACTGAACGCGGGCGAACATGAGCCATTGTTGGCCAGCTACGCGCGGGATGCCGTTCTGCGCTTTAACGAGGGGCCGCACCGTTGGGCGGGCGAGCACCGCGGCAAGGCGGAGATCGACCGCTTCCTGCGTAACTTCACCGCCGCCGGCATCCAGGGCGAAATCCGTGAGCTATGGATCGCCGGGCCGCCATGGGCCCTCACAATGGTCGTCCGCTTCAACGATTACACAAATGGCCCCGATGGCCGGCAGATCTACGCCAACCGCACGGTCCTGGTCATACGCACGCGATGGGGCAAGATCGTCGAGCACGAAGATTTTTACGAAGACACGCAGCGAATCCTTGCGTTGGAGCAGAGACTGCGCGAGCTCGGTATTGCACCGGTGGACGCGGGAAACGCCGAACGGCGGAAGTGAAGCATCAACATCCGTTGCGCAGTGTGCAGCCTTCGCGCTCGATCGCGTGGACTTCTTTGCGTGTGACCGACTTCCAGGGGAAGTTGGCGAGATGCAGGACTGCCCCCGTCACTGGGCTGATCCAAGTGACGCCGCCGCGATCGGGCACGACCGAATGGATTTCGTTGTCGGCGCCGTCCTGGAAGTTGACGTCGGCTCGATAGGTCGCCGTGCTCTTCAGGCTATAGCGCTCCCAGCGCTTGGGCTGGAACTGGTCACAGTCCTGGTGGAAGGCGTAGAGGTAGCTGCCGACGATTATCGGCGAGAGGAACATCGACGCACACTCCGCGCCCTGGCCGACTGTGATCCCCTCGATGAAGCGCGGAGCCCTGCCCAGCGTCTGCACCCAGAGACCCTGGATCACGACGGCTCCAGACGGGCTGGTTGTGTAGGCAACCTCGGTGCCGTTCAGTGAGAGCCCGCCGATCAAGCCGGGATTACCGTCGCTTGAGGGGAAGGGCAGCTCCGTAGCCTTGTGTGCACCAATCGTCCATGAGTAGATCCGGTCGCGGCGAAGGAAAACAAGACGGTTATTCCAGATCGCCGGTGCGTGGAGGGAGCCGCTGAGCGGGACCGTGAGGGCGATCTCTGGCGCCGTCACGCCGGCCGGCTCGCCTGTGCCGCTCGCACCGCTCGCGCCCGTCGAGCCACTGGCGAGCGGCGTGGTCGTTGCAATTCCTGCAAGCTGGAGCTCGACAATCGCGCAGCCGAGCAGGTTGACCTCGTCGGTGCAGCGCGAGTACACGGCGACGACGCCATGCGCGCTCGGACCGAGGCTCACGTCGAACGGTGTCTTGCGCTCCGCCACGGGGGCCGCGAGCTCGGTGCCCTGCGGGTCGCGCAGGGCGAGCTGGAAATTATCGGTGGCCGGGTCGAGGTGGCTCCAAGCAACCCAGCCGCCATAGGCGGTGACCGTCGGCTCGATACACCCACCCCCGCTGTCTTGAGTGTTGGTGAGCGGTCCGCAGCCGGTTGAGGGGTCAAGCGTCACCGGCGTCGCCCCGAACGCGGCCACCGCGCTTAGCGCGAGCACCAAGAGCAGCGCATAGAGCACCCGTGCAATACGCATGATTCAAAGTATAGAATCGAGGTCTCGAGCGCGACTGCTCGAAGCTGAGCCCTTGTCGCATCCAGCGCGAGCGCGCCTCCACCGGTTTTGGGTGGTGACGAATGCGGGCTCAACCCCGAAATCGCTATTTGCAGGGACTTCGACGGGAGCTACGGGCTCTAGAGGAAGCGGCTGTCACAACACGCGCGCCTGCGCTAATTGAGGACAGATGACTATCGAGCCCGTAAACACCGAGTCGCTGCTGGACGCTGCTCGCGAGGACGCGGAGTCCTTCGCCGCGTTCTATCGACTGCTGGAGCGCCCGGTGCTCGCTTTCTTCATGCGCGCGACCCGCCGCCCCGAGCTCGCGGCTGACCTGACGGCTGAGACGTTCGCGCGGGCGCTTGAGTCGGTCGATAGCTACGACCGCGGGCGCGGGATGGCTGACCAGTGGCTGTTTGGGATCGCGCGAAACGTGCTGGGATCAAGCTACCGGCGCGGGCAGGTCGAGTCCTCGGCGCGCGAGCGATTGGGGATGCCGTCCCTGCATCTCAGCGACCACGCGAGCGAGACGATTCAGCGCCTGGCGGCGCAGCCGGATGTCGCCTTGGCGGCGCTGGCGAGTCTCCCTGAGCAGCAGCAGCAGGCAATCCAGGCGCACGTGGTGGAAGAGCGTGAGTACGCAGACATTGCGGGCGAGCTGCGCTGCTCGGAGGCTGTCGTGCGCCAACGAGTCAGCCGCGGACTTCGCACCCTACGAACAAGATTGGCCGGTGAACGATGAGCGTTCTCCCACAGCTGGAGCGTGACCTTCTCGATGCAGCGAACCGCAGGCTCTCGGCCAGTGCGCAACCCTCCGGCTCGAAGTCCCCTGCGAACCGGACACATCGGCTGCGACCGCTTAACGCCGCGATGATCGCCGTGGTGCTCGCTATGGCAGGCGGCGCGATCGCCATAGCCGCTACCGGGTTGCTGACCGGCAGTCCTGTAAAAGTGCGAGGACCACTCAACGCCAACGTGGCAATCGGCATACCGGCTGCCGGCGGCTCGCGCCTGCTGCCGCTGCGAGCCGCCGATCCACAAGGCGGCCTGCCGTGGGGAATGCGCCTCGTACACACGACAAGAGGAGAGGTCTGTCTTCAAGTGGGCCGTGTGCAAGACGGACAGTTGGGAGAGCTCGGTATCGATGGCGCCTTCCACGACGACGGGCGCTTTCACCCCCTCTCACCGGACATCCTCCCCAGCTATGGCGATGACAGCGACACGGTGTGCATTCTCGCCGGGCAGACCACGAGCTCGAGCTTTGAGGATCAGGATCGCAGCGCGTCACCGATCAACCAAGAACTCCTGAAAGCAAAGCCGCCCGCAGGGGATCTCAGGTCGATTTCTTTCGGCCTGCTCGGCCCTCACGCCCTCAGCGTCACCCACCCGACAAGAACGGGGTCGCAAACCAGCCCCGTCAGTCGAGGGACGGGCGCATATCTGATCGTCGCGATGGCTCGCCCCCGGACCCACCTGTCCTTTGGCAGCGTCTCGTTCATCGGATACAGCACGGGTGCCAACATCTCGATGAGGCCCTCCGGCGAAGTGAGCTCAATCACCTACCGCCTCGGGTCACTCACTTGCTCGGTCAGCAGCGCCGCCCCGGCGAGCAACCCCTGCCCCGAACCACCTCGCACCCCTGAGAGCACCTTCAATCCATCCCGCAATCTGCACCAGCCGGTGCACGTCAAGACCGTGCTCCAGTCCCCTGATGCCTGCAGCAGGGCCTTCCTGCTCGATCCGTGCTATCGGGCCGAGGTGGAATTCAAGGCACCGTATGCGGTCGTGAACGCCGGCTCGGAATACTCCATTGAAGCGAGTTCGCGCTGCAAGAACGCGCGACCGAGTGGCTGGTTGATAAATCACGACGTCCGGCGGGCCGAACCGGTGCACACCCTGTCCGCCGGGCTCTTCAGGCTGTGTGCCACCGCGGATGAATTTGAGATCCGCTACCTCAACCGAAGCCTGACGGGAGCATCGGCGAGCTCGCCTCACAAATCGGTCATCTTCGGAACTGGAATACTCCGCGGAAACTAGGCAGGATTGGCCAGAGCTGCAGCCATCATCTGCACCCAGGTGTCGACCAGCATTAGGTCGTCGACTTGGGCTGGAATGCCGAGTACGTCGCGTAGCAGGCGCGAGGAGAGCAGTGACCCGAGTCCGAAGGCGGCTATCGTCCTCGCTTCCTCCGCGGGTATGGTGCGTTCGGCGCGTTCACCAATCCAGGTGGCAAAGCCCGCGAACATCGAGCTCACGAGCTGCTCCACGGCATTACTCAGCAGCTGTGGACGGTTGCGTGCGTCGGAGGCGAGGATGCGCAACAGCTCAGACTCGCTGTCGAGCTCGGCGAGCACGTAGCGAGCCGTCAGCGTCAGCTCGGCTTTGAGATCTCCCAGCGATCCGAGTACCTGCCGGATCTCACGGAGCGCGGCGAGCCTCGAGAGCTGGCGCTCGATGCCCGCGGCAAGGACCGCTTCCTTGCTCGCAAAGTGGTGGTAGAGCCCGCCCGCCCCAGGAGTGAGCCCGGCGGCGGCCTCGATCTTGGCGATGCTGGTGGCGGCATAGCCGCGCTCACTGAACAGGCGCATCGCTTCATCGAGGATGCGCTCACGGGTCGGAGTCGTGCTTGACATGGATGATTGATCCTAACTCAGGATACACTTAGTTGAAGTCAGTATCGGGAAGGAGATGTGCCTGATGTCCTTTGGTGGGGTTCCCTTAGATGCAGATGGCACACCGGCAAAGGGCGGCGCCATCAACCGTGGACGGTTGCGGCGCACCGTCCCGCTGGCGGCTCTGAGCGCCCGTACAGCAGGTGAGGCGGTCGTGGTTGGACTGCAGAGCAAGGTGACGGGCAAGGACAAGACAGAGTTCTACACCCGCACGGCGGAGCGCTACGCAGAGCTGCTCGGTCACTCCAAGGGTGTGCTGATGAAGGCCGGACAGATGCTCTCGTTTGTCTCAGCTGTGCCCGCGGTGCCGGAAGAGTTCCAGTCGATCTACCAGGTAGCGCTGAGGCGGCTGCGCGACGACGCGCCGCCGATGGCCCCCGAGCTCGCGCGCACCGTGCTTGAGCACGAGCTTGGGCAACGGGCCGAAAGTGCATTCGCGCAGTTCGACTGGGAGCCGCTCGCGGCCGCATCGATCGGCCAGGTCCACGCCGCCACGTTGCACGACGGCCGGGCCGTTGCGGTGAAGATCCAATATCCCGGAGTGGCAGACGCGATCGCATCCGACTTGAAGAACAGCGAGTTGCTGGCCACCTTCCTCGGATTGCTGTTCGGCCTGTCTGCGAAGAAAGCAAGCTTCGATCTTCGCGGTGTGGCTCGCGAGATGGGCGTTCGCATCGCCGAGGAGCTCGACTACAGGCTCGAGGCCGCCAATCAGGCGGAGTTCGCCGACATCTACCGTGGGCACCCATTCATCCATGTCCCAGAGGTGATCGGCGAGCTGTGCACCGATCGTGTCTTGACCCAGGAGCTAGTGCAAGGCAAGTCCTGGAGCGAAGCCCTCACATGCGATCAGGAGCTGCGCAACAGATGGGCGGAGACGATCTACCGTTTTACCCACGCCAACATTCTTCGCTTAGGCCTGCTCAACGCCGATCCCCACCCCGGCAACTACCTGTTTCACGACGACGGCGGTGTGAGCTTCTTGGACTTTGGCTGCGTGAAGAGGTTCGAGCGCGAGCAGGTCGATGCGATGATCGCGATTGGACGCGCGTGTATGCGCGACGACGTGCTTGGCACCTGGCGGGCATGTGTGGAGGGAGGGTTCTGCCGATCCATGGACCCCGTGACTCCCGAGGAAGTCTATGAGTTCTGGCGCGATTCTTGGGAATTGTGGTGGGCGGAGCAGCCATTTACGGTCACACCTGAGTGTGCGACCAGGTGGATCCGCAACAAGTATTCGCCAGCCGGGAACTCGGCCAACGCTTTTCGATACTTCACCGCGTCGCCCGACTACGCAGCCATGGGACGGATCGAAATGAGTAGCGTGTCTTTGATCGCCGAGTTGCACGCCACCAACTACTGGGGATCGATGGCGGCCGAGTTCTTCGAGGGAGCGGCTCCGCTGACCGCGCTTGGCAAGCTTGATCAAGCATTCTTCGAGGCTCGTCAGTCGCAGGGCAACTACGCCTGGTCGGCGGGTCTCGGCTGACCGATTCACTCCTGCAGGGCGAGGCTTGCGGGCACTCCCGTCGCCATGTACCCGGGGAGTGCAATCACCGCAAGCGCCGCGGCGACCACCAGGCCGAGGCTCGCCAGCGCCGGCAGCGGGCTGAGCGAGTAAGCGACGGGAAAATTGATCGTCTGCGCGAGTGCACGGTCGGCAAGGTGCTGGCCGTAGAGGCCGAACAGGCCACCGGCGATGCAGCCAGCACCGAGCAGGAGCAGGCTCTCGAGCAGGATCGTGCGCCACAGCTGCGCGCGCGCGAGACCCTCCAGCTTGAGCTTGGCCAGACGCGCGCGACGCTGCCACACCATCGCGCCAATCGCGGCGGCCATCGCGAGGATCGCAAAGATTGGGATCAGCGTCGCGATCTGCGTGAGGCGCGCCAGCGCTCGCGTGTCGAGCGCCTGCAGCGCGCCGCTGCGTTGCTGGGCTGTTTGCACTGTCATTGCGCTCCCAAGGCTCGGTCCCAATGCGCTCTGTATCTCACGCGCGCCGCGGCTGGGCGGAATACCGGGATCGAGCTGGATCGCGTAGGCGCTCGCGTCCGCGCTGCCCCACGCGTGCGCGTAGCTGGGTGCGCTCATCACAATCGCGCCCGGCTCCCAGCCGAGGTTGGTGGACAGGGCCGCGACGCGCATTCTGGTCGGGTCAGGAGTCGGCAGGCTGACGCTCTGCCCGACGCGCAGGTCGTGTTCTTCGGCGATCGCCCGCGACACAACGATCCAGCCACCGCCGCGCACGAGCGCTTCCGCCCTGCGCGCGTCCGCGCCGAGCAGCTGTCCAGCCGGCAGCAGCGATCGCGCCGCCAGAGGCGGGGCGATGACGAGCACCCGCCGTTGCCCATAGTCGAGCAGCCCGCCGCGATAGAGCCCAACCGACCGTACTCCCGGGACGCGCAGCAGGCGGGCCTGCGCAAGTGGAGTAAACGGGGTGGTCATCAACAGGTTGTAGGAGCCGGCCGGCGCCACCCACACCTGCGCCGTCGCGGTCATTTCATGCCCGGCCGCTCGCAGTCCAGCGAGCAAGTCGCTGTGAGCCCCTTGGATCGCGACGCTGCCGAAGACGGCCACCGCGCCGGTCGCGGCGATCGCGGCCGCTCGCGCACGTCCGGCGCTCAGCTCCATCCGCGCGAGGTGCCCCACCGGAGAGACGAGCAGCGCGGCGAGTCGTCCCGCGAGCGCGAGTGTCGCGCGCAACGTGAGTGGA
>JBAWFB010000116.1:0-11182 GCA_049591495.1 Solirubrobacteraceae bacterium
GCACTAGACACCTCAAGAGCGGGACAGGTGATCGCCGCACAGATGGAGGCGCTGGAGAAGGACTTCGGCGATAAGGACGGCTATGAGATCGGAGCGGTCGTGACGATCGTCGAGGTCAGCGGACCGGAGGGATCGGCCTTGCGGATACGCAACAACATGGGCAATCCGACCCTGACGCTCGGCTACCTCAGACTCGCGGAGGACGAACTGATCAGGTTCATGCGCTCAGATGACTCCTGACATTCAGAACGATCCCAGCCTGTGGCGGGCGGCGTAGCCGATCGCCACCGCGCGGTCGCGGGCATTGATCTTCACATCTAGCGCTTCGGACACGGCTCCTTGTATGTGACCGTCGTCGTTTCGCCGCTCAGGAATTTCAGCTCGGCCTTCACCGGAAAGCCACCATGCCCGGGACAGCGCTTGGCCAGCGTGATGTAGGAGACCGTCTTTCCCCGCTTCCTGTAGGCGGCGCCGACACGAACTTTGAAGGAGAGGATCGAGGCATCGTCGGCACCCGGGACGGTTTCGACGAGTGGCACTTCGACGAGCAGCTCTGGGCCATAGGGCAACGCGGCCGTGGCCCAATTCCCCTTTTCGAGTATCTGGAAATAGGCCGGGGTGGTGCCTTCGACATAGAAGATCAGACCGCCGGCGGGGGCAAACACGCTGTTGATCGACACTTTCTCGTTGACGCGCGTGCCGCCGAAGCTGACGACCCCCAGTCCTTCCCCGGGCGGGCCCGCCATGGAGCGCTTGGGACAGCCTGCGATGCCATTGGCTTCCAGCGCCGCCGGTGCGCATGCGATGAATCCTTCGCTCGCGATCTTCACGCCCGCCGGCGCGAAGAAGTCGATTCCGGTCAGCGGCGAGGGATAGCCTCCGTATTCGCTGCCGCTGATCGTCACGTTTGCTTCGACCGCCGCTCCAGCTCCCAGCAGGTTCCCCGTCCCTGGAACGCCGGCGATCGGCAAGGGTGTCAGCTTGAGCGTGACCTCAGGGGCAGCCGCAGCGATCGGCGCTAGGACAGCGATAGCCAAGATTGCCAGCGCCGAGAAGATGCTCACCAACAGTGCGGCGATGGCCGGCTGTGGTGTTGTTCTCGCTTCGGTCATCTAAGCTCGCCTCCATCCGCCTCACCCCACAACCAATAGTCTGAAACATACCATCCGATACGGATAAAAACAAGAGAGCGCGCCCAGATGAGCAAAGAGATCGAGCTCACACACACCTCCCACATCGTGTTGGGCCTACTCTCGATGTCCGGCGAGGCAACGCCCTATGACCTCAAGCAGATGGTGTCGGCCACCGTGGGGCATTTCTGGTCACTTCCCCACTCCCAGCTCTACGCCGAGCCGGCACGGCTGGCACGGGCGGGCTATGTGACCGAGCAGCGCGAGCAGGACGGCCGGCGACGCAAGCTGTACTCCCTCACCGATCGCGGGCGCAAGGCGCATGAGGATTGGCTTGGAGTACTCACACCCGAGCCCTACATGCTGCGCGACCTCGCCCTGCTCAAGCTCTTCTTCGGCGCCGACGCTCGCGCGCTGGCCGAAGTCCAGCTTGAGACTCACCGCCAGAAGCTCTCCGAATACGAGGCCCTGCTGGCCCAGAGCGCCGACTATGCCTCGTTTGGCCCCCGGCTCGCACTCGACCTCGGAACCCGCCACGAGCGCGAGACGGTGGGCTTCTGGGCAGAGCAAGCACAGCCGGCCAAGCAGCAGTAGTAGAGCGAGCTACAAGCCTTCAAGGCGCCGGCGCTCGCGTGCGCGGTGGCGCTCAACCCCGGGCTCGTCGTGCCGACTTTCGCCGGGCTGCGCGCCGTCGAGCCCTCAACTTAGTCGCATCGCCGGGCTCGAGTTCGTCTTCGCCGCCAATCGGCACTTCCGGTTCGATGCCGATCGGCCCTTCCGGTACCTCAGTTTCTCTTTCGAGACGTTCGCGGCGCCGTTCGGCTGCTTTCAGCGCGGCGCGTTCGGCGGTGTTGAAGTAGTCGAGCAGACCGCGCTTGTGGGCGGCATACAGCCGGGTCGGCAGCGGCTCTCGCAGTTCGTCGCGCATCGCACGCTGTAGCTGGGCGCTGAGCTTGTCCTCCAAAGCGCTGCGACCGGCTTCGTTGTTCAGCTCCATGCGCCCTTCGGGCGTGCTGTAGTCATACAGCTCGGCTTCCTGGCCGGCGGCCAGCGGCTTGAGGCTTTCCCCGGCAAAGTTGGAGTAGGTGGCGTACTTAGCTTGGGCTGTGCGCAGCGCCACCACGTGCAGCGGTGCATCGGCCGCATAGGGTTCGATCGCGAACTCGGTGACGGTCTCGTCGGTCGCGTGCAACACGTGCCGGCGTCCCGGCGCGGAGGGCTTGCTCAGCATCGCTGCGATGTCGTGGCGCGAGGCGATGTGCGAGTACTGGCCTTCCTTGCGCCATCCGGAGGAGCCGGTGGCGATGTCGAGCATCAACGGCGCCACGTCGACGCTCGAAGTGAGCCCGCTGCGCTGCGACCCGGGAGCGCGCGTGAGCACCCCGCGTGGATCCCTTACGACCAGTGGAACCCTGATCGCCTCGTCGTAGGCGCCCCCGCCCTTGCCGCGCATCCCGTGTGAGGCGCCGTACTCGCCGTGGTCGGAGGTGAACACGACGACCGTGTTGGCCGCCACATCTGGGTCTGAGGCAAGCGTGTCGAGCACTGCGCCCACGTGAGTGTCGACCTCTCCGAGCAGCTTCAGGTAGAGGTTCATGAACGGCAGCCACATCTGCTGGAGTTCGGGGCCCGCGTAGGGAACAGATCCAAAGGACACCTGCGCTGTGTCCTGCAGCGAGCGCTGCAGAGCCGGCTTGCCGCGGGCAATCATCTCTTCGGGGGTCTCGAAGTTGGGGGGCAGTTCCCCCACGACACTCGCCGCTTCGGCCTCGGCGGCGAACCTGTTGCTCCAGCGATACCACCACGCGATGTCGTGGGGGTTCACAAACGACACGGTCGTGCACCACGGCTGGTCTTTCGGTGCGTCGGCATACCACCGTTCAAACTGCGTGACGATGTGCGGATCCACACGCCAACCCTGCCCGGGCGCCCCGTCGGGCGAGGGGTAGGTGCCTCCCGCGAAGCCATACGGCTCGAGCGCGCCGGAGTCTTCGTCGGTGTTCCACAGGTTGTCGCCGTGGGTCAGGTGCCACTTGCCGTACCAGTAGGTCCTGTAGTCCTGCTCGCGCAGCATCGTCCCCCACGTCGGAAAACCTGGGTCCAGCGTGCTACCACCGGTGATCAGGCACCCGGTTTGGTGGGTGTATAGACCGGTCAGCAGCGCGGCACGCGAAGGGGTGCAGTCGTTGGCGGCCGTGTAGTGGTTGGCAAACGACACGCCTTCACCGCGCAGGCGCGCGAGGTTCGGCATCATCGCGGTCGCCGTGGCGGCGGCCGAGAACCACTGCGGCGTGCGCAACTGGTCGACCATGATCATCAGAATGTTGGGCGCCCGCCTGCCGGCGGGGACGCTCTTCTTCCCCTTCTTGCTCGCCGCCGTCTCGCCCAAGGGCGCCTCACCGCCACGATGATGCGCAGCGACGACTCGTTTGCCGGCGTGCGTGGGACCCGAGACTTCGATCTGTTTGGCGAGCAGATCGCCGAACGCGACTCCTCCGCCGGCAAGCGCACCCCCCGCCAGCAGACCGCTCTTGAGCAGCGTGCGCCTGTCGATCAACCGCCCACCACCGTCACCACCACGCGGCGCGACTCCCTGCCGCTGATCGTCGGGCGGCTGAGGCTGGTTGTGATCGGTGTCGGGCTTGTGTGGATCTTGCTCGGGCATCGATTGGCGCGTGGAAGCTGGGTTGCACGGACGACTGTGCCCCCACACGCTACCTGTCTCGATGTTGACTGCGATGAGCGGTTTGTTGGGGAGCATTGCGAGCCCCCGCCGATGACCACTCAGGAGGGCGGCTGTGTCCTCCAAACGGCATACATAACACTTTACAAAATGAAGTGTTATGCACCCGCAAAGTACACATACGACACCGGGATCACCGATCCGTTGCCGCGCGACGAGCGCCCCTCAACCCCGTCGCTCCTCGCTGAGCGGGGTCCCGTGCTCGTCGGCGGCCTGCGCCGGAGGCCACGGTCCGAGCCAGTCATCGCGCGCTCCATCCATCGTGAGCACCGCGCCCGAGAAGAAATCGCCCGCGGGCGAGGCCAGGTAGGCGACGAGCCACGCGAACTCCTGCTCTGTGCCCATCCGCTGGAGCGGGATCGTGTGCGCGACGCGCTCGACGATCGCCGCCGGATACTTGGTGAGCAGCGTGTCGGTCTCAAACTGCCCGGCAGCTAGCGCCAGCAGGCGGATGCCGAAGCGGGCCCACTCCACCGACAGCGTGCGCATCAGGTTCTCGACGGCCGCGCGCGCGGCGCCGGAGTGAGCCATCCCGGGCATGCCGTTGTGGGGCGAGAGCGTGACGCTGAACACCTTGCCCCCGCGCCCGGAGGGGATCATCGCCATAGTGGCGACCGCGTGGGTCATCAGCCACGTGCCCTCCACGTTGAGCCGCATCACGGTGCGAAAGCCCTTCGGGGTGATCGACTCGGCGGGTGCGAGGAACTGCCCGCCGGCGTTGTTGACCAGCAGATCGATCCGCTCGTGGCGCTCCAGGGTGCCGGCGACGATCCGCTCGACCTGCGGCTCCTCGCGAATGTCGCACACCTGCGCTTCGATCAACCCCCGCGGGCAGGCCGCGACGGTGTCAAGCAACGGACCCTCACGGCGGCCGCACACCACCACGCGCGCGCCGCAGCGCGCGAGCTCCAGCGCCGTCTCGCGTCCGAGACCGCTGCCGCCGCCGCTGACGATCGCCACCTGGCCGTCAAGCCGCGATGGCGAGACCAGCCGCGAGCGCTCGCCGCCGGGCGGATCCGGGTTCATTGCCGGGAGCTTACGGCCTGAACGAATCGCGCTTCACGATCGGCGCGCTGACACTCTCGACGGATCCCCAAGAGCGTCAGTCGCCGAGCACGTGTCCAAATCCTCATCCAAGGCCCCCGATCGGCCGATGCAGGATATGCGGCGCCCCTGAGCGGGTACAGCGTTAGTGCGCTCATTCCGGACCTTTTGGCCCTCTCGCGGGTTAGATGCTTGCGGGGGAAGGTGGGTGTGGACAGGATGTCGAACCAGGTCCCACGATCAAGTCCAACAAGAATGATTGACAACGCAACTATCGCGGCGTATAATTCCGACTCCAAGCATCGGATTAGGAGGGTGACGCAGCTGGCCGACCCAGCCCTTCGGGCTGTGTGCCCCCAGCGAGCCGAGCCCCTCAACTTTCCCGGTCGAGGGTGGCGGAGTCGTCCTTAGGTCGACGAGCCGGACCCCTCAAGCCCCGATTAGAGAGACGTTCACCATGCCAGACCCCACGAAGAAGCCCCCCACAACCATAGATATGACCGCCGAGTCCTTCATCCCGGAGTCGGTCGACCAGCTGCTCGCGCATTCGCGGCGCTATCCGCTGTTGACCCCTGAACAGGAGATCGAGCTCGCACAGGAAATCGAGCGCGGCGACCTGCGGGCCAAGGAAAAGTTGATCAACTCCAACCTGCGGCTGGTCGCGTCCAACGCACGGCGCTACCAGAACCAGGGTCTGCCGCTGGCCGACCTCGTGCAGGAGGGCATGCTCGGACTGATCCGCGCCTCGGAGAAGTTCGACTGGCGCAAGGGGTTCAGGTTCTCCACCTACGCCACCCTGTGGATCCGCCAAGCAATCCAACGCGGCCTCGAGAACTCGGGTCGCACGATCCGCTTGCCCGTGCACGTGGCGCAACGATCGCGCAAGGTCGGGCGTGTCGAGCGCGAGCTGTCGGTCCGTCTCGGGCGCGAGCCAACGCTCGAGGAGCTCTCCGAGGAGACCGGGTTGCCGATCGAGCAGGTCGAGGAGGTGCGCCATCAGCGTGCGGCACTCGTCAGCCTCGACCAGCAGGTGGGCGACGACGGCGACACCGCCCTGGGCGATCTGCTGCCCTCCGACGCCGAGGCACCGGAGGAGACCGCCTGGGACAACGAGCGCGAGCGGATCGTGCACAGCGCGATCGAAAAGCTGCCCGACACCGAGCGCACCGTGCTCACCCTGCGCTTCGGCACCGGACGCGAGGAGCCCCAAACGCTGACCGCGATCGGCAAGCGTCTGGGATTCTCAGCCGAGCGGGCCTCCCAGCTGGAGCAACGCGCGCTGAAGAAGCTCGCGGAGTCGCCCGAGCTGGCGGCGCTGCGCGAGGCAGCCTAATTTGGGGGCACGCTCACTTGGTGACCGTGAGCGTGCCTTCCATGCCGGCCATGCGATGGCCCGGTACCGTGCAGAAGAACTTGTAGGTGCCCGGCTTGAGGTTGAGCGTCAGCACTTTGTTGCCTCCCTGGAAGGTGGGGGTTGCTCCTTCGATTTTGCCGCCCGCGGCTTCAACGGTGAAGTTGTGCGCCAGCGGTGACATGTTGGTGAAGTCCACCGACACCTTCCCCGCTTTGGCGGTCAGCGAGCTGGTGCTGTATTTCAGCTGACCTTCCGGGTTAGCTTCCAATTTGAGGGCGCCTGACGGCGCGTTCGTTCCCGTGGTGCTCGATTTTGTCGCGGTAGACGGGGTGCTGGTGGATGGGGTGCTGAGAGGAGTCGATGCGGCGGAGGAGCTCGTGCTGCTCGAGCCGCCACAGCCGGCGAGCGCGAGCAGGCCGATCGCGAGCGCGAGCAACGGCAGGATGCGCAGGGTCATCGTTCTTGCGTGGTCTGCAGGGTGGGGCCTCACGGGTGATCCTCCATCGATTGGGGTTACGTCAAGTTATGACACTTCCCGGTCTGAATCCTTCCCATGCCGCCCCCTGTGCCAATATCTGGACAACAGAGGCAACGGAAGGAAAAGCGATGCACAAGTCTTTGTGGGAGCGCACCGTGGAGTTGACGATCACTGTCGGCGAACGGATCCTCGCGCCGGTCGAGCGGTTCATCGGCAGGCGCTCGCTGGTGGGCGACACGACGTTCTTTCCCAACGAGCGCTTCCCCTGGATCGAGCTGATCGAGAGCAATTGCGACACCATCCGCGAGGAGCTCGAGCGCGTGCTGGCCGACCGCGAGGCGCTGCCCAACTTTCAGGACATATCCAAGGATCAGATCGAGATCACCGACGACGACCACTGGAAGACGTTCTTCCTCTACGGCTTCGGATTCCAGGCGAAGCTCGGAATCGAGATGTGCCCGAAGACAGCAGCACTGATGCGCGAAATCCCGGGAATGACAACCGCGATGTTCTCGATCCTCTCCCCCCGCAAGCACATCCTCGACCACCGCGGCCCCTACAAGGGCGTGCTGCGCTACCACCTCGGGCTGATCGTGCCGCGCGACGCAGAGCAGTGCCGCATCCGCGTCGGTGAGGACATCCGCCACTGGCGGCAGGGCAAGAGCCTCGTGTTCGACGACACGTTCAACCACGAGGTGTGGAACGACACCGACGAGACGCGCGTGGTGCTGTTCGTGGACGTGCTGCGCCCGCTGCCCGCACCGTGGGACACGATCAACCGGCTGATCGTCAAGGCCATCGGGTACTCGCCGTTCGTGCTCGACGCCAAGCGCAATCAGCAAGCCTGGGAAAAGCGCTTCCTCTCAAGGAAAGCAGCGAGCCCTGCGGCGCACTCAGATGCTGGAGGCGTTCAGGCCGGTGCCCTGTAGCAAATCGTTGGCTTGTGAATTCAACACGGTGAACTCACCGGTGAGGATCAACAGCCCGAGCGCGATCATCACGGCTCCACCGATACCCACGATCACCGCGAAGTGACGTTTGACGACCTCAAGCGCCCCGCTCATGCGCTCGAAGGCCACCGCGATCAGCAGGAACGGGATCGCGAGGCCCGCCGAGTAGAAGGCCAGCAGCAGCGCGCCGTGGGCGGCGGAGCCTGAGACCGACGCCTGCACGAGGATCGCGCCGAGCGTGATGCTCGTGCAGGGCGTCCACGCGATCGCGAACGCGGCGCCCGCAAGCAGCGGACCGCCGCGCCCAGCGAGCCGCAGCAGCGACTCCGAATGCCACTGGAAGTTCAACGCGTTCACGAACGGCGTAGCGAGAAACACCACGCCCATCGCCACGATCAGCACACCCCCCGCCTTCTGCAGCGTGGCGAGGTTTTCGTGCATCAACGCCCCGACCTGCGTGGCGGTGAGCCCCAGCAGAATGAAGATCAGCGAGAAGCTCGCGATGAACAGCAGGCTCGGCACCAGCACGCGACGCATGCCGGCGTGCTGGATGTCGGCCGGCGCGACCCCGATCACGGTCGAGAGGTAGCCGGGCACCAGCGGCAGCACACACGGCGAGAGAAACGACACTAGTCCGGCCGCAATCGCCACGGGGATGCCAACGCCGGCGGCCGTGTCGGACACCTGCGTGCTGGCCAACATGAGATGCACAGCGCTCATGGGTTGTGCTGAGCCACTTCCTCACTCCACTCCGGCTGCCCGCCCTCGGCCTCGCGAGAGTCGCGTTCGGGGGCTGGGTCTCCACCAACCGACTCGAAGGCTGGGGCTCCAGCAACCGCCGACTCAAGGGCAGGACCTCCACCCATCGCGGTGCCCGCCGATCCAGCACCCTCCAATCCGGTGCGCTCCAGCAGTTGGACGAGGGTCGCGCGGAGCTCCCCCACCTCCCGCTCCAGTTGCGCCACCCGCTCGGCGAGCTCGGGCGTGTGCGCGATCGTGAGCGCTGCCTCAATGCCCTCCTCGGAGCGCCGGGCAGGCGCGAATGAGCCGGCGCCCGACTCGGGCTGAGCGTCCTCACCGAGCAACTGGGAGTAGCGCTCCTCCTTCTGTCCGGGTCGACGCTCCAGTCGCGCCACCAGATCGCGCCCGATCAAGTCCGCGAGTGTCGCGTGGACCTCTTCGAGGTCTGCGAATGCGTGAATGCGCTCGCCGCGCTGCTTGAGCTCCCCCGGTGTTTGCGGACCTCGCAGCATCAACACGCACACGATCGCCTGCTCGGCGTCTGACATCGGCAGCGCTTGGGAGAGCAGGTGACGGTACTTGGCGGCGCGGCTCGCCCCAGCGAGGCGCGTGAAGCCGCGGCGCTCCAGGCGATGCAGCGTGTCGCGGACGATCGCCTCGTCGTAGTCGACCACCGGCTCGCGGTTGGTTGACTGGTTGCACGCCAACCGCAGCGAGTTCAGCGACAGCGGGTAGTGGTCGGGCGTGGTGCGCTGCTTCTCGAGCAGGCAACCCAGCACGCGGATCTCGGCAGGTGAGAGGTCCATTGACCCTATCCTAGAATCTGAGGCGTGAGCGAGACCCCAGCCCTCCCCTCTTGAGCCACCAGCCCTTCGCGCAGGGAGGTGGTGGCGGCGGGCGTCGCGGCTCACGGCCCGAGCTTCGCCCAGAGGACATTCCAGACCGGCCCGTGTCGCTACGGCGCATCGGCAGGCTGTTCATCCCCTACCGGCTGCGCCTCAGCTCGCTTTTGGGGCTGATCGTATTCGGCTCGATCCTGAGCGTAGCCTCCCCGTTTCTGCTGCGAGAAGCGGTGGATGAGGGCATCATCAAGCACAACCTGACACTGCTCAGCTGGCTGGTCGGCGGGATGATCGCGTTGGCGATCGTCAACGGCGTGATCAGCGTCGCGCAAACGTGGATATCCAACCAGGTGGGCCAGCGCGTGATGCACGACCTGCGCGCGGCCGTGTTCGCTCACCTGCAGCGCATGTCGCTCGCGTTCTTCACGCGCACCCGCTCGGGCGAGGTGCAGGCGCGCATCGCGTATGACATCGGGGGAATCGACGATGTGGTGACGAGCACCGCCACCTCCACCGTCTCCACGGTCGCGACGGTCGCCGCCACAGTCGTCGCGATGTTCGCGCTGAACTGGCGTCTGACCGCCTTCTCGCTCGTGCTGCTGCCGTTCTTCGTGTGGCTCACGCGACGCGTCGGCAACGAGCGCCGCCGCATCCAGTCGGTGCGCCAGGGACGCCTCGCGGACATGTCCACGCTGGTGGAGGAGTCGCTGTCGGTGTCGGGCATCCTGCTGGGCAAGACGATGGGACGCTCCCAGGAGCTGGTCGAGCGCTTCTCCTCGGAGTCCAGCCAGCTCGCTGACCTGGAGGTGCGCGCGCGCATGGCAGGGCGCTGGCGGATGGCCTCGGTGCAGATGAGCTTCGCGATCATGCCCGCCGCGGTGTATTGGTTTGCGGGCTACAACATCGCCCACGGCCACGATGCGATCTCGATCGGCACGGTGGTCGCGTTCACGACACTGCAGACACGCCTGCTGTTCCCGATGCAGCAACTGTTGGGGGTGGGCCTTGAAGTGCAGACCTCGCTCGCGCTGTTTGGGCGCATCTTCGAGTACCTCGACCTGCCGGTGGACATCGAAGAGCGCCCCACAGCGCGCGCGCTGCGAGACGTTCGCGGCGACGTGAGCCTGAGCGAGGTGTGGTTTCGCTACGCGCCCGAGGCGCCATGGACGCTGCAGGACATCTCCGCGGAGATACCCGCCGGCACGCGCACCGCGCTGGTGGGAGAGACCGGCTCGGGCAAGACCACGCTGGCGTATCTGGTGGCGCGGCTGTATGAGCCCCAGCGCGGGGCTGTGAGCGTCGATGGCGTCGACATCCGCGACCTCACGCTCGAGTCGCTGGCGGCCACGGTTGGCCTGGTCTCCCAGGAGACCTACCTGTTCCACGCCTCGATCCGTGAGAACCTGCGCTTCGCGTGCCCGCAGGCCACCGACGAGGAAATCGAAGAGGCCGCGCGTGCTGCGCAGATCCACGAGCTGATCCACTCGCTGCCTGAGGGCTACGACACCCCTGTGGGCGAGCGCGGCTATCGCTTCTCGGGCGGTGAGAAGCAGCGCATCGCGATCGCGCGCACCGTGCTGCGCAATCCGCCGGTGCTGATCCTCGACGAGGCCACCTCGGCGCTCGACACCGAGACCGAGCACGCGGTGCAGCTTGCGCTCGACGATCTCGCGCGCGGGCGCACCACGATCGCGATCGCCCACCGCCTCTCCACGATCCGAAGCGCCGATCAGATCCTCGTGCTCGACGACGGCGCGATCGTCGAGCGCGGCACCCATGAGGAGCTGGTGGAGCTCGGCGGGCGCTACGCGGCGCTGCTGCGTGGCGCCGCGGTTGGGGACGAGGACCCGCCCACGCCCGATCCCTCGGCCGCACTGGCCTGAGCGCAGTGTGGACCTCG
>JBAWFB010000117.1:0-1503 GCA_049591495.1 Solirubrobacteraceae bacterium
CATTTGCACTGTTGCTGACACTCAAAATGAATTCGCTGGAACCAGAGCCAAGTCCATAGCCGACGCCATAAATTTCAAGTTGGTCACCATTGCCATTATCGGAAATTGGGCCGGTAATGGTGGCGCCATCTATGGTTCCACCAATTCGAGCATTATCCGTGAGATTGACAGGGCCAGTGACAATGCAATCGTAAACTCTAAGAGCCCCCGTGCTGGGGCTGGCTCCCTGCCACCCGGTTCCACCAATGTTGAAGGTGTTATTATAGACAGACGCCGAACTGTCCAGCCAGACTTGGGTGTAATCTGGCACATTGATGGTGCTGCCATTGCCAAGCGCATAACCTTCATTTCCATTGACGGCATGCAGGGCGGCGTAACCTTGAATGTTGATGGTGCCGTTGAAATTGCTGCTGGTCCCGCTAAGAGGTGTGGCGATGGTTGCGCCGTTGACAGCAGAGCAATTAATAGCCCCACCGCCGGCCCAAGTATGGTTGAGGCTCATCGTGGCGGTTCCCGAGCCGCCATAATTGTAAAGAAGCGTCCCGCCGGCATTGACAGTCACCACACCGGCCAATGATGCCGTAACACTGCCCGCAGTCCCGTCGCCGATGGATAGCGTCGCTCCGTTACCCACGGTCGTGCCGCCGGTGTAATCATCATTGTTGTCTATTGTCAGCGTGCCCGTGCCGGCATCCACCAGTTGTCCAAAGCCGGTTAACTTCCCGTTGCCAACACCGGATCCATCACTGAAGGTGTAGCTTTGTGACGCATTAACGGTAACCAGCGTCGGAACCAGGCTGTTAGTCAGCGAAACTGCTGTGTTTGCGGAAGTGTCATCAAAGATGACGTCGTCGCCGTCTATGAATGCTTGCGGGCTGCCGGACGAGTTTGTGAAGTTTAAATCCGTGTAATCCCAGATATTGTCCACGGCTCCCTGCCAGACCAGTTGTTGCGGCGGGATCAAGGTCAGCGTCACCGGCGGGGATGAGGTGGCCGCATCACCGCAAGGGTTTTGCACCACGACATAATAGGAGCCAATATCGTCAGCCTGCGACAAACTTAGGCTCAAGTTTGACGTCGTCACTCCGGAAATGCCGCCGCCGTTGGTCAGGGCGACTCCATTTTCATACCATTGATAACTCAATGCGGTTCCGCTGGCAGCCACTGAAAATGAAGCCGCGACATTGGTCACAACCGCAACTGAGGCCGGCTGGCTGGTGATAAAAACTCCCGGGGCGCTAATGGTCGCACTGCCATACATTGGCCCTTCGCTCCCGGTGACCGTGTTGCTGGCGATAATCGAATATATTCCCGCAGTGGTTTGAGAACCAAAGTTGATTGCTGATCCGGTGCCCGCCACAGACAGCCCGCTGTCCACGCCATTCGTATAAAGCAAATAGGCGTTGGTCGTCACCGATCCGCTCAAACCAATGGTCAAGCTGCCAGAACAAGCATCACCACTGGAAGTCACAAAATAATAAGGTCCCGCCTGGGCCGCGAGAC
>JBAWFB010000118.1:0-22715 GCA_049591495.1 Solirubrobacteraceae bacterium
AGTGGTGCTGGCCCTGCACATCATCGCCGTGGTGTTCGCGTTCGGCGCCACGTTCGCCTACCCCGTGCTGCTGGGTGCCGTCACCAAGGCCGATTCGCGCGCATTGCCCGCCCTGTACAAGGCGATCCACGCGATCAGCGTGAAGGTGATCATGCCGGGCCTCGCGATCGTCGTGATCTGCGGCATCTACCTCGCCTCCAAGCTGCACGTGTGGAGCGATTTCTTCGTGCAGTGGGGGATCGTCGTGGCGCTCGTCATCGGCGCGGTCGAGGGGATGTTCCTAAGCCCCAACGAGAAGCGCCTCTGCGAGGTCGCCGATGCCGATCTCGCCGCCGCCGGCGAGGGGCCCGTGACCTTCAGCGTCGAGCACGACACGCTTGTGAAGCGCGTCGGCGCGGTGGGTGCCACGATGGACCTGCTCGTGGTGCTGACGATTCTCTTCATGGTCTTGAAAACCTAAAGAGCTGTCCTTGTCCGTCTTCGTCGGGTAGCCGCGGGCGGAATGGAATCGGTGGTCCTGGTGCGGTACATGTGTTTTGCGGACACATAACACTTCATTTTGTAAAGTGTTATGGGTGCCGTTTGGAAGACACAGCTGCCCTCCCGATCGCCCATCAGGCCGGCGCTCCGGGAGCCGCCGGCGATAGCGGGCGCCGATGTACCCTGGATGACGAGATGAGCCAGGGACACAGAATCGCCGTCGTCGGCGCCACCGGGCAGGTCGGCACGCTGATGCTGCAACTGCTGCGCGAGCGGGCGTTCCCCGCGCGGGAGATCGTGCCGTTCGCCTCAGAGCGCTCCGCAGGCCGGGAGATCGAGGGCGTGGGCACTGTGCAGCCGCTCACCACCGACACGATCCAGGGATTCGACCTCGCGCTGTTCTCCGCCGGCGGCTCGACCTCAGGCGAGTGGGCACCGCGCTTCGTGGAGGCCGGCGCCGTGGTGGTCGACAACAGCTCGAAGTGGCGCATGAACGACGAGGTGCCGCTGGTGGTGGCCGAGGTCAACCCGGAGGCTCTGGCGAATCACAACGGCATCGTGGCCAACCCCAACTGCTCGACTATGCAGATGGTGGTCGCGCTGAAGCCGCTGCACGACGCCGCGGGCATCGAGCGGCTGGTGATCTCCACCTACCAGGCGGTATCGGGCACCGGCAAGAGCGCCGTGGATGAGCTGCTCGACCAGTCCCACGCGCTGCTGCACGAACGCGAGATCGAGCCGCCGCGCGCGTACGCGCACCAGATCGCCTTCAACGCGCTCCCCCACGCCGGCAATTTCGCGCCCGGTGATGACCACACCGACGAGGAGCACAAGCTGATCAACGAGACCCGCAAGATCCTCGGCGATTCGGCGATACGCGTGAGCGCCACATGCGTGCGCGTGCCCGTCGTCAACGGCCATTCCGAGGCAGTCAACGTGCAGACGCGCGAGCCGCTCACCCCCGAGCGCGCACGCGAGCTGCTGCGCGCGGCCCCTGGGATCACCGTCGCCGACGACCCCAGCGCGGCTCTGTACCCGCTCGCGACAAACGCCACCGGCCACGATGAGGTGTTCGTGGGAAGAATTCGCCGCGACCCGGGCCACGAGCGCGCACTCGACATGTGGATCGTCGCCGACAACCTGCGCAAGGGCGCCGCCACCAACGCGGTGCAGCTCGCGGAGTTGCTCGACCAGCGGGACCTGATCGCACCTCGCGGCGCAGCCGCGGCCGCATAGGAAGGACTCTCGCCACACCGCTCGAACCTGGGAGCGATGAGCGTCTCGACAGAGGTGCAACGCACCCTTGTGAAGTCCCCGCCCGAGCTGTGGTCGGAGTTGAGTAACCCTGACGCGCTCGCGCGCCATCTCGCCGAGCTGGGCGAGGTCCGCATCACGAGCGTCGAGCCCGAGACCAAGGTCGAGTGGGAGTCCGAGGGCGCCACGGGCATCGTGCACCTAAAGCAGTCCGGTTGGGGCACGAAGGTGACGCTGTCGGTCACGCGCGTCCCCCCGGCCAGCAGCGGGACGTCCGGACCTACCGAGGAGGCCGAGCCGGAGCCCGTCGCCACGGTCAAGCCCGCGCCTGAGCCCGTCGTCACGGTCGGGCCGACACCAGAGCCCACCGCCGAGCTCGAGCCCAGCGCAGTGTCTACACCTGAGCCCCTCGAGGAAAGCGAGCCTCAGTCAGCCGTCGAAGCCGAGCACATACCAGAGCCGGTAGCCGAGACGACACCGGAGCCGGCGGTCGAGCCAGAGCCTCAGCCAGAGATCCGGCCCGGATTCTTCGCACGGCTGTTTCGGCGGCGCAGGACTAAGCCTGTCGAGATCGCCAACCCCGAGCCGGAGTCTGATTTCGAGCCAGAGCCGGAGCCCGATTTCGAGGCGCTTGCAGCACCTGAGCTGATATTTGAGCTGACGCCCAAGCCAGCCGTGGATCTCGCCGCCGAACTGGCGTCCATGGAAGCGCAGATGGTGGAAGAGACGACCGAGCTCCTGACAGGCGTGCTGGATCGCCTCGGCGCCGCGCACCACCGTCCGTTCTCACGCGGGTAACATCCCGCCCTGTGCGCAGCAAGGCCCCAGAAACATACGAGGAGAAGCTCGCGGAGCTGCAGGAGTTACGCGTAGCCGCGGTGCACTCCGCGCCGGAGGCTGAGGAGAAGCAGCACGCGCGCGGCAAGTACACGGCGCGCGAGCGCATCGAGAAGCTGCTCGACCCCGGCTCTTTCCAGGAGCTCGACACGTTTGTGCGCCATCGCACCTACGACTTCGAAATGCAGAAGAACCGCCCGTGGGGCGACGCGGTGGTCACCGGCCACGGCACGATCGAGGGCCGGCGCGTGTGCGTGTTCAGCCAGGACTTCACCGTGTTCGGCGGCTCGCTCAGCGAGGTGATGGGCGAGAAGATGTGCAAGATCATGGACCTGGCGGCCAAGATCGGCTGTCCGGTGATCGGCATCAACGACTCTGGCGGAGCGCGCATCCAGGAGGGAGTGATCTCCCTCGGCGCCTACGGCGATGTGTTCGTGCGCAACGTGCGCTCCTCCGGCGTGATCCCTCAGATCAGCCTGATCATGGGACCGTGCGCGGGTGGCGCGGTGTATTCGCCGGCGATCACCGACTTCGTGTTCATGGTCAAGGAGACCTCGCACATGTTCATCACCGGCCCCGACGTGATCAAGACGGTCACCGGCGAGGAGGTCGGCTTCGAGGAGCTGGGTGGGGCGATGTCGCACAACACCAAGTCCGGTGTCGCGCAGTTCGCTTCCGACGACGAGGACGCGTGCCTGGAGGACTGCCGCTACCTGGTCAGCTTCCTGCCGCAGAACAACATGCAGACCACGCCCCGCGTGGCGCCCACGGACGACCCGTTGCGGATGGACCCGGAGCTCGACCATGTGGTGCCGGACAATCCCAACAAGCCGTATGACATGCGCGAGGTGGTGCGTCTGATCGTCGACGACGGCGAGTTCTTCGAGGTGCACGAGCACCACGCCAAGAACATCATCTGCGGCTTCTCGCGCCTGGACGGCCACGCGGTGGGCATCGTCGGCAACCAGCCCAGCCAGCTGGCGGGTGTGCTCGACATCGACGCGTCCGCGAAGGCCGCGCGCTTCGTGCGCACCTGCGACGCGTTCAACATCCCGCTGATCACGTTCACCGACGTGCCGGGCTTCCTGCCGGGCACCACCCAGGAGTGGGGCGGGATCATCCGCCACGGCGCCAAGCTGCTGTACGCGTTTGCGGAGGCAACGGTGCCGAAGATCACGGTGATCACCCGCAAGGCCTACGGGGGCGCGTATGACGTGATGTCCTCCAAGCACCTCGGCGCCGACTTCAACTTCGCCTGGCCCACCGCCGAGGTTGCGGTGATGGGCCCGGAGGGCGCGGTCAACATCATCTACCGACGCGACATCGCGGGCAGCCCCACGCCGCAGGAGCGTCGCCAGACGCTGATGGACGACTACAAGGCGCGCTTCGCCAACCCCTACACGGCCGCCGAGCGGGGCTACATCGACGACGTGATCATTCCGCACGAGACGCGCCCCAAGCTGATCGCCGCGCTCGACACGCTGCACACCAAGCGCGAACCGGGGCCCAAGCGCAAGCACGGCAACATCCCGCTGTAGTCGGAAACGCCAGATGGTCAACCGCCGACCCAAGCTCGAACTGATCGCCCCCGCTGCCTCGCCGGCCGAGGCAGCCGCGATCGTGGCGGCGTTGGAGCGCTTCATGCGCGACACCGCGCCCCGAATAGCGCCCTCCGCCGAGCGCGTGGACCCGTGGTTGCGCGCGGCTATGCTCGAAGGCGTGGCGCGCGAGGGTCGCAGCGACGAGCCCGATCCTTGGCTAAACACCTAAAAGCCGCTAGGCTTTAGCACCAATCTCTCGCAGGTCGTAAATCAAAGAGACCGGGCCGGTCCACCCGCGTGGGGTGGGTGGGCGCCGATTCAGGAGGTTTCGCTAGATGGAGCCAGTTTCGATACCAGTTGAGCGACCCACCAAAAAGGGCTCGCTTGAGGACCCCGAGATCCTCCAGAACGTGCCGGGACACGTGATCCCGATCCTGCAACGGGAGTACGACGACTTCAAGACCGAGGCCACCAAGTTCCTGGCAGGCAGCATGGAGGAAGACGAGTTCATCAAGTTCCGTCTGCGCCAGGGCGTCTACGGACAGCGTCAGCCCGACGTGCAGATGATCCGCGTGAAGCTGCCGTTCGGCGGCACCACCCCAGAGCAGATGGACAAGTTTGCCGACGTTGTCGAAAAGTACGCACCGCTAGGCAGGGGCCATGTCACGACGCGCCAGAACGTGCAGATGCACCACATCCCGCTCCCCCAGATCGAGCAGGCAATCAGGGAGCTCGGCGAAGCTGGGCTGTCCAGCCGCGAGGGGTGCGGCAATACTGTGCGCAACGTCACCGGCGACCCGTGGGCGGGGGTGGCGGCGGATGAGCTGTTCGACCTCACCCCTTACGCCGGCGCCTACGCACGCTACTTCGTGCGCCACCCCACCACGCAGGGGATGCCGCGCAAGATCAAGACCGCGTTCGACGGCTCCCCGCGCGATCGCGCGATCAGCGGTATCCACGACATCGCCTTCCGTGCACGTATCAAGGAGATCGACGGCAAGCAGGTGCGCGGCGTAGAGATGCTGGTCGGCGGCGGCACCTCGATCATGCCGCGCGTCGCTCCCGCGCTGTATGACTTCGTGGAGCTAGACAACGGCGACTACCTGAAGATCTCCGAGGCCGTGTTCCGCATCTTCGACCGCCAGGAGTGGCTACGCGTCAACCGCGCCCGCGCCCGCATCAAGGTGTTCGTCGACAAGTACGGCATCGACGAGCTGCGCAACCAGGTCGAGCAGGAGCTACAAGGTGGCTGGGCGTCCGAACGCGACTTCTCAATCGAGGACCGCCTTTTCCTCGACGACGAGCGCGAGGGCGCGCCCGCGCCACCGCTCAGCTACGGCTCGCCCAACGGCGACATCTCCGAGTTCGAGCGCTTCCGCGAATCCAACGTGGCCTCACAGAAGCAGGACGGGTTCGTGACGGTCGAGGTGAAGATCGTTCGCGGCGACCTCACTCCCGAGCAGTTCCGCGGGCTGGCGCGGATCATGCGCGACTACTCCGGTGGCTACGCGCGCACCACCGTGCAGCAGAACCTCGTGCTGCGCTGGGTGCGCGAAGAGAGTGTGTACGACGTGTGGTGCGCGCTGTGCGAGCTGGGACTCGGCGACCCCGGGTCGCGTGAGATCAACGACGTCGTCTCGTGCCCCGGCACCGACTCCTGCAAGCTCGGCATCACCAGCTCGATGGGCCTCAACCAGGCGGTGCAGGAGCGCATCGAAGCGATGAACATCTCAGACCCCTTGACGCGCAAGATTCACATCAAGATGAGCGGTTGCCCCAACGGCTGCTCCCAGCATCACGTCGCAGACATCGGCTTCTACGGCGCGTCGATCAAGGTGGGCGAGCACACGATCCCCGCGTACATCCCCCACGTGGGCGGCGTGTATGAAGGCGGCGAGGTCAAGTTTGGCACGCGCCTGAAGCAACGCCTGCCCGCCAAGCGCGTGCCGGAGGCGATCGAGCGCTGGGTGCGCCACTACGAGGCCAACCGCGAGGACGGCGAGGAATGGGGCGCGTTCGTGCAGCGCGTCGGCACGCCTGAGCTCGAAGCGCTGGTCAAGGAGCTTTCGTTGCCGGTGGACTTCGGCCTGGAGACAATGAACACATTCATCGACTGGAACCGCGACGTGCCGTTCCAGGTGATCCGCGGAGAGGGCGAGTGCGCGGTCTAGAGAACCCACCAGTCGAGACGGTCGATGCGCTTCCCCTGCACGTCGCCGACACACGCCCCGGCGCCTCCGCCTCCCCTGAAGGGGACGGGATGCCTCAGGGCGTTGACTTGGCGCACAGCCTGACCGGCACCCTGCGCGAGGCCGTGGAGCGCCACGGCGAGCACGTCGTGCTGCTGTGCTCCTTTCAGAAGGAGGAGTCGGTGCTGATCGATGAGCTGCTGCGCATCGGCGACGGACGCACGTCGGTGCGGGTCGCGACGATCGACACGGGCGTGCTGTTTCCCGAGACGCTGCAAACCTGGAAGGCCTTTGAGGAGCGCTACGGGATCGCCGTGGAGGTGCACGACGCCAGCAATGTGGCGTCCCCCTGGAGCGGACCCGAGCACTGCTGCTCGGTCGCCAAGGTGGCCGCACTGGAGCAGGCGCTGCAAGGCGCACAGGGCTGGATCACCGGTATAAGGCGCGAGCAGAGTCCGACGCGTGCGGACGCCGCGCTGGTCGAACGCGACGACGGACGCGAGCTGTGGAAGTACAACCCGCTGGCGCTGTGGACCGAGAGAGACCTGTGGCGACGAATCTACGAGCGCGACCTTCCGTACAACCCACTGCACGACCAGGGCTACTCCTCGATCGGCTGTGCGCCCTGCACCGCGCCCGGCGAGGGTCGTGAGGGTCGTTGGGCCGGCACGGAGAAGACTGAGTGCGGTTTGCACGTTGATCTCCCATGAGCGTTATGGAGCGACCCCAACTTAGCCACCTGCGGGCGCTCGAGTCCGAGGCAATCCATGTGATGCGCGAGGTGGCCGCCGAATTCGAGCGGCCCGTGCTGCTGTTCAGCGGCGGCAAGGACTCGATCGTGTTGCTGCGGCTCGCCGAGAAGGCGTTCCGTCCGGCGCCATTCCCGTTCCCATTGATGCACGTGGACACCGGCCACAATTTCCCCGAGGTGATCGAGTACCGCGACCGGCGCGTGACGGAGCTCGGCGAGCGGCTGATCGTCGCCAGTGTGCAGGAGTCGATCGACGCCGGCAGGGCCGTGGAGGAGAAGGGTCCACGCGCCTCGCGCAACCAGCTGCAGACCGTGACGCTGCTGGACGCGATCGCCGAGCACAAGTTCGACGCCGCTTTCGGCGGCGCACGCCGCGACGAGGAGCGGGCGCGAGCCAAGGAGCGGATGTTCTCCTTCCGCGACGACTTCGGCGGCTGGGACCCCAAGAGCCAGCGCCCCGAGCTGTGGAACCTCTACAACGGGCGCATCAAAAAGGGTGAGAACGTGCGCGTGTTCCCGATCTCCAACTGGACCGAGCTGGACGTGTGGGAGTACATCGACCAGGAGCAGCTGGAGGTACCTTCGATCTACTTCGCCCACGAACGTGAGGTGTTCAAGCGCGACGGGATGCTGTACGCGTGGCGTGAGGGCACTGAGCTGATCGACGGCGAGAGCGTCTTCTCAGAGACCGTGCGCTACCGCACCGTGGGTGACATGAGCTGCACCGGCGGGGTGCGCTCGAACGCCGTGACCCTGCGGGAAGTCGTGACCGAGATCGCCGCCACGCGGATCACCGAGCGCGGAGAGACGCGCGCGGACGATCGCGTGTCAGAGGCGGCAATGGAGGATCGCAAGAAGGCCGGGTACTTCTAGTGACGCTGGACCTGCTCAGATTCACGACCGCCGGCTCGGTGGATGACGGCAAGAGCACCCTGATCGGGAGGCTGCTGTATGACACCAAGCAGGTGTTTGAGGACCAGCTCGATCATGTCGCCCAGGCGAGCGAGCGCCGCGGCGGCGAGGGCGCGCTGGATCTCGCGCTGCTGACCGACGGGTTGCGCGCAGAGCGCGAGCAGGGGATCACGATCGACGTGGCCTACCGCTATTTCGCGACCGTCAACCGCCGCTTCATCATCGCCGACTGCCCCGGCCACCAGCAGTACACGCGCAACATGGTCACCGGCGCCTCCACCGCGGACCTGTCGGTGATCTTGCTCGACGCACGCAAGGGGGTGCTGGAGCAATCCAAGCGCCACGCGTTCATCAGCGCACTGCTGGGGATTCCACACCTGGTGGTGGCGGTCAACAAGATGGACCTCGTGGAGTATTCGCGGGAGCGCTTCGAAGAGCTGGTGGCAGAGTTCGAGGGGTTTGCGCAGAAGCTCAACGGGACCGGCACGCAGTCGGGGGGAATGGGCAGGGATATCGCCTACATCCCGATGTCGGCGCTCAACGGCGACAACGTGGTGGACCGCTCGCAGGCGATGAGCTGGTATGACGGCCCAACGCTGCTTGAGCTACTGGAGCAGGTGGAAGTCGCCTACGACCATCCCTACGACACCCCCGCGCGCTTCCCCGTGCAGTGGGTGATCCGTCCGTCGGGGCCCAACGGAAGCGACTACCGCGGCTACGCGGGGCAGCTCGCGAGCGGCGCTTTTCGCACGGGCGAGGAGATAGTGGTGATGCCGGGCGGACAGCGCACGAGCATCGCCGCGATCGACACCTACGAAGACGAGCTGACCGAGGCGCTCGCGCCGATGTCGGTGACGCTGAAGCTGGCCGACGAGATCGACATCTCGCGCGGCGAGACGATCTGCCGCCCCGAGCAGCCACCAACGGTCGCACGCGAGCTCGAGGCCGATGTGTGCTGGATGACCGACGCGCCACTGCGCCGAGGTGGGCGCTACATCGTCAAGCACACCACCCGCGAGGTCACCGCGATCGTGGACGAGCTGTGCGACCACGTCGACGTGCACACGCTGGAGCGCGCCGGCGCACCGCAGGAGCTGGCGCTCAACGACATCGGCAGAGTTCGCCTGCGCACGAGCGCTCCGCTCGTGTTCGACCCTTACGAGAGCAACCGGCGAACGGGGAGCTTCATCCTGATCGACGAGAGCTCTAACAACACGGTCGGCGCGGGCATGATCGCCGCGTCCTGAGCCTCACAATCCCTGCGTCCTGAGTCTCCACAATTGCCTCGGCCTGAAGCTCAGCAAGCTCCTTCCACCGCCCGCCGCGCGCCCCATGCTGAGCCTCAGGAGGCTCCTTCCACCGCCGGTCGCGCGTGCGCCCCGTGCGGGATTCGCAGCACTCGCGCCACCGGCCGCGGCAGCCACCAGTTCCAGCTTCCGAGCAGCGACACCAGGGCAGGCAGCAGCAGGGCGCGGATGAGCGTCGCATCGAGCAGGATGCCGAAGCCAAGGCCCGTGGCGAGCACCTTGATTTCGGTGTTTGGCGCCGAGGCCAGCGACGCGAATGCCAGGAACAGGATCAGCGCCGCGCTCGTGACCAGGCGACCTGTGCGGCCCAGGCCCTCGATCACGGCAGCGTCGGTGGTGCCGGTGCGGTCGTACTCCTCGCGCACGCGGGCGAGGATGAAGACCTCATAGTCCATCGACAGGCCGAACAGGAAGGCGAACACCATCAGCGGGATCCAGAAGGCGATCGCGCCGGTGGCAGGAATCCCGAAGACGAAATTGGAGCCGTGGCCTTCCTGCCAGAACCATGTCATCAACCCGAAGGCGGCGCCCATCGAGATCAGGTTCAGCAACACTGCCTTGACGGCCAGCACGAGCGAGCGGAAAGCACGCGTTAGCAAAGCGATCGTCAGCAGAGCCACGATCGCGAACATCAGCGGGAAGCTGCCGAACACCGCGTGCTGGTAGTCGAGCTCGATCGCGCCCTCGCCGGCCAGGCCGATCGCGCCCGGCTCACCTTTCAGAGCGGTGCGCGCGGCGCGCACGGGCGCAAGCGTGGTCGAGTTGTCGGTCTGCACAGATGGGATCGCCAGCAGCACGGTGGTGCCGGCGCGGTTGGAATCGGCCGCGCGCGAGCGCATCGTGTCGACGATTCCAGACACGGAGGCCAGGCGTCGACGCACGGCTTCCGCTTCACCCGAGTGCGCAAGCACTTCCATCGGCGTCAGCACGCCGCTCGATACCCCGCCGGCCTGCAGCCGATCGTAAGCTTCGCGCGCGCTGCCCGTCTTGGCGAGCGCGCTCGCGCTCGTCTGGCCAGTGGTAAGGCCGAACACGGGCACGATCAGCAGCGCCAGAGCGACCACGGCGACGCCGGCCGCCACGCCGCGATGGCGCACGATCGTGCGCGTCCAGGCGGTCCAGCCGCGACTGGCCTGCGCCTCGTGGCGCAACTTGGGCCAGTCCACGCGCGGACCGATGCCGCCCAGCATCGCCGGCAGCAGCGTCAGTGCCACGGAAGTGGAGATGACCGGGATCAGCATTCCGCCGTAGCCGACGCTGCGCAGTCCCGGCACGGGCAGGACGATCAGCGCGAGCAGGCCGATCGCGACTGTGAGCCCGGACAGCAGCACCGCGCGGCCGGCGGTTGCCATCGCCGCCACCACCGCCTCCGAATTCTCGCGGCCGTGATCGCGCTCCTCACGCCAGCGGGTGACGATCAATAGCGAATAGTCGATTGCGACGCCGAGGCCGACAAGCGAGACGAGGAACTGCACGATGAAGGAGACTTCGGCCACGTAGGTGAGCGCCAGCACGACCAGCAAGGTCGTCAGGATCGACACCGCCGCGATCAGGAGCGGCACGAACGCAAGCAGCGAGGCGAACACGAAGGCGAGCACGACCAGTGCGCCGGCGGCGCCAATCAGCGTCTCCACGAACACACCCGGCCCTTTTTCCGAGCCACCGTTGGCCAGCTGCGAGAGTCCGGTCAGCTGCACCTGGGAGCCGGGCAATGCGGAGGCAACGACACGCGTCACCTGTTGGGGCACCTTCGGCGCCCCGAACGTCTTCTCCACCGGCGTAAACACGATCGCGTAGGTCGAGCGACCGTCGCGCGTGAGGAAGTGCGAATCGTGGGTTACGCCGTAGTCGACGATCCGCACGCGCGGCACGCTCGCGCGGGCGCGAGCGAACGCGGCGGTGACCTGGCCCTGCTCGGAGGCGATCGTGCGACCGGCGGGCGCGGTAACCACGACGACCGAGGACGGGCTTTCGCCGCCGTTGCCGTAAGTGTGAGCGATCTGCTTGGCGGTTTCGTAGCCGGGCTGGCCGGGCAGGGCGAAGTTGAACGAGAGCCGTTTGGAGACGTTGCCTGCTCCGATGCCGCCGGCGAGGAACGCGACGATCCACAGTGCGATCACAATGCGCCGGTGCGCAAGCGACCAGCGGGCCAGGCGGGAGATCGTCCCAGCGGGTATCGGTGCGAGCCGATCGGAAGTTGGGGAGCTGATGGGATCGGTCATCTGGTCTCCTCGACGGTCTGCCGGCGGGCGTGGGTGTTAGTTTCGAAAATCACTAATCCCTACAACTCGTAATAGTTCCGAACGGAACAGTTTATATCAGCAATAGTTCTCGCTTGTATAGTTGCTGCAGATATGGACAACAACACACCCCCTCCTCCGACCCTCGGTGTGTATGAGCCAGAAGTAGACACGCACAAGCCGGAAGCAGACATGCAGGAGCCGGACACAGACATAGAACCGGCAGCGGGCAAGCAGAGCTCAGCGGCGAGGGGGGCGTCCGCCACCGGACACTCACCCGCCCAGTCAGTCGGCTTCACTCTCTCAAGCCTTGGCCACGCGGTGTCGCGACGCTTCAAGGCGACGCTTGCCCCGCTCGGGCTGGAGCCGCGCGAGTTCGCGCTGCTGCGCACGCTCGCCCCGCGAGAGGGGGCCTCCCAGCAGGCGATCGGGGAGCGGCTGCAGATCCCAGCCAGCCGTATGGTGGCCTTCGTGGACGCGCTCGAGCAACGCGGCCTGCTTGAGCGGCGCCCGCATCCACGTGACCGGCGCGCTCGCGCGCTGTACCTCACCGAGGACGGCCGCGAGCTGCTGGCCAGAGCTTTCGAGCTCGCCAGCGGGCTTGAGGCTCAGCTATGCGCTCAGCTGAGCGCGTCTGAGCGCAAGCAGCTGCTCGACGCGCTAGGGCGCGTAGGCATACAGCTCGGACTCGCGCCCGGTATGCACTCGGCCCACCGCGAGAGTTGAGATTTCCGTCGACACCAATTCACAAACGGGGCGACTGCGACGTAAACGTTCGTACTATTTGAATACCATAGCCGTGGTAGACTTCGTCCATGCATGTGACAATCGATCACGCTGGCAGAATTGTCGTCCCCAAGCCGGTGCGCAGTGAACTGGGACTTACGCCGGGCACCCAACTCGAGATAGACGTGATCGACGACCACATCGAGCTTCACGCCGCACAGGCCAAGCCGCTGGTCGTCGATGGTCCGCACGGACCGGTGGTCGCGGCAACTGGCACTCCGATCACCGCCGAGACCATACGGGCCACGCTCGAAGCCGCACGCGAGCGCCGTTGATCGCGGCAAGCGCGGAGTCGGGCCTAACCTCCATGGCACGTGATCCTTCGGCCACTGCTCGAGCCGTCGACAGCAGCGTCGCGATCGCGGCAATCCTCGCGGACGATGAGCTGCACGAAGCCGCTGAGCAGGCACTTGCCGATTCGGGGTTGACGATTGCGCACGTCGCCGCGGAGACTTACAGCGTGCTCACAAGGATCACACCACCACACCGTCTGGACGCCGACACTGCAGCCACGATCTTGGAGCGGAGATTGCCACCACAACGAGTCACGCTCGACGCCGACCAGCATGCGTCGGCTATTCGCCGGCTGGCCGACGCGCACATCAGCGGCGGGGCTACGTACGACGGATTGATCGCGCTGACGGCACTCGAATACAACATCACACTGATCTCACGAGACCACCGCGCCGCACGTACCTATAAGGCACTAGGCGTCCACTTTCAGCTGCTTGGTTGAGCTGTGAATGACGTCAGCCCGGAAGGCGTATGGCACGACCATCAGCTACACGGATTCTCGGAACGCCACCCACACCGAGCGCATCGTCATCAACTTCAAGGTCAAGTGACGGGCCAACCTCGCGAGCGAACCCAGCGCGGCTCGTAGAAGTCAGCGAGCCGCGCCATTGAATAAGCTCCACACTTGATGTTCTCAAAGGTCCTGGTAGCCAATCGCGGCGAGATCGCCGTTCGCATATTCCGCGCACTGGAGGAGATGGAAATATCCTCCGTTGCTGTTTATTCGGAGCTCGACCGCGAGGCGTTGCACGCCAGCAGCGCCGATGAGGCCTACAACCTCGGCGAGGGCCCTGCGGCCGACAACTACCTAAATGTCGAGAAGATCATCGACGCCGCCAGGCGCGCCGGCGCGCAAGCGATCCACCCCGGTTACGGCTTCCTCGCGGAGAACGCGCCGTTTGCGAAGGCCTGCGAGGACGCTGGGATCGTGTTCATCGGGCCGCCGCCGAGCGCGATCGAGGCGATGGGATCGAAGACCCGCGCTCGTGAGCTGATGCAGGCCGCGGGAGTGCCGATCGTGCCGGGCACCACGGAGGCCGTCGCGACCGTCGCCGACGCAATGAAGATCGCCAAGAAGGAGATCGGCTTCCCGGTCGCCGTGAAGGCCGCTGGTGGCGGTGGCGGGAAGGGCTTCCGTGTGGCGCTCACCGAGCAGGAGCTCGAGAGCGCCTTCGAGGGCTCGAGTCGCGAAGGCGAGAAGTTCTTCTCCGATCCGACCGTGTACCTGGAGCGCTACCTGCCGGACCCACGCCATGTGGAGGTGCAGGTGCTGGCGGACCGTCACGGCAACGTGATCCACCTCGGCGAGCGCGACTGCTCGATCCAGCGTCGCCACCAGAAGGTGATCGAGGAGTCCCCGGCACCGGAGTGGGTGGTGGACGATGAGTTGCGCGCGCGGATCGGAAAGATCGGCGTGGAGGCCGCGCGGGCCGTGGGCTATGTGGGCGCGGGCACAATCGAGGGTCTGCTGGCACCGGGCGAGAATGGGCCGGCCGAGTACTTCTTCTTGGAGATGAACACGCGCGTGCAGGTGGAGCACTGCGTGACCGAGATGACCACGGGCGTGGACATCGTCAAGGAAGGCATCCGCGCCGCGGCGGGCGAGCCGCTGGCGATCGCACAGGAGGACGTGGTGCTGCGGGGCCATGCGATCGAGTGCCGCATCAATGCGGAGGACGCGTCGAAGAACTTCGCCCCTGCCCCGGGGAAGATCGGCGCGTACTCAGAGCCCAAAGGCCCGGGCGTGCGGGTGGACTCAGGGGTTGGGGCCGGCGGGGAGGTCTCGCCGATGTACGATCCGATGGTGGCGAAGCTGATCGTGTGGGACGCCGATCGCGAGCAGGCAACCAGACGCATGCTGAGGGCGCTCGACGAATACGAGATCGAGGGGTTGAAGACGCTGATCCCGTTCCACAAGGCGCTGCTCGCGACCGAGCAGTGGGCCAAAGGCGACACCTGTCGCGAGCTGTTGGAGGATCGCGAGTGGCTGAAGACGCTCGCGTTTGAGAAGCCGGCCGCTAAAACCGACGGCGAGGACCCCCCATCGCGGGGGGCAGGCGAGCTGGAGAAGATCGAGCAGACCTACACCGTGGAGGTGTCGGGCCGGCGCTTCGACGTGAAGGTCCTCGGTGCCCCCTTCGCCGGCGGCGGCGCCGTCAACGGCTCAGGTCCCGCGGGCTCGGCGGCTCCCAAGCGCTCGGCGCGGAGCGGCAAATCATCGAGCGCCGGGGGTCCGGACACGCTCGAGTCGCCACTGCAGGGGAACATGTGGAAGGTGCTGGTCAAACAGGGCGACAGCGTGACCGAGGGTCAATTGCTCTGCATCATCGAGGCGATGAAGATGGAGAACGAGATCACCGCGCACAAGGCGGGCACGATCTCCGAGCTGTCGATCGTCGAGGGTGAGCCGATCGCGGCGGGCGCCCCGATCGCGACGATCAAGTCGCCTGAGTAAGCGAAGCGAGGTTCTCCTCCAGCACGCCGAGCGCCCGCTCGGCGTCGAGCACGGGCCCGTGGCCGGGAACGACGTGCTCGGCCGCCACCACCAGTGGACGCAAGCGTTCGAGCGTGTCGCGATAGGCACCAGCCGAGCTGCTCTCGCCGACCTCCGGAGGCTCGACCGTGGAGAGGTAGTCGCCACACACGAGCACCCGGGCCCACGGAACCCAGATCGCCATACCGTCCTCTGTGTGGCCGTCCGCTGGGTGTAGCTCCAGCTCGTGCTCCCCAATCCCGCAGCGTCCGGGAACGGGGAGACCCTGGATCTGCCCGAGCATCAGCGGATGAGGACGCTCGACGTAGAGGCCCTTGTCGAACGCGCGTAGCTCCCGCTGGGCGGCTCCAGGAGCGGCTGCCAACCGTGCGGAGGTGCTCTCGGCGCATCCGAGCGCCACGTCCGGAAAAGCCAGTCGTCCCAGCAGGTGGTCCCAGTCGCCGTGGGTCGCCAGCAGGCCGCTGGGAGAAGGAAAACCCGACTGCGCCAGCAACGTGGGTAGCGCTTCGAGCTCGGCAGGTAGGACCGGGGAGTCGATCACGAATGTCTCCCCAGCCTCTCCGACCGGACCGCGAATGATCGTGCAATTGGTCTGCCAGATCGCGCTAGTCGCGACCAGTACGTCCGCGTGGAGCGAGACGACGCGCACGCCGTCAGGCGATACCAAGCAGCTTGGCGGCCTCGCGCAGGTTGGGCACCTCAGCGGTGGGCTTGCGCTGGGAGGAGTCGAGCGTTTGCTTGTTGCGATTGACCCAGATGACGGGGATGCGCGCCTTGACGCAGGGCGCCACGTCGGAGTGGTGGCTGGCGGCAACGTGGACCCAGCCCTTCTTGGAGCCCAGGCGACGGGCGCACTCGACGAAGTGGGCGGGGTCGGGCTTGTAGGAGCGGACCTGCTGGGCGGTGACCACGAGGTCGAAGTCCATCGGTATGTGCCGGCGGGTTTGACCGAGCAGCTTGTCGTCGATGTTGGAGATCAGCCCGAGCTTGTGCTTCTTGGCGAGCTTGGTGAGCTGTATGGGCGTCTCCTTGAAGGGCTTCCAGCGCTGCACGGAGTCCGGCAGGAAGCCTGAGCGAGACGGTTCGAGTTTCCACTCCAGGCGCTTGGCGATCTCGATCACCGTGCGGCGCAGGACCTCGGCGTAGAGCTCGTAGGAGCCGGCCTCGATTTCCTGGGAGATCTCGTGGAAGAGCGGGATCAGGACGTTGCGGTCGAGCTCGACCCCGTCGCGCTCGGCCTCCTTGGCGAAGGCCTCGTAGATGCCGGTCTCCCAATCGATCAGGGTGCCGTACACGTCGAAGGTGACAAACGTGATGTTCTTCGGAATCGGCATCGGGCGGGCATTATGCCTTGCCCACGCCTCGGCGCGCGTTGCGGGGGGGTGGGCTCCGATCCATTGGGACTCAAATCCACTAGAGTCTCGCGCCGCATATGGACCTGCTCGAGTACCAAGGCAAGCAACTGTTCGCCCGTCACGGGTTGGAGGTGTCGGACGGCAGGGCGGTGACCACCGTCGAGGAGGCCGTGGCGGCCGCCAACGAGGTGGGCTACCCGGTTGCGGTGAAGGCGCAGGTGCTGATCGGCGGACGCGGTAAGGCCGGTGGCGTGAAGCTCGCCGCGGATGAGAGCGAGGCGCGCGAGCACGCCCAGAAAATTCTTGGGATGGACATCAAGGGCCACACCGTGCGCACGGTGTGGATCGAGCACGCGTCGGACATCGCCACCGAGTACTACGCGTCGGTGCTGTTGGACCGGCAGGCCTTGCAGCCGCTGGTGATCTTCAGCGTCGAGGGGGGTGTGGAGATCGAGCAGGTCGCCGAGCAGAGCCCGGAGAAGCTGGTGCGCCACCACGTGGATGCACTGAACGGGCTCTCGCGCGAGGAGGCCGTCGAGATCGCGACCCGCGGCGGAGCCGACAGCGACGTGATCGACGGGGTGGCCGACGCGCTGGTGGCGTTGTACGAGGTGTGGCTGAAGGAGGACGCGACGCTGGCGGAGATCAACCCGCTGATCGTGACTCCGGAGCGCAAGGTGAAGGCGCTGGACGCCAAGGTGTCGTTGGACGGCAACGCGCTGTACCGCCATCCCGAGAACGAGGGATTGTCGGATAGCGAGAACGAAGATCCGATCGAGCGTCGCGCGAAAGAGCAGGGCGTGCAGTACGTGAAGCTCGACGGCGACATCGGCATACTCGGGAATGGGGCCGGGCTGGTGATGTCCACGCTCGACGTGGTCGCGCAGGCCGGCGGCGAGCCCGCCAACTTCCTCGACGCGGGCGGAGGCTCGGATGCGGCGAAGGTCAAGCAGGCCGTCGAGTTGATCCTTGCCAACGAGTCCGTGAAAGCGGTGTTGTTCAACATCTTTGGCGGTATCACGCGCTGCGACGAGGTCGCCAACGGCTTGATCGCCGCGTTTGGCGAGATCGGGGCGGGTGGGAATTCCATCCCTTTCGTTGTGCGCTTGGACGGCACCAACGACGTGCAGGGCCGCAAGCTGCTGCAGGAGGCCAAACTGCCCAACGTGCACGCGGCCAGGACGATGAACGAGGCGGCTCAGAAGGTCGTGGAGCTGGCGGGCGCGGCATGAGCATTCTCGTCGACAAGGACACACGGCTGGCGGTCGCCGGGATCACCGGCAAAGAGGGCTCGTTCCATACACTCAACAACAGGAACTACGGCACGAACGTGGTCGGTGGGGTGACGCCGGGCAAGGGCGGCCAGGACGTCGAGGGCATCCCTGTGTTCAACAGCTGGGGAGAGGCTGCGAGCGAGGCACAGCCGAACACCGCGATGATCTTCGTGCCGCCGAGGTTCGCCGCCGACGCGATCCTCGAGGCGGCGGCCGCGGGCGTGGAGCTGGTGATCGCGATCACCGAGGGAATCCCGGCGCATGACGAGCTGCGCGTGTACAACACGCTGAAGCGTGACTATCCGAACACGCGGTTGATCGGCCCGAACTGCCCCGGAATCCTGTCGCCGGGCAAGGCAAACGTGGGGATCATTCCGGCGTCGTTCTTCAAAGAGGGCAACGTGGGCGTTGTGTCGCGCTCGGGCACGCTGACCTACCAGATCGGCAACGAGATCGCCCAGGCTGGGTTCGGGTGCAGCTCGATCGTGGGGATCGGCGGGGATCCGGTGCCGGGCTCATCGTTTGTGGACATCATCGAGTTGTTCGAGGCCGACTCCCAGACCGAGCTGATCGTGCTGTCGGGTGAGATTGGAGGGTCTGCCGAGGAGGAGGCGGCCGAGTACATCTCAGAGTCGGTGAGCAAGCCGGTGGTGGCCTACATAGCGGGCTTCACCGCGCCGGCAGGCAAGCAGATGGGCCATGCGGGCGCGATCGTGTCGGGCTCGGCGGGCACGGCGGCCGCGAAGGCGCTCGCGCTGGAGGCGAAGGGCGTGCGCGTCGGACGCACTCCGACTGAAGTCGCGGAGATCGCGATCGAGATCCTCGGCGGAGTGCCAGCCGATCGTTGATCGATGCCCGCCCGCCCCCAGTGGGGGTTTGGGGCGCACGGCATCCCATCCGGGGCACACGGCGGCATCGACGACCGGCCAGCAGCTACGCTAAGGGCGTGGATCAGGAGGTTGCAAAGACGCTGGGCGAGCTGGAGCTGAAGCTGCAGGAGCTGGAGCGTGAGCTGACCTCGATCGGACATCGCGACACGCGCGCCGCATCTAACGACAGGTCATCCCAGGCCGCAGACAGGCGGGAGGAGCCCGCGAACGTGCCGGGAAAATTGGTGGACGAGGCTGTCGAGCTGGTGGCCGGATTCGCTGGGCACGAAAGCAACACGCACTCCCAGCAAGGGGACACCCTGGACGGAGACGAAGCACGCGTGGAGGAGACGGCGGTCGACAATGCGTTCGGCGGCCCCGGGGTGTGGGGAGGCGAGGAAGTGCCGGCGCAGGCAGGCACAACGGTCGAACGCGACTGGACGGTTGAGGTGCGCGAGACGGCGTATGGAGAGATACCCACACCACCATCGCCGCCGGAGGCATCCAACCCACCACAGCCACATGCTCCGTCCTGGCCCTCCCCGCCGGAGGCATCCAACCCACCACAGCCGCATATCCCGTCCTGGCCCTCCCCGCCGGAGCCCCCGCTGCCCCCGCCGCTGCCGCAACCACACCACCCGTACGCATCGACACCGCCCGAGCGCGAGGAGATCGACGTGGCGGACCTCGTGCGCTTCAAGGAAAAGATGCAGCGCACGATGGACGAGCTGATCGACGAGTACAGCAGACTGCTGTCTTTGCGTCCGCCGTCATAGGATGTCGCCTCCATGATCTCGTTTGCTCGCGGCGCGCCGTCGCTGGACATAGTTGACGTGCAGGGTCTGAAGGACGCGGCGGTGCGCGCCTTTGAGAGCGACCCGGCGGGGACGACCGCGTATGGAACCTCGATCGGCTACCCGCGTTTGCGCGCGTGGATCGCCGACAAGCACGGCGTGGAGCCAGAGCGCGTGCTGGTAACCAACGGCTCGATGCAGGCCGACGCGTTCCTGTTTGAGCAGCTCGTCAAAAGCGGCGATGACGTGATCGTGGAGCGCCCGACGTATGACCGCACACTGCTGTCGCTGCGCGCACGCGGAGCGAAGGTGCACCCTGTGGAGCTGGAGCCGGACGGGATCGACACCGATGCGCTGGCTGCGCTGTTGAACGGGGAGGCGGCGGTGCGGCCGAAGCTGGCGCACATCATCCCGAACTTCCAGAACCCCGCCGGCTACACGCTGTCGCTTGCCAAGCGCGAAGCGCTTTTGAAGCTCGCGGCTGAGCGTGAGTTCGTCGTGTTCGAGGACGACCCGTACGTCGAGCTTCACTTCCGCGGCGAGAAGCTGCCGACGATGCTGTCGCTGGACCCGGAGCGCGTGGTGTACGCATCATCGTTCTCAAAGACGGTGTGTCCCGGAATCCGCGTTGGATACCTCGTAGGACCGGCCGAGCTGATCGGGCAGATCGCGAAACTGGCCACGAATACCTACATCTCGCCGAACATGGTGTCGCAGGCGATCGTGTATGAGTTTTGCGCTTCGGGCGCGATCGACCGTTCGATCGAGACCGTGAGGACCGCGCTGGCAAAGCGCGCGCTGACGTTGCAGGAGGCTCTGCGCCGCGAACTGCCGGAGGCCAAGTTCGTGACCCCGGAGGGCGGATACTTCATGTGGGTGGAGCTGCCACAGGGCACCGATGTGAACGCGCTGTTCACCGCCGCCGGCGAGTTGGGGGTGGCGTTTGTGAAGGGCACCGACTTCCTGCTGGAGGGCGGCGAGAACACCATGCGGCTGGCGTACTCGGGTGTGACTCCGGAGCAGATCGACGAGGGCGTGCGGCTCCTCGCCGAAGCGTTCCGCTCGCTGTAGTTACCTGCCGCGCTGTAGTTATCTGCCGTAGCGCTGACCCAGGACCAGCGCCTCGGGCAATGCGGTGCGGGGTGGCGGGGAAGGGTCGGCTGTGACAGAGACTGTCTCGGCGACACTGGGTGTGAGCACACAGCGCTGACCGTCGGCTGTCTCGACGACCACCTGCTCGTCGTCGTGGGCGGTGAGCGTGCCTTCCATGCCAGGCTCGATGCCGGAGGCCTTCAGGTAGTGCAGCAGGTCCTCGGCCTCGTTCTCGAAGCGCAGGATGCGCACCGTGGCGCCGACCTGCACGTCGGCGAGCGGTACGCCCGCCAGCCGCGCGCCTGCGACGATCGGGTGGCCGTGGGGGCAGGTCTTGGCGTCGCCGATCGCCTCGAGCATTTTCTGCTCCAGCACCGGCGACATCGCGTGCTCGAGCCGCTCGGCCTCCTCGTGGACCTCGTCCCAGGGCACACCGAGCACGTCGGTGAGGAAGCGCTCGATCAGGCGGTGGCGGCGTACGATTTCCTCGGCGTGGCGCTCGCCGGTCGGCGTGAACGCGATCGCGCGGTGCGCGTCGCGCGTGATGTAGCCGTCGCGCTCGAGCCGCCCGACCATCTCATGCACGGTGGGCGCCGACAGCTGCATGGCGCGAGCGACGTTGGCGCCGGTCATCGGCAGGCCGGCCTCGTGCAGCCAGAAGAGGATCTGCAGGTACTCCTCCTCGGCGACCGTGACGGTCCCGGTGCTGTCCTCGCTCATACCGGCAGCGTATCCGGTCGGTGTGGGTCAGGCCGGAGACAGCCTCTGGCTTGCCACTTTGCGCGTTTCTCACGTCCTGCCCGGACCATCCGGGCCCTTGCCCGGCCTGTCCCCAGCGTCAGCCGGCGAGTTGATCGAACGTGCACTCTCGCGGCGGCTTGTCCTCACGCCAGCGTTTGAGCTTCGCCCCGTGGCGGATGCGCCCAGCGGAAACGTGGTCGAAGTCAATCTCGACCACCAACTCGGGGCGCAGCGCGACCCACTCCAGATCGCGCCCTGCGCTCCAGCGGCTGGGGTCGGCCGAGCCGCGCTCGCCCGTCTCATACGGAGCGAGCGTGCCGACCAGCTCGCGCTTGGTCTTGGCTGTGAGACCCGAGCAGTGACCCACGACGCGCAACTGCTCGCCGTCGTACAGGCCGAGGATCAGAGCTCCCACGGTGTTGGCCTCCTTGCCGGGACGCCAGCCGGCGACCACGGCGTCGACCGTGCGGGTGCGCTTGACCTTGACCATCCCCTTGCGCTGACCTGGCAGGTAAGGCGCGGAGCGTTCCTTGGCGATCACGCCCTCGGCCTCACGCAGCCAGTGCTCCGCCTCGGCGGCGGTGGCGACCGATGAGATCAGCTCGACCGGAGCGTCCTTGAAACCGGCGCCCGACAGCAATCGCTCCAGCGCAGCACGACGCTGGGCGAACGGTTGCTCCAGCAGCGTGCTGTCGTCGTGGGCGAGCAGGTCGAACGCCACGTACACCGCGGGCGTCTCGGCCGAGAGGCGTTCGATCCGGGAAGCCGCCGGGTGCACACGTTGGCCGAGCGCGTCGAAATCCTCGCGTCCGTCGGCACCACGCACGACGATCTCTCCGTCAAGCACGTAGCGACCCTGCGGGAACGTGAGCTCAGGGAAGTAGCGATGCAGTGTCTTGCCGTTGCGCGACTGCAAAAACACCTCCTCCCCATCGACAAAAGCGATGCAGCGGAATCCGTCGAGCTTGACCTCGTACACGTACTCCTCGCCGTCCGGCAGAGCCTTACGTGAGAGCGCCAGCGCGGGAGCGACAGGTGGATCGAGAGGAAGGGTCATCTCTCTGAAACGTGTCTCATCAAGACGGACACTCGATCCGCGGTGCCTGTTCGCCGGATGCTCATCGTTGCTTGGCCCTGCTGGGTTGCACACGACGCGGCTCGCCGGTCTGCTTGCGGAAGTGGGGTGGCCACGGAGCGTCACCGAGCCCCTCGCGCTCATCGCGCGCGGCAAGCTCCAGCAGTGCCGCCAGCGAGCCAGCGTGCTCATCGATCGAGGCGGACGGGTCACCTCGCTCACGTAGGCGCGCGGGCACGGTGTCGAGGCGCAGCTGGTCGGGCTCCACGTCGGCGACCTCCTCCCATTCCAGCGGACACGACACGCGTGCGTCGGGTACCGCGCGCACGGAGTAAGCAGAGGCGACGGTCCGGTCGCGGGCGGTTTGGTTGTAGTCGTTGAACACACCCTGGCGCTCCTCCTTCCACCAGCGGCTGGTGGCCTGGCCGGG